>JAEZAA010000299.1 GCA_023430625.1 Pseudomonadota bacterium
CCTGTCTGTCGCCGGAAACCATTCGCTACCGCTTTTTCCATTACCGCAAGTCATTTACCCACGACGAGCTGGTGCAGATGGTGCAGATCGATTACGACCGGGAGATGGTGTTCGTCGCCTCCGCCGAGAAACCGGACGGCAGCGGCTGCGAAACCCTCGGCACGGTGCGGACCTGGACCGATATGGACAACCTGCAGGCGGAATTCGCCGTGCTGGTGCGGGACGACCATAAAGGGGAAGGGCTGGGAATGATCCTGATGCGTAAGATGATCGAGTACTGCCGCTCGCGGGGCACCGTGGAGATGGTCGGCTCCGTATTGCCGGATAATCGCCCGATGCTAAGACTGGCCGAGAAGCTCGGCTTCAGGGTCCGTTACGACGCACATGAGGAAGTGATGATGGTGGTGCTGGAGCTCAATCCGCCCCATAAGGCCTGGCAACGGGAGCGGCTGTCGTCGGATTTGAATCGGGTGGTGAGGTAGGTTCTTGTGCGTGAAGTGGAACCTTCTTTGGATACTTCTCTTGCTGCGCTAGCGACAGGAGTATTGCTTCCAGAACAGATTCGGTTTGAGTGAGCACTTCGTTGTTCCAGAAACGGACGACTTTGAAACCGTGGGCCTCAAGATAGTTTGTACGAGCTTGATCGTACTCGACCTGCTGCTGGGATCCATCGAGTTCGATGACCAAGCTTCGTGGTCGGCATAGGAAGTCGACGATGTAGGGCTTGATTGGCACCTGTCGTCGAAATTTATAGCCTGCAAGCTGCCTATTGCGCAGATAACGCCACAGTTTCTGTTCAGCATCTGTTTGATTGCGCCGTAGTGTCCTTGCTGCTTGTTGATGCATCGGGTTTCCGTACCCATGTTTGAGCTGAACACTAAGCATATAACGTTCATAAGGTAGGGCAGTAGCCCCCTCTCAGGGGCCGGGGGTGAGGGTGTATTAGGCGCGGAATCAAGTTTGGGCCACAAGCCAGCCTGAGAAACCCCTCACCCTAACCCTCTCCCGGAGGGAGAGGGGATTACTATGCGCGCGAACGCGTGGCATGAGTTGTCGTCGAAGCAGGCTGTAACTCCCCTCTCCCGCTTTGCGGGAGAGGGGCTGGGGGTGAGGGTCAATCAGGCACGGAACAAAGCCTCAACGGATACTCAACTTGCCTTCAGCAACGCCGAGTCGTCCTCGCCACCAAAGGCTTCCAGCACCTGCGGAATCAACCGCGACAGCTCCATGGCCAGGATCGAAAAGTCCGCATCAAAGCGATCGGCTGCGTCTTCCGCGCCGCTGTCCTGGGCCTGTTCCTGCAGCACATCGCCAAATTTCAGACGCTTGATGGTCAGGTCTTCGGCGATGATGAAGGAAATTTTTTCTTCCCAGTTCAGGGCCAGCTTGACCACGCGTTTGCCAGCTTCCAGGTGTGCCTTAAACTCTTCGCTTTGCAGGTCACAGCCCTTGCAGCGCACGATGCCGCCGCTGTCGCCGGGTTCGCGCAGTTCGCACTCGTCCTGCAGCTCAAAACCGGCGGGCAGGGGACGGGTGCCCTGCAGCCACTGGGTCATGACATCGGACGGGCTCTGACGCACGGCCGCCATTCGAATCGGCAGGCTGCCCAGTGCCTGGCGCAAGGCAGAGCTGAATTCGTCGGCTTTCTTGGGGCTGGCGGAGTTCAGGATCAGGAAACCGTCTTTGGCGGCAATGTAGCCATAGCTGGTGGATGAGCGCTTGAAGGCCTGGGGCAGCAGCTCATTGAGGACCTGGTCCTTGAGCTCATCGCGCTCTTTACGACCCACCTTGCGCATCTGTGTGTCTTCGATCTCGTTGATCTTCTCCTGCACGATGTCCTTGATCACGGAGGAGGGCAGGATCTTGTCTTCACGGTTCAGGCAGACCATCTGATAGCCGTTGGTCTCATGGACTTGCTGCGTGCCGTGGCGCCCCAGGGGCGGCACCCAGCCGGAACGGGTGGTGTCTTGTGGGCCGCAGGGCTGAAAGCGGGCGGCTTCGAGCTTGGTTTCCAGCTCTTCGGTGGAGGGGTTAAAGGGCTTGGTGAAGCGGTAAAAATAGATGTTCTTAAACCACATCTCTTGGCGTTCCTGGGGGTTGTGAGCGGGGTGGCATTATCGCGAAAGGGAGCAGAAGATTCTACCGCGCTCCCGCACGGCGGCTCCGGCGATTGCCGGTCTTGAACAGAACTTACTTTAGTTCAAATTGCGCGAGGCGCAATCGAGGAAATTGTCACATTCTGTTCGTCCGGCGTGCTTCGGCACCGCACTGGCGGGGGTTGTGATGTGGATGGACTGGCGTATTATTCAGGGATCACGGAACGCCACGCAGAGGCGGGCGGACAACGATAAAAACGAGGGAATCATGAGCAACCAAGCCATCTATCCGGTCGCCTCGGAGTACGCGGCGAACGCCTGGATCAACCAGGAAACCTACGAGCGTATGTACCGGGAGTCCATCGAGGATCCGGAAACCTTCTGGCGCCTGCACGGTACCCGTCTGCACTGGATGAAGGAGTTTACCCAGGTCAAGGACGTGGACTACAGCCCGGAGAACCTCCACATTCGCTGGTTTCATGACGGCACCCTCAACGCCTGCGTCAATTGCCTGGATCGCCATTTGCCGGCACGGGCGGAACAAACCGCGATTATCTGGGAAGGGGACGATCCCGCCAAGGACGCCAGAATCACCTATCAGGACCTGTTCGAGCGGGTGTGCCGCTTTGCCAACGCCCTGCGCGCCAATGGCGTGAAGAAAGGCGATGTGGTGACCATCTACA
Source organism: Pseudomonadota bacterium (assembly GCA_023430625.1). GTDB lineage: Bacteria > Pseudomonadota > Gammaproteobacteria > Pseudomonadales > Oleiphilaceae > JAEZAA01. Next base: position 2,780 of record JAEZAA010000299.1, read on the forward strand.
TGCCCATGATTCCGGAAGCGGCCGTGGCCATGCTGGCTTGCGCCCGGATCGGTGCAGTGCACTCGGTGGTGTTTGGCGGCTTCTCGCCGGAGGCGTTGGCGGGGCGGATCGAGAACTGCAACTCGCGGGTGATCATCACCGCCGATGAAGGTCTGCGGGGCGGCAAGACCATTCCCCTGAAGCAGAGCGTGGACGATGCCATCAAGCTGGTGGATGGCGTGGCGGTCGAGCAGGTTTACGTGGTGCGGCATACCGGCGCCAGCATTGCCTGGAACGAGGGGCGCGACCGCTGGTATCACGAGGTTGTCGCCGATCAGCCGGTCGATTGTCCGCCCGAGGAAATGGGGGCGGAAGATCCGCTGTTCATTCTCTACACCTCAGGCTCCACCGGTAAACCCAAGGGCGTGCTGCACACCACCGGCGGCTATCTGGTCTACGCCTCCATGACCCATCAATACGTGTTCGACTACAAGGACGGCGACGTGTACTGGTGCACGGCCGACGTGGGCTGGGTGACGGGCCACAGCTATCTCCTGTACGGACCGCTGGCCAATGGCGCCACCACACTGATGTTCGAGGGTGTGCCCACCTATCCGGATGCATCCCGTTTCTGGCAGGTGATCGACAAGCACCAGGTGAATATCTTCTACACCGCACCCACCGCCATTCGTGCTCTGATGCGCCTGGGGGATGAACCGGTCAAGCAGGCTTCGCGGCGCAGTCTGAAACTGCTGGGCAGTGTCGGTGAGCCGATCAATCCGGAGGCTTGGGAGTGGTATCACCGGGTGGTGGGCGACGGCCGTTGTCCGATTGTGGATACCTGGTGGCAGACGGAAACCGGTGGCATTCTGATCAGCCCCTTGCCGGGCGCCATTGCCCAGAAGCCGGGTTCAGCGACCCGTCCGTTCTTTGGCGTGCAGCCGGCCCTGGTGGATAACGACGGCAAGATTCTGGATGGTGTGGCCGAAGGTAATCTGGTACTGCTGGACAGCTGGCCGGGGCAGATGCGCACGGTCTATGGTGACCATGAGCGCTTCGTCCAGACCTACTTCTCCACCTATCCCGGCAAATACTTCAGTGGCGACGGCGCGCGCCGCGATGCGGACGGCTATTACTGGATCACAGGGCGCGTGGACGACGTGCTCAACGTGTCAGGCCACCGATTGGGCACGGCAGAGATTGAAAGTGCGCTGGTGCTGCATGATGCCGTCGCCGAGGCGGCCGTGGTGGGTTTTCCCCATGATGTGAAGGGGCAGGGGATCTATGCCTACGTCACGCTGACCCTGGGCTTTGACGAATCCCCCCAGCTGACCGAGGAGCTCAAGCAGTTGGTGCGCAAGGAAATCGGCGCCATCGCCGCGCCGGACGTCATTCAGTACTCGCCGGGCCTGCCCAAGACCCGTTCCGGCAAGATCATGCGGCGGATTCTGCGCAAGATCGCGGCGCAGGAAAGCGAGTCGCTGGGGGATATTTCCACCCTGGCGGATCCATCCGTGGTGGAGGATCTGATTCAGGCACGGGCGAAGAATTAGGGTTCGTCGCGGTACATTTGTTGACGGGCGGCGGATGTGGCAAGCTCCTGCCGCCCGCCGTGGATTTACCCCTCATTCGCCAGTACAATCGAGCCCAAACTTTTGGACCGACGGTAACTCCATGCCAGTCCCCTTGCAGTTGTTTTCAACGCTCGGCTGCCACCTGTGCGAGCAGGCCGAAGCCATGCTGATCGCCACCTTGCCGGCCGATGCCTATGAGCTGGAGGTGGTGGAGATCAGCAACTCCGATGCTTTGATGGCTGCCTACGGTGTGCGTATCCCAGTGCTGCGCCGGACGGATACCGATGTCGAGATTGGCTGGCCCTTCCTGCCCCAGGACATTCTCCAGTTGGCTCATTCCAGCTGAACCCATTTTGTGCCGCCCAGTATCACTGAATCTGTTTTTTCAGCAGATGACTTTTTCAGTAGATGACTTTGCCGTTTAAAAAGAAGAGTTGTATCTCATGATTGTTGTCATTTCCCCCGCCAAGACTCTGGACTACGAAACCCCGCCCACCACTTCGATCTATTCCCAGCCCGCTTATCTAGAAGACTCACGGGTTCTGGTCGAGCAGCTCAAAACCATGGCGCCGGGTGAGATCTCCGAGTTGATGAGCATCAGCGACGCGCTGGGCGTGCTCAACGCCAATCGCTTCCAGACCTGGCACACGCCGTTCACGCCGGAGAACGCCAAGCAGGCGGTGTTGGCGTTCAAGGGCGACGTCTATGTGGGGCTGGAGGCTGAGTCACTGAATGAGGCGGACCTAGCGTTTGCCCAGAAGCACCTGCGGATTCTCTCGGGACTGTATGGCCTGCTGAAGCCATTGGATCTGATTCAGCCCTACCGGCTGGAGATGGGAACCTCGCTCAAGAACGAGCGCGGCGCCAATCTCTATAGCTTTTGGGGGGAGCGTCTGACCCAGGCCCTGAATCAGGAATTGGTCGATGATGCTGAGCCGGTGCTGGTGAATCTGGCGTCCAATGAGTATTTCAAGGCGATCAAGCCGAAGGCGCTGCAGGCGCGGATCATTACGCCACAGTTTCTGGACCGCAAGGGGGAGCAGTACAAGATCGTGAGCTTCTGGGCGAAAAAGGCCAGGGGTATGATGAGTGCCTACATCATTCGCAATCGCTTAACCCAGCCAGAGCAGCTCAAGCAGTTCGACGTGGCGGGCTATGCTTTCAACGCCGAGCGATCCACGGGCGATCAATGGGTGTTTACCAGGGATGAGCCGCCGCGCGACTAAGTAGCTATCTCACAACCTACTGCGTGGCTCCTGGGCTGCCGGCTCCTGGGCTTGGGCTCCGGTGCTCAGTCCGCCTTGCCCAGAACCCGCTCGTAACGGCTGTGAGATAGTTACTATGCGCGCCGTCTTGTTGTGCTTAGCGGATGCCCTGTTCGCGCAGCGACTGGGGTGTGAAATAGCGCTGCGGCAAGGGTTCCTTGTGGGATTGGTATGCCGGCGCGCCTGTGCCACTGGGCAGGCCCTGGACGTGGTAGCGGCGTGACGGCAAATCATGGAAGACCTCAGCGGCCGGGAAGAGCACCGGTTCCTCCTTGGTGAATTCGTTCAGGAATGCCATGCTCACCCGCCACAGCCTGCCTTGCCGGTCGTACTGGTCGGCGATGGCAATGCTCCAGCTGTCTTCGTCCAGATAAAAATCCCGCTTGCTATAGACGTGTTTGGCGTTTGCTCGCAGCGTTGCGCGTACCACCCAAACCCGATGCAACTCGTAGCGGGTCAGGTCCGGGTTGAGGTGAAACGGCGTCAATGCCTGCTTCAGCTCCAGCGTCGGGTTGGCCAGCTGGTCATTGTGGTAGGGGATATAGATTTCCCGTCGTCCCAGCAGTTCCCAATCAAAGCGGTCCAGCGCCCCGTTGAACATATCGGTATCGTCGGCGGTGCGAATGCTGTGGGACAGGAGCGCTGGGCTGTCATGGCCGACATGCGGAATGCGCCGCACCCGGCGTTCGCCCGCGTTGTAACCCCAGGTCTGGCGCGGATTGCGGGTCTGGTTCAGGCTGTCGATGACCAGCAAGGCGCCGCCGGCGATACTAGCAGGCGCCAGAAAGAAGGACTGATAGCTGTACAGCAGGTTATCGACTTTATCGAGATACTTGCTGGCGTAGTAATTACTCAACACGTCCTGGCGCGACAGCACCAGAGAATAGGAGCCATCAGTTTCAACCACAGTCTCATAGGCGATGCGGGTGCCGGAATTCCCGCGCCAATGCAGCAGGTGGTTCCACATGGCTTCGTGCCCCGCCTGGGGAATGGGGAAGGGAATTCCGCCATGCCCGCCATCGATCCCGTAACCGTCGTCGCTGAGCTTGACCTGGGTGGCATTGACGCGTGTCTGGTCGAGGATGCGTTGTGGTGGCGCAAAATCCCGGCGCGAGGGGTAAACCGGCATGCGGAAGGTATCGGGATAGGTCTGGAATAACCCTTTTTGTCCCTCCGTCAGTTGGTTCGCGTATGTCTGATAATTCTGGCCGGTGATCACGAACAGGGGCTTTTCGTCCGTGGGCGTTGCCTGATCGGGGCGCCAAGCAGGAATGGTGCCGGCACTGTTGCCGGCGGCGATGGCACCGAGCGGTGTCAGTTCACGACCGAGGGCCTTCGCCTGTTCTGGCGAGACCGCACTTGCGGCATAGCCACTGCACAGGCAGAGCAGAGCCGCGCCGATCAGGCGGCGGCTGGAGAAGATTTTGGAGTTTCTTATTGTTGTTTGGAATCGCATCTGGGGCCTTGTTGGGTTCAGGCTCATGAGGTTCAGCATTTAGGTATCGACGGGGATGCTGATACTGTCAGGCATTGGGGTTAGGGACTGGCAACGGTTGCGTCCTTCGGCTTTGGCCCGATACAGGGCCTGGTCGGCTTCGGATATCAAAACCTCGGCGTCCGTTTGCGGATTTGGAATGCAGGTCGCGATGCCAATGCTGATGGTGACCTTGAGGCGATGACCGTCCGCGTTGTAACAGGCTTGCTCAACACGCTGGCGAAGCTGTTCGGCCAAGTGCCAGGCGCCGTCCAGCGGGGTTTCCGGCAGTAGCACCGCCATTTCCTCGCCGCCATATCGGGTTACCACGTCCATGCTGCGGGTCATGGTGTGCATCAGGTGGGCGGCAACCTCACGCAGCACCAGGTCGCCGACCTGATGGCCATAGGTGTCGTTGACGGACTTAAAGTGATCCACATCGATCAGCAGCATGCTCAATGGATGTTGGCAGCGCGCGGCCCGCATCCACTCCCGAGTCAGGGTTTCATCGAAATACTTACGGTTGCGCAGGCCGGTCAGGGCATCGGTGGTGCTGATCAGGTAGAGCTTGTCTTCCCGCATCTTGAGCTGCAGCCGCATCTCTTCCATGGCCTGCGCCAGATCCCGCATCTCGTCTTTGGTATCAACGGTGAAGGCCAGCTCGTAGTTGCCGCGGGCAACCGCCAGGGCGGCCTGGCGCAGTTGCACGATGGTTTCATGGAGATTGCGATAGAGCACGTAAAACAGCACCAGAAACAGCAGGATCATCAGGCCGAGTGCGGTCAGGAACAGGGCAAGGCGGCGGGATTCCTGTTCGCGCAGGTCGATTAGCTGAAGGTCGATGTGCTGCAGAACCTGATCAACGGCCTGATAGAGCTGGCTGATCTGACTATTCAGACGCTGCTCAAACAGGAGCCATTCCTTATCCAGGGTGAACGCCTGGATCAAGGCGCTGTCGAGCTCGTCACGGGCAACGCCGATGGGTTGGGTCAGGACCTCGGGGGCAAGCAGGGGCTGCAGGTGTGGGTATTCCTGGCGCAGGCTGTCCAGCTTTCGGGTCAGATTGTGCAGGGACTGGTCAAGACTTTGGTAGAGCATGTCGGTGGCTTCGATACCGCCGGAGTCCAGGTAATTGACGTGGAGATAATAGACGCCGAAGACCCGGACTTCGCCCATGGCTTCCAGCACATTGGGCAAGTCGTTGGAGACCAGATCCAGGAGCGCAAAAATCTCCGGATGTTCACCCGATAGCAAGCCGGACTGGTTGAGGATGGTGCGGCGGTAGTCATGGGCCTGCTCAACGAAACGTTGGGCGTTGTCGAACAGGACGCGGATCCGCACCGCCTCCATGCCAGGCATGATCTGAAAGTCGGCGGTCTGTTGCTGGAGGTTGAACAGCGCGGCCTTCTGCGAGCCAGAGGCTTCCGACTGCTGAATCAGGGTTTGAAGATACTTCAGAACCTGCAGCTTCTCATCATTGAAGCGTTGGGTCAGGGAGTTGTCGTTGAGCAGGAACTGAAGCACGCCGAGGTCGCGAAGATTCTCTTCGCTTCGCAGCAACTGGTTGATTTCCTGGAGTCTCACCACCGCCAGGCGTTGTTGATCTGCTTCCTCGATGTTCGCACGCAGCTCGAAGACCAGTTGGACGACGGACACCATCAGGGGCACGGCGAAGAACGCGGAGATCAGCATAAACTTATAGGAATAGCGCAGGCGCTTCATCAAATTGAGGGCCGGGCTAATCACTAAATTGAGTACGGAGCTCATTCGCGGTGGATGGTCCAGTCATATGGCCGATGCGGGCCGGATATTGATTGGTGAAGTCTGTTTCAGTTTAGCAGCAATGTGCCGGTCTGCAGCATTTTCAGTGCTAGAAAACACTTACTATAGGTATTCATAGCCTAATCCTTTCTGGTGTAAGGCTTGCGGAGTGAGGCTTGGCACGTAAAAGGATTGCAGGTAAGTGGTCAGTTCGCCATGTAAGTCTTAGAGGGTATGGCGTGACCGATGTCGCAGAGATGAAAAGGAGGTCGGACCTCTCCCTCGCTCCGGGAAGGAGCAAGGGTGAGATCGGGTTCAGGCAGGCCTTGAATGATCGGCTAATAAGCCGGATCGGTTAGTTCAGGCTGCGGCCGGAGTAGCCGGTATGGCTGGCCATTTTGAATTGTTCGGGAGGCAGTTGTGGCCCTTGGCTGATCCAGCCATAGTCGCCACGGGCTTCCATGCGGAAATGTCCCTGAGGTGTCAGGATATCCGCCAGGGTGAACTGCGGTCCCTGGGTAAAGGAAACGCGATAGACCGGGGGGAGATCCTTGATGTGGCCGTGCCAGGTCATGCTGCCATCCTGGTGATCTTCAACCTGGTCCACCACCATGACGAGGGTATAACCCAGGCGCTGGCTGAAGATGTACATTTCATCGCCCGGGAACATGGTTTCGAGTTTGCCCCGGTTGAACTGAACCACTTCCTCGATCTCGTCCAGTCGGTCCGCCGGCAGGTCAGGGGCGGCGACCGTGCCCGTCATGGGCATGATGGCGCTGGGCGTGTTGATGACCTGGAGGAACTCCTCCTGGGTCATGAGGGGTTCGCCCCGCCGCGCGTTCATTCGTCCAAAGAGGTCCTGTTCCTGCTCATTCAGAATGGAACCGTCGCGGTTATACAGCCACTGCGACGTACGTTCCTGCAGTATCGGCAGGGATCCAACGGAAGTATCCGTGTGGGAGGGTTCAAAGGAGACCGTCGGCGGTAGTGCAAACTCTGGCGGTCCCACCAGAGGCGGTGCGTCGGGTACTTGTAAAACGTTGTAGCTCAATGCCAGGCCACCGAAGCTGGCCAGCATCCATTTGGAAACTGATCCCGTCGTAATCATTGTATGGCTCCACGAATCATCCTGAATCGGTTGCGTCTATAGCCTTCCTTCCTTGACGCAATGGGGCGAGCGCTCTCATAGAGTAACCGGGCGTCACTGCCGTTTCTATGATTGAACGCTCACTTACATTACAACTATTGTTGAGATATGTGAACATGAACTCAAGTTCACTCCCCATCCCGGATGCTGTAATTTTTGCGGGTGGGGGCTGTAATTTTTGCGAAACGGGTCGAACTGTCCGGTTTTAGTGGGCAATCGGCGTGCGTGAATAACCGGCTCGTTGCGCAATAAGCTTTTATTACCAGGGGTTTACTGCTGATGGCAAGGATCGGTGGAAGTCGACTGCACGAGGCTGGGCGCTTGGCACGACTCCTGCTGCCGTTCGCTCAGACGACCCGTGGACTAAACGGCTGCGAAAACAAACGCTTCAATTGTCAGTTTGGAAGGCCAGACTGCAGATGAGTAAGGACATCAGGGAGGATTAATTCGATGAAGCATGGTTCTATTGATGCGCGTTCTGCACGACAGCGAACGCGACAGGCGTTAGCAAGAGGGGAAGGTTGATCAGCCTGGGATTTAACTGACACCCCGACCCCGCATTTCCACATCAGGCCTCCTCATCGAGGGCGCCTCGACATTCTCTCTCCGGTGCCTCAGCAAGTCTGCTGCGCAACCATATAATAGTGCTATGCCGCTGGCACGTGATCATGTTTGATCCACGGGCAGATTGACTGTGCCGTTCGCCGGCACATCGATGTATGCCGTTGCCCGTTCATGATTGTCGAGGGGCTCTGGCCCGTTTTTAGGAGAGCGTTTTATGCCGCATGCTCTGGTGGTGGCTCAGGAATTGGGGAAGTTAAACCACTTGCAAAGGATGTTTGTGTCTCAGGGCTACAGCTTTTCCGTGACGAAAACGCTGGCCGAAGCCCGAGAAGAAATTCGTCGGCAGCAGCCGGATGTCGCCTTGATCAGGCCCATGCTGCCGGATGGCGACGGACTCGTGCTGTTGCAGGACGCACGGTTTGCCCATAACGCCGAAGTTCTGTTGCTGGCTGAAAAGGAGCATGAGGAAGCCCTCATTACTGCACTGAGGGTTGGTGCTGGGGAGCGGGAAGCCCGGGCCTACAGTTCGGAGGAATTGGCCGCCATTCTCGTGGAAGTGGCGCGGGATCTGGCCATGGATGTCACCATGGACCTGGGCAAGGCGCCGGACGTGGGCGGCGGTCTATGCGGCTTGCGCGGCCGCTCCCAGGCCATGTCCAAACTGTATCGGCTGGTGCGCAAGGTGGCTCCCACGCCGGCCACGGTGTTGCTGATTGGGGAGAGCGGTACCGGAAAGGAGCTGCTCGCCCAGTCGATCCACAACCTCAGCACCCGTCGGGATCGCCCTTTCGTGGCGGTCAACTGCGGCGCCATTCTGCAGGACCTGATGGAGAGCGAGCTGTTCGGCCATGAGAAGGGCAGCTTTACCAACGCCAGTCGCCAGCATCGGGGGATCTTTGAGCGGGCCGACGGTGGTACGCTGTTTCTGGATGAAATCACCGAAATGCCGGTGGAGCTTCAGGTCAAGCTGCTGCGAGCCCTGGAGTACGGCCGCTTTGCCCGGGTTGGCGGGGAACAGGATCTGTCGGTGGATGTCCGCGTCATTGCGGCCACCAACCGCGACCCCATGAGCGCGATTCGCGCCGGCACTTTGCGTGAAGACCTTTATTACCGGATTGCCCAGTTTCCGGTGTCGATTCCGCCGCTGCGGGATCGGGATGGCGATGTGGAACTGCTGGCGGATTATTTCGTGGAATCCGCCAATGGCCTTCACGGGATCAACAAGAGTCTCAGCGAAGCCGCCCGGCGTCGCCTGTGCGAATACCATTGGCCGGGGAACGTGCGGGAACTGAAGAATGTCATCGAGCGCGCGCACATTCTCTGTGATGAGGTGATCGAGGCAGAGGATCTCCTGTTGCTGGGCGAGGGCATGGAGACCGAGAGTGCCGACGGTTACATCAAGGTGCGGGTGGGGCATTCCATTGGCGAGGCGGAAAAATCCCTGATCCTGGCCACCCTGGAGAAGAACCAGGGCGAGAAGCAAAAGACCGCCGATGAGTTGGGAATCAGCCTGAAAACACTGTATAACCGCCTAAATGAATACGAACAGTGCCAGCACTGACAGGTGCGACGCACATCGATGCAGGTATGGGTAGGGATGGATAGAGACTGATATCTCGATGCCATTCCCGGTAACGCCGTGGCGGATTATTTGACCCCGGTGCCTGTAAAATTTGCCAGACAACTGCAATTCCTTCCGCCTATCCATCAGTCTTCGACCTCTCCCAGCGGCGCCAACTTTCGGCATTGAAGCAGAAGTTGCCGCTGCTCTTGCTCATCGAATCCCTGGCGCAAAAACTGCATAAGTCTGTCCTAGCATCTTGAGCCAGCGCAGGTGCGGTTTGCCGTCTCCTGCGGGCCCGAATTCGATCGCCTTATTCGAATGCTCGTGGAGCGAGGTCCAGAGACATGTGCCGCCATTGCGCCAATGAAAGTCAAGTCGCCCGTGATATTGCTGCACAGGCGCGCCTGGAAACCTTGTTGCAGCTGAATCCCCTGCTGAACCGGTTCGCCCTTCGGGTGCAGGTGCATAACGGCTGTGCCCGATTAGAGGGCAGCGTGGATCACCCGGCGCTCCGCCAGCTCGCCTGTGAGATTGCGCAGCAGGCTGATGAGGTGACGCGGGTTGAGGATCGGATGACGCTGGAACGCCATGGCCTGTCCTTGCAGAAACGTCATCCCCTGGCACAGACCCTGCGTGATCTAAACACCCGCGCGGTGATTCGCCTCAAATACCAGTTGAACCGCTACACCGTGGACCAGCCGCTGGATGTGGATGTGTGCAATGACGTGGCGCGGATCGTGGGGCGGGTCGGTCATGCCCGGGCGACGGAGTTTGCACGGCAGCTGGCGCGCGACACAGTAGGGATCGCGTCAGTGGAGAGCAGTGTCGTGGTGTGCGATGAGTTGGCCGAGGCCTATGCCTTCGGCAATGACCTGGTACCTGATGGCGAGCAGCTCAGCGCCCAGGCGGGTTTTATGCTGGCGCTGACCCGGGACCTGGCGACACTTCCGTTGCAGGTGAGGGTGCGAAAACGGCAGGCGCTGCTGTCCGGCTGTGTTCACACCGGCGGTCAGTTGCGCAAGGCCGAGAATGTGGTGGGGGCTATGATTGGCGTGTTGGGGGTCGACAGTCGCGCTGTTCAGTTGCGTCCATTCTAGGGCGAATCAGCAGAGTTCTAGATGGTTTGTTCGTTCAATGTGGCGGTTGGGCGGGCACAAATGAGTTGAGAGAGCGCCGTGCCGCCAGGATCTGGTGGCACGGCGTTGTTGCTTCTTACTTTTGTTTCTTACTTCAGCAGGGCAGGACGACGGCCCCAGATGTTGGTCAGGACGCTGCCTGCCGTGCTCAGGGTCGTGGACGCCAGGGTATAGAGGCTGGAGTTGAATACCATGCCCTGGCCGTGGCTTTCCTTGAGATCTTCCATTGGCGTGTGCAGCGCATTCTTGCGGTTGTTTTCCGTGGGCTTGTCCGTGGTCATCATCTGGAACATGAAGCGTTCCATGAACTTGTCGACGATCCGCGGCATGTAATAGGAGCCCGCGGAGAAGACCCGTGCGGCGGCGCCCACATAGATGTCGCGGCGCTGATGTTCGGCGGCATAGAGAATGGCGTCCGCCACTACTTCAGGGCTGTAGACGGGCGGCGGCAGCGTGGGCTCCGTCTCCATGTAGTTCTTGGCATGCTCCACGTACATGGTGTCGATGGACCCCGGCTTGATCAGGGTGACGGAGATTTGCGCACCTTCCTCTTCCAGTTCCATGCGCAGGGCATCAGTGAAGCCCTTGACCGCATGTTTGGAGGCGGAATACATCCCCTGCAACGGAATGGCGGTGTCGGAGACTTCGCTGCCCAGGTTGATGATGGCGCCGCCGCGACCTTTCATCAGCCGCGCGGCGGCAAGCGAGCCGTGCACGATGCCCCAGAAGTTGGTGTCGAACAGGCGCCGGCTGTCCTCCTCCGTGACCTCTTCCAGGCGCCCGAAAATGGAAACGCCGGCGTTGTTGATCCAGGTATCCACGTGACCAAATTGATCAGTGGCGGCTTTGGCGATTTTCTTCACATCCTTTTCGTTACCGACGTCCGCAACGACGTAGATGGCTTCGTGGCCGCCCTGGTGCAGTTCTTCGACCAGCGGCTTCAAGGCGCCTTCATTGCGCGCGACCACTACTAGCTTGGCGCCCTGCTGGGCTGCCTTGCGCGCAGTCGCGAGTCCGATACCACTGGTGGCGCCGGTGATAACCATGACCTGTTCGGAGATCTTCTTCAGTTTCATCCAAAAGCTCCTTCTCTTTCTAACGTTGTTCAGCCAGCCGGTGTGCGGCCGTTGGACCGGGATTCTGTACCGACGCATTAAATGTACTGTCGACGGAATAAAAAGAGTCGGCCGCATGCACGCGGTCTGTGGATCAACAGAGTTGACGTCGACATGGTATTGATAGGACGTGCGCGTCGTCCGCATCCCGGCCGTCCCAGGTGCGAAGTAACAGAAGCGAATCCTGTGCCAGGCCCTAAAGCCGCGCCCGCAGCGGGTTGATGGGGTATTGCCTGGATCGCTCCCGGCAATTTTTACAACCGGGCCGCGATTTTTACCCAGGCCTCGTTTGGCTGGCCCAATGACTTCGGCCCATAATCAAGGCAGAACCGGTGATTCCGATCCTTGATCGGCTGAGGAGTAAGATGGGCGCTGGACATCATCACGGCCACGGGCACAGCCATTCCCACGGACATGCACACGGCCATGGCCACGCACAGGGGCATGGACATGGCGAGCGGCAGCGTAATAAAAAGCGCCTGTTGCTGACACTGGTGCTGGCCGCGAGCTACATGATCGCGGAAGTCATCGGGGGGCTTTTGTCCAACTCGCTGGCATTGCTGGCCGATGCGGGCCACATGCTGTCGGATGTGGCGGCACTCGCCTTGAGTTTGGCCGCGCTCTGGATTGCCGAGCGTCCACCGACGGCACAGCGCACCTTTGGTTACTACCGCATGGAAATTCTGGCGGCGCTGGTCAATGCCGCAACGCTGGGGGTAGTGGCCGTCCTGATTGTGCTGGAAGCCATTGAGCGCTTACAGGCGCCGCAGCCCGTGCAGGGCGGCCTGATGATCTGGATCGCCCTCGGCGGTTTACTGATGAACCTGCTCGGGCTCTGGATTCTGCATGGCGGGCGGGCGGAGAGTCTGAATATCCGTGGAGCCTGGCTGCATGTGCTGTCCGATGCCCTGGGGAGTGTGGGTGCCATCACCGCCGGCCTGCTTGTGTGGGCCTACGGCTGGATCTGGGCGGATACGTTGATTTCCGTAGTGATCGCCATTTTGATCATCATTGCCTCCTGGAATCTGTTGCGGGAAGCGGTCGCCGTTCTCATGGAGCATGCGCCTGGCGGCATCAATGTGGATCAGGTGCGCGACAGCATGATTGCACACACCGGTGTGCTATCAGTGCACAGCCTGCACGTCTGGACCATCACCAGTGGACTGCATGCACTGGCCGCCCATGTGACGGTGGAGGACCTCAGCCAGCATCAGCGCCTGTTGAAGGAGCTGCGCGACATGCTGCACGAGCGCTTTGGGATCGATCACATTACGATTCAGATTGAACTGGAAGGCTTCGAGGAGCGCCAGCCGTTTCCGCGTTAAGCCGGCATCAGCGTTGTCGCAAGGGCAGCGCTTTGACCGTGCCGGTCGCGCCGCCAACGGACTTGGTCACGACGCTGGCAGAGGCTGGATCGTCGGGGAGTTCACTCAGCACTTGGGCTGAGATCTGTTCAAACAGCATGCTCATGCTGACGTGACGCTGGGCGGCAAGTTGCTTGAGACGCTTGATTTGGTCGTCCGGTAGACGAATGGTCAGATAGCTCACTGCGGATTTCTCCCAATTTTGGTGATCGAGCCTTTGTCTTCCGTTGTAGGTCTCTTTGAGGCGCAAGCAGGAATCTTTGAGGTGCGCCCGCCGTTGTGATTTTTATGACCTGATGGTTGGAGTCTAGTTGGTGAGCCAGTTCACGTTTTGATCAGAATGTAAAAAATATAAAAATGTCGCCTTCCGGCAAGGAGACCTCCTTTTCGTCAGCTATGAAAAAGGCCGCTTGAAAGCGGCCTTGAAGATTTTTCACACAGATCCGCTGTTGCCGATCAGGTGGTGCTGGAGCTGTAGGCGGCGCAGGCGGCGGCAGGCATGCTGCCGATACCGACTTCCGCCTGATCTTCCAGGTACAGCGGCAGTTCTTTCTCTTCCAGGTACTGCTCCACCATGGGCAGGATCTCGTCCAACTGGAGCACGTACTTCTGCATCAGCTCGTCGGCGATCTGCTGGCTCAACTCCTTGTAGTGGGTCAGCACGCTACGCGTCTCGTTGTACAGGCGCTCCGATAGGGCTTCTACCCGCTGCAGCATTTCCCGGCCGGGCTCGATCCCGAGGCGGGCGAGCAGGGAGTAATTGACCTTGGCGTTGTTGTAGAAGCTCATCTCATTGACCATGTGGTGCATGAGCTTGGTGGCCTGCTCGAAATCGTTGTGAGCACCGCTGGTGGTGCCGGTGCGGCCGAAGAATAGCTCCTCGTTGGCGGCGCCGCCGAACAGGTGACGCACCCGCGCTTCGAACTCGGCCAATGTGTTGAGCGGCACTTCCTCGTGCTTGGTGAGCACGAAGCCCAGTGCGCCCATCTTCGACACGGATTCGGTGGAGATCTTGATCACGTTCAGGTGATCGCGCAGGTTCTTGGCGGACAGGCCGTTCTTCTTGTAGGCGTCATGCACCTGCATGAGGAAGTGGCCGGCCTCGTGAATCGCCACCAGGCGACGCTTCTCTTCCAAGGGACCGGTGGTGGCACGGTCGGTCATGCCCACCGCGACCCGTTCAAAGGCCCGCAACAGCACGTCCTGGGTGATCTTGGTGCCATCTTGGATGGCGATCAGGCTGGCGCGGTCCACCAGGGTTTCCAGCAGGGCCGGGCTCATGCGGGTGGTGATGCCGGCAATGTGGTCGAGATCCACGTCAAAGGAACGCTTGTCGCGTGCCCGCTGACTCAGCAGCTTCTTCAGGATGGCGCGCCGCTCCTCGTGGTTGGGCATGCGGAAGTTGATCTTGAGCTGGAAGCGACGCAGCATCGCCTCGTCCATGGGCATGTTATGGTCGTCGAAGTTGGAGGCCACGATCCAGATCACGTCGGCGTCCTTCTTACGATCAACCCCGTCCAGCAGCGACAGCAAGGTGGTGATGCTGTCGTCCTCGTAGCGGCTGCGCTTGACGTCGCGGTTCCGGTTGGACATCAGGGTTTCCGCTTCATCCAGGAAGATGATGGCGCGTTCGAACTGGCTGGCCTTCTTGTACAGGGCCTTCAGGCTGCGCGGACCACCGCCCACATAGCCGGTTTCCAGGGAGGAGGCGCTGGCGTAGATCAGGGGCACATCCAGGCGCTTGGCCAAGTAGCTGGCCAGCTTGGTCTTACCGGTTCCCGCCGGACCACTCATCATCACGTTGAACGACTTGTTGACGCCGTAGCTGGCATAGAGCTCACGGTTGGAGATCATGTCTTCCAGTTGCAGAACTTCCTTCTTGATGTCGTCCATGCCGATCAGGTCATCCATATCGCCTTCGATATCTTTCGGCAGGGTCACCTGGGTCTTGCCCTGGGTCAGGTTGCCGCGCATCAGGAAGTAAACCAGCACGCCGATCAAAAGGAGCGGGATCAGCACGCCGAAGACGCTGATCAGGGTCTGGCGGGTTTCGGAGGCGGAGGTTTCACGGACCAATTTGACCGGCGCCTGTTCAACGCCCAGAACTGCTTCAATGCCGTCCAGCGAGCTGGTGATGCGATAGTCGATCTGGTTGGCTTCAAAGCGATCGTGGTTGAACAGGTACAGCTGCTCGTAGTGGCGCAGGGCCTGGACCTGGACATCGGGGAACACATAAACGGTGGCGCCGTCTGCCGTCACGCCGGGTGCGTTGGCGTCACCCTCGGCAACCTTGGCCTGCAGGGCGGCCAGAGGCTGATCGGCCTTGATGAAGACGGTGACTTTATTGTTGAGGTAGTTGCTGTAGTCGCCAACCACCACAAAGCCGCTGACCTGGTCCAGCTGCGCATGCTTCACCTCGAACAGCTCGTCGGACTTGAGCTCTTGATAGATCGAGGGATTCTTGTCGGTGCCGAAATTGATCACGCCGGTGGCATAGAGACCACCCAGGGTGGCGACGACCAGAGTGAAGGCGAGGGCAACGTAAAGCAGGATGCGCGTTCGCTGAGACATGGGGTTGTTCATGAACATCTCCAGAGAGGCGGGCTGGAATGACGGGAAGGTTTGCAGGCGATGACCCTGGACAGCGTGCGTAATCCCTTAAGCCCATGACCGAAGACGCAGCAGCAAAACGCTCCCCGTAGCAAAAATTCGCCGAAAGTATAGCCAATCGAACCTGTCGGAATGATGAAAGATTCGTAGGGTTTGGGGGCAATCCGGCGCCGGAATTTGTGCTACGGAAACGCAGCGGTTTCGCATTTTTCTAGATGCGCGTGGCTACAGTTAGCGGTTTCTAACTGCTTCCTGTAGCTGTTTACTTTCTTCATGACAAACAAGAAGTGTCCTGCAGGGAGTCAGACGGGCAGCAGGCAGGTCGTTGCCACGCGGGCAGGATCAGGTGAAGGAGACAGGAGGAGTACATGTACCTATTAGTGTCCAAGAAACTATTAGTGTCCAAGAAACTAGTAGTCGCCAAGAAACCGCTGTTTTCACTGTTGTTGATGGGATGCCTGGCCGGCTGCAACCAGCCCGCGGATGATCCCGGCACCTCAACCACGGGGGACAATACCGGCTCGGGCAGTCGCGCCGAAAGCGACGTCGGGGCCGAGACGGGGGCCGACGCCAGCGCGGATTCCAGTGGCTACCGCGGCATGGATACCGGGACCGAAGCCCGCACCACCAGCGATGACCGGGAAATCGCCTCGCGCAGCACAACCACCGATGCCGGCACGAAACTCTCCGTCGACGAACAGCAGGCCGGTATGGACATGTCGCAATCGCTGTCGACCGAGCCGGACCGGCTGGAAGTGCGCGACAACGATACCTTTGGGACCTATATCGTCGACAGCAACGGGCGTGCCCTGTACATGTTCAAGGCGGATTCCAACAACCCCAGCCGAGCGACCTGTGTGGATGCCTGTGTAGCGGATTGGCCACCCATGATCGTGAAAGGAGACGTAGAGACACGGGATGGCGTGAATCAGGATCTGGTGGGACAGGTGCAGCATCCGGGTGGGGGCACCCAGGCGACTTACGGTGGTTGGCCCCTGTATTACTTCCAGAAGGACGCCAGTGGCCTGACCCTGGCCGGGCAGGACCTGGAAAGTCATGGCGCCGAGTGGTATCTGGTGTCACCCGAAGGTAAGCCCATTGAAGACGACGCCGAGTGAGCCGCTCCTGCGGTTCGCTGCTGCGCTAGTGGATCAGGCTGCGGTCCACTAGCGTTCGTCCCGACCTGAAGGCCAATGGGAGAAGGCCAGGAAATAGAGATAGATCACGTTGACGATCGGGACCACCATCAGCAGTGCAAACCACCCTGAATACCCTGCCTTGATGCTGATTTTCCAGAAGGGCACGATGATGACGATGGCCCAGAGCAGGACCGTCAGCATGCTCCAGCCATTCATTGCGGCTTGTGGTTCCATGTAAGTGCCTCCTTGGCAGACTGGGTGCTCCCGCAGCGGAGCCCTGGTTTCCTGAATGCTGTCTTTCTGAATCCTGTCTTTCTTTCTGAATCCTGATCGAAGCGAATTATTTCGGCAGCGGAATGGTGTGCTGCTGGGGAATGTCCCGGTCTTCGGATTCCCATTCTGAACCTTGCGGTTGCAGCGAGCCCTTCACCACCCGGCCGAGAAAGTCGCTGCGTGACATGTTCTGACTGCGGATCATCACATACTGATCAGGCTGTTGGTCATGGGTCACGAAGGCGATGTTCTCCCGGTAGCCGAGAACGAACCAGAGCTGCTTCGAATTCTGCTGGGCGACGAAGCGCTTGACGTCCTGTCCCATGGGACGCAACAGGCGCTCACCGGCTTGCTGCAGGCGTTTGACCAGCTCTGCATGCTGCTGTCCGGCCTGACCTTCGGTCGCGCTCGGATTCAGCATAAGTGCTGGAATATCCGCGACGCGTAGCGTCTGGTCGCCTTCATTCCCTGAAGGCAGGGCCTGCCCGAATTCCTGTTCGATCGCTTCGCGGTCATAACGCGCCAGGGTGAGGGCGCTTCCATCCTTGTATTTGATCGTCAGCGGATTGCCATAGAGGATGCGGGCGCCTTCCAGTTCGTCCGACTCCAGCACCAGGTTGGGTGCGGGGCCAAAGGCAATGCCGTCGTCGATAACGTCGATATCGGCCCGGTCATACTCCAGCCATTCCACCTGGGAGGCACCTTCGCTAGAAGCTTGGTTTGCGTTATTAGCGCGGCCTTGGTTCTGGGCTGCGTCGTTCTGGGCCGCATCGTTCTGGGGCGCATCGTTCTGGGATTGCGCCGTCGCCGTATAGCCAAGCAGGCCACTGAGGACGAATGGAGCCAGGATGCCGGCGGCGCGATGAACCCAGATTTTTGTCATGTTTTGTTCTCTCCCGTGGGGACGTCGGTGTGTTTGACGGGCTTCAGGATTAGCTGGACCGCTCACGGCCAGACGTTTAAGGCCGTGTGGATGCTTCAAGAAAAGTAATGTCTGCGCAGCCTGGCTTCAAACGGCGGGAATTGTTGGCGCTGGCCCGCGTTGACGTTACGGCCTGCTCGTCTACGCTTGAAGTAAGAACTGCTTTTTCCATTCCATGTTCCGCCCATGACTAGGTTGTCTGTGTTCCATGCCTCGGAGACGGCGAGCAGAAGGGTCCTGTAGGCGACGGGTCGACGATGTTGTGTGGAGTGTGACGTTTCCGATGAGCCAATCTAATGCCAGGCACAGGCATGCTATACGCTCTGCAATCCTCCTGCTGACTCTGATGTTGTCGACATTGCTGGCCCTGCCGGCGCAGGCGCTGGTGCCGGTTGATCTGGCAACGCTGGAGCAGCGGATCGATCTGCTGCCCCACGTCCAGTTCCGACAGGCCCCGGTTGGGCTGGATCTGGCCGGGGTGATGGCACTGGATGACGCGGGCTGGCAGGACAACCCCGAAGGCAAAATGAGCTTTGGCCAATTTCCCGAGGCGCTCTGACTGCGGGTGCGGTTAGAGGGCGCCCCAGAATTGGAGGAGCCCAGCTATATTCGTCTCGACTACCCCCATTACGACTACCTGGACATCTATTACCTGCAAGAAGGCGATGTCATTGCATCCTTCCAAGGGGGCGATGCGCGGCCTTTTGATGTCCGTCCGGTCGACCACAGAACCTTTCTGTTTCCACTCGGCTCACCTCGCTCTGGGCTGACCAGCCCAGAGGGCGCCCTGGATGTTTATGTGCGGCTCCAGTCGGGCGGTCCGATGCAGGTGCCGCTCGATGTGGTGGCTCGCAGTCAGGTGGCGGAGGACGAGCGGTATTTCACGCTGTGGGTCGGCGCCTACTTTGGCGTCATTGCCATCATGCTGGTTTATAACGGGTTTATCCTGTTTGTGGTACGCAATCAGGTGTATGCCCTTTATCTGGCCTATGTGGCCGCCACGGGCATGTTGCAGTTCGCCTTGTTTGGTCTGGGCTTTCAGTGGGGCTGGCCGGATTGGGCTGGCTTTAACAACCAAGCGGTTATTTTTCTGACGGGGCTGGTGCCCTTTACGGCAGTTGCCTTTGTGATCAACTTCATTGAGTTGAAACGGGTAGGTGACCGGGCTGACTATTTGGTATCCAGTGCCTTGCTGGCAATTTTTGGCACCCTGTTGCTGGGCTCCTTCTTCCTGCCGTATTTGCTGGTCCTGAAGGTTCTCCATATAGCCTCCTTCGGCGGGGTGATTCTGGGCTTCTATCTGGGGGCCAAGTACTGGATGCGGGGCGTGCAGTCGGGGCGGATCTTTACCCTGGCCTGGGGCGTCTATCTGGTGTTCATCTTCGCGTACCTGCTGGATATTTCCAGTGCCGTGGAGTCCACTGCCTTCTCGCGCCAGGCGCTGGCCATTGGCTCGGCCATTGAGCTGGCCCTGTTGTCCATGGCCTTCGCCGACAAGCTGAACGAGGAGAAGGAACTGCGCATGAGGGCCCAGAAACAGGTGCTGGCGGTGCAGATCGAGATGAATGAGGACCTGGACCGCAAGGTGCGGGAGCGGACCGAGGAACTGGAGCTGGCCAATCAGCGCCTGCAGGAAGTCAGCATCACCGATGGCCTGACCAAGCTCTATAACCGGCGTCACTTCGACGATATTTATACCCGCGAATATGTGCGGGCGTTCCGGGAACAGTCGCCCCTGTGCGTGCTCATGATCGACGTGGATCACTTCAAGCAGATCAATGACCGGTACGGGCACCAGTTTGGCGATTTTTGTCTGGTCAAGGCGGGCGAGATCATTGCCTCGTCGATCCGGCGGCCGCCGGATATCGCGGCCCGTTACGGTGGCGAGGAGTTCGTGCTGGTACTGCCCAACACCGACCTGGAAGGCGGCCACAAGGTTGCCATGAAGATTCACCAGCAGTTCGCCATCACGCCGGTCTGCGATGGCGAGCGGACACTGGGAATGACGGTCAGTATCGGCGTGGCCGGTCATATTCCCGTCACACGGGATGGTCGCGACGAGTTGCTGAAAATTGCGGATACGCTTTTGTATGCCGCCAAGGAAGCCGGCCGTAACCGGGTTGAGCGGCAGGTGTCCTGATGCCTGCTTCTGGCTGGCGGGCGGCTTTCTCGTAACAATCCCGCGATGGGCTAGTGAAAATCCCGCGACGGGATCCGTAATGCCTGCAGGTGCGGGCTGAGGTCGATCAGCTTGCCCGCCACCACGTGAATGATGTCTCCCTCCCGTTCCAGAATTCCCTTCACCTTCAAAAGCCGAGCCGTCAGCAACGGCTTGCGCTGAGCGCGCGCGGTGTTGAGCCAGACCACCAGGTTGATGGTGCCGGTTTCGTCTTCCAGGGTCACGAAGGTCACGCCCGAGGCGGTGCCCGGCCGTTGCCGCATAACCACCAGGCCCGCCACCGTAACCGGTGTATTGGGCGCGACCCGCGTCAGTGCCTCGGCATTCAGGCAGCCGTTTAGCAGGCCTTGCTCACGCAGCAGACACAGGGGATGGCGTTCCAGACTCAGACCCAGACTTTGGTAATCTTCCAGAATGGTCTCGCCCTCGCTGGGCGGCGCCAGGGGCGGGGAGGTCATGCTTGCTTCCAGATCGTTGGAGTCTGGCGCTGTTGAAAACAGCGGGCGTGGCTCCTCGACCCCCAGGATTTCCCAACGTGCCTGATAACGATGGGCGGCAACGGCGCGTAGTGCCCCGGCCGAGGCCAGGACCTCCAGATCCGCGGCCCGCAGGCCGGCGCGTTGGCGCACCTCGGGCAAGCTGCGATAGCCGTCGGTGGGACGTGCTTCGAGCAACTGTTGCGCGGCTTCCCGCCGCAGACCTTTCACCAGGCGCAAACCCAGGCGCAGGGCGGGCTGGTCCTGGGCATTGCGGCGCTGCCCATCGAGGCTGTGGTCCCAACTGCTGGCGTTGATATCCACCGGCAACACCTCGACCTGATGGCGCCGGGCGTCCTGGATCAGCTGCGAGGGTGAATAAAAGCCCATGGGCTGGCTGTTGAGCAGGGCACAGTAGAAGGCGGCCGGCTCATGGCATTTGAGCCAGGCGGAGCTATAGACCAGCAGGGCAAAGCTGGCGGCGTGGGACTCGGGAAAGCCGTATTCGCCAAAACCGCTGATTTCCCGCCACAGGCGCTCACCGAACTCCAGGCTGTAGCCGCGCGCCAGCATGCCCTGGATGAGCTTGGCGTGAAATCCCTCCAACTGGCCGGAGCGCTTCCAGGCGGCCATGGCCCGACGTAAAGCATCGGCCTCGCCACCGGAGAAGCCGGCGGCCACCATGGCCAGCTCGATCACCTGTTCCTGAAACAATGGTACGCCGAGGGTTCGTTCCAGCACGCCACGCACGGCGAGGCTCGGATACTCCACCGGTTCCAGGTCCTGGCGCCGGCGCAGGTAGGGATGCACCATGTCGCCCTGGATAGGCCCGGGCCGCACGATGGCCACCTGGATCACCAGATCGTAGAAGCATTTCGGCCGCAGGCGGGGCAGCATGTTGATCTGGGCGCGGGATTCCACCTGGAACACGCCGACACTGTCGCCGCGCTGCAGCATGGCATAGGTGGCGGGATCTTCCGGCGGGATCCGGCTGAGATCCATGGGTTGCTTGCGGTCGGCGCTGACCAGCTCCAGCGCACGACGAATGGCACTCAGCATACCTAGCGCCAGCACATCCACCTTGAGCAGCCGCAAGGATTCCAGATCGTCCTTGTCCCACTGGATCACCGTGCGCTCGGGCATGGCGGCGTTCTCGATGGGCACCAGCTCGGATAAGTCCCGGCTGGCGATGACAAAGCCGCCCACGTGCTGCGACAGATGACGGGGAAAGCCGATGATTTCCCGCACCAAGCGGGCAAAGTGGCGGCCAAGGCCACGCTGGTCCTGGAGTCCCAACTGGCGTAACTGCTCCAGCCAGACATCCTTGCCATCCCGCCAGTCCAGGTTGGCGATCAGGTATTCCAACTGTTCCAGGTCCATCCCCAGAGCCTTGCCCACGTCGCGAATGGCGCTCTTGCCACGATAGGTGATGACGGTGGCGGCCAGCGCCGCGCGCTCCCGGCCATAGCGGCGATAAATATACTGGATGACTTCCTCACGCCGCTCGTGCTCGAAATCCACATCGATATCCGGCGGCTCATGGCGCTCCTTGGAGATAAAGCGCTCCAGCAGGAGGTTGACCCGGGCCGGATCCACTTCGGTAATGCCCAGGCAATAGCAGACCGCCGAATTAGCGGCGGAGCCCCGGCCCTGACAAAGAATGTTGCGGCTGCGGGCAAAGGCGACGATGTCCTGCACAGTGAGGAAGTAATGCTCGTAGCGCAGCTCGGCGACCAGCCGGAGCTCCTTCTCGATCTGCTCACAAACCGAAACAGGTGCGCCCGCGGGATAGCGGCGGCGAACGCCTTCCTCGGTCAACTGGCGCAGGTATTGGGCCGCGGTGTAGCCGCTGGGAACCAGGTCTTCCGGGTATTCATAACGGAGTTCATCCAGGGAAAAATGACAAAGTTCGGCAATTTTCAGGGTTTCTTGCAGCAACTCCGGGGAATAGAGTTTTTTTAGCTTGTCCAGCGGGCGCAAGTGGCGCTCCCGGTTGGGAAACAGCTGCAGGCCGGCATGCTGAATGGGACATCCCAGGCGGATGGCGCTCAGCACATCCTGCAGGGGCTGGCGTTCGGCGCAATGCATATGCACATGGCCGGCGGCCACCCGGGGCAGTGACAGGCGCTGAGCCAGATGCTCCAACCAGGTCAGATAAGTGGCCTCATTGGCCAGCAGGAGGCGCTCCTGGAGCAGCCAGAGACGCTCCGGGAACCAGTGCTTGAGTTGGCGTCCGACGGCTTCGGCGTTTGCAAGTCCCGCTTCCGGCTTCCATAGGAGCAGGCAATCGTCCAGGCCCTGACGGAAGTCTTCCAGTGTCAGGCGATAGCTGCCCTTGTCGGCCCGGCGGCGGCCCAGGGTGATCAGGCGGCTGAGTTGGCCATAGGCCTGACGGTTGGGGCAGAGCAGGACCAGGGTGAGCCCGTCGGCCAGGCGGAACTCGGAGCCGATGATGAGTTTGAATGGCGGAACTTTCGCGGAGTCGAGCGCGTCACTGGACTTGAGCGCGGCATGAGCCCGCACCACGCCCGCCACCGAGCACTCATCGGTCAGGGCCAGGGCCTGATACCCCAGGTTGCGGGCCTGCTGAACCAGTTCCTCGGGGTGTGAAGCCCCCTGAAGAAAGCTGAAGTTGCTCAGGCAATGTAGTTCAGCGTAGGCCATGCCAGTTACCGGTCTTTCGTTCTTTTCAGGAGAGTCATCTCAGGCGAACCAGCCGTGGATAAACCAGGCCTGCTCCGGGGTGCGAAAGGCCCAGCAGAGGCTCCCGTTCCGGGTGCGGGCGATGTAATAGTCACGGCAGATAGCCTGGGGGGCCTGATCGTCCCACCAGCCGGCCTGAATCCGTTCCGGCCCCTGCAGCAGTTGTAACTCGCCCGGCAGCGCGGGCTGAGGCTGGGGTAGTAGCCAGAGGGGGCGGGCTGCGGTCCGGTCTGGCTCCGCCTTGGAGGCCGAGCGTTGGCCCTGGCCGGGGGGCACACTGATGGCGACAGACTCGGGGCGGTGGTCGGCGCGGGTCGCCATCCCCAGGACTTGCTCCGGCCCCAGGCGCGCCTGCAGTCGGCTCAACAGCTGCAGGCGGTTGAGGTGCAATTGCCGCTGCTGGCAAAACAGATCCTCGGCGGGGGGCGCAAAGGGAAGCAGTTCCTCGGCCGCCAGACTCAGGCTCTGGACGCCGGCGTACAGTTGGATCCGCTCCAGCCGCAGGCGGCACAACTGCAACCATTCGTCCGCGCGGTATTCGGGTTGCACGCTGCGGATCTCCAGCAGGGTCTCCGGGCGTTCGCGGTGGCCCAACGCCAATCGCAACCAGGGTGTGACCCGCTGGCGCTGTTGCAGGAACAGGGCCAGCTCCCGCAACAGGCGCTGCAAGGGGAACAGCAGGCCGGCCGTGGTTTCCACGTCCTCCACAAACTCCAAGCGGCGGACAAAACTCTGGGGCGGGGTAAAAAACTCCTGTGGGTCCGCCAACCGGCCCAGCAGGCGGTTCAGGTGCAGGAGCAGCGCTTGGCTAAAGCGGCGCCCCAGTTCCGCGGCCGGCAGTTCCAGAAGCTGGGCCAGCTGACGGATGCCCATGCGCTGCAGCGGCTCGGTCATCGTCGGCGGCAGACCCAGCTGGGATACATCCAACTGATTCAGGTGATGCTGCAAGGTGGTGGCATCCAGCGTGGGGGCAATACCACCGGCCTGGGCCAGCAACTGCGCCGCCAGGGGCGTGTGAGCGGTGGCCAGCCAAGGCTCAAAGCCCTGTTGCCGCACCGACTCCTCAATCTGCTGCCAGAGGTTTTCCAACCCCCGGAACAGGCGCAACATGCTGCCAATCTCCAACAGGAGGCCTTGCGGCGGCTTGAGGCTGATCTGCGCGGCATAGCCATAGAGCAGTTGGGCCAGATCCCGCAGGCCGCTTTGCTCCAGGGCGGGGTGACGGGTCAGCAGTTGCACGTCCGGTTGCAGGCTGAAGGCGGTGCTGAGCGACATGCCCGGCCGAATACCTAGGGAGGCCGCGGCTGGATTGACCAGGAGGATCTCACTGCCACCCGGCTCGATCAGGACCTGGGGCCCTGAGTCGGGCAGGGTGCGGCTGCGTACCTCCAGGGCAAAGCCGGGCAGATGCACAAACAACCAGCTCATGAAGCGGTTTCCAGTGGCGGCAGGACTGGACCGACCTCACCCAGAGCCATGGTTTGCCAAGGCAGCGGCCAAGCGCCGCGTCGCTTGAGCAGGGCCAGTCCGACCTGCTGCTGGCGTACCTCCAGGAGAATGCGCAAGGCGGCCGGAGACGACTGGCTGGCCTGATGGCTGGCGCGAAACAGAATGCCCAGGCAGTCGCCGCTGGCGGCAGCCAGTTGCAGGCGGCGTAACTCGCTGGTGTTCAGGCGCGGTAGCCATCCCAGTACCAGACTGCAGGCCCCGCTGCGCAAGCCTTGCTCAAAGGCCCAGAGACTATCGGCGGGGGAGGCATGCTGGACCAGCACCTGCTGCTCCAGCGCGATACCGGCCTGGGCCAGGGCCGGCGCGTAGGGTGGCCAGGGCGGGGTGACCCAAAGCTGCCAGCGCTGCTCCTGACCAAGTCGGGCCAGCAGGGGCGCAAGCAGGCGCAGCTCGCCAATGCCTGGCTGGTCGCACAGGATCTCGGTCAGGGCCGCCCGGGGCAGGCCGCCACCGGGAAGAAGGGCATCCAGCTCGGCATAACCGCTCGGCACGCTGTCACTGGACGCAGTCAGACCATGCCTGGCCCGCCATACCTGATGCTGGTCGAGAAGCTGTTGTAAGGACGCCATGGGATAGCCACCGCATTTATTCAGGGATCGGAAAAGGCAGGCAAAGAGCAGCCTTTTCTTAAAAATACTGTTTGGATGTACAGTATATTAAGGCGCAATTGAATTGCAATGGACTGTCGCTTTTCGTCAACGTTTTGGTTGGTACGATTGTGTTGTTATGATCGGTGGCAAATTGTGCGTCGCCAGGAGAACGAAACACTTGCTCTTGATAGGTGTTAGTCTGTATTACGCCTGAGCCGGGAGCTTCTACAATTCCCAGGAGCAGTGTGTCGTTCAGCGTATCTGATCGTTCAGTTTGCAGTGCAGCCGGGCAGTGGGATGGCAGACCTCGCCAGCAGGGTGCCGGTTTATGGTCAAGATCGTCCTCTCTACCTTAGATTGAGTTTACCTCGAGGGATTCTTGAGGCTTATCGGCCAGGCAGGACGGGCATGAGCGAGGAAGCCACCATTTTCCCGCCGCCGACTTCCTGGGAGGGATAACGCTCTGCAAGGGAAACGATCATGGTTAGACGTGTCAATGGCA
Source organism: Pseudomonadota bacterium (assembly GCA_023430625.1). Taxonomy (GTDB): domain Bacteria; phylum Pseudomonadota; class Gammaproteobacteria; order Pseudomonadales; family Oleiphilaceae; genus JAEZAA01. Next base: position 28,626 of record JAEZAA010000299.1, read on the forward strand.
AGCACTGGATACACTGGTTTTATGGCGCCTGGCTGGCACTGCTTGCCGCCAGCGTCTCGGCAGCACCCGCGTTGGATGAGGGGCTGATCGACAGATGGCTGCAATCGCAGGGTGAACTGCAGGCCTGGGCCCTGGAGCACCGGGAGCAACTGGAGCCCCATGAATCACCCGATGCTTGGAGTGATTTGCAGTCCACCGACAACATGCTGCGTTCGCTAAAGGCTTCGGGCTTGTATGAGGAAGCGGGCGAAATTCTGGAGCCCCATGGTTTCAAGGCGCCGGAAGAATGGGCGGATGCGACCATTCGCATCATCAAGGCTTATCTTGCCAATGAGCTTGAGGGACGGGATCAGGAGATCGAGACGCTGAGATCCGAAGTGGCCGCCATGGAGCAGAATGCCGCCATACCCGAAGAGCAGAAGGCGGCGGTGCTGCAGGCGTTGCGCGATAACCTGGCGATGGTGGATCTGGTAAGAACCGCGCCCCAAGCGGATCGCCAGGCGATTCAGCCGCACATGGAGAAGATTCGCCAGCATCTGAGCGCGCAAGGGGCACAAGCCCAGCCCGCGCCATCCGGCCCGCAGTCTTAGGCTAAGCTTTATAGCTGGAATTTTAGAAAATCAGCCTGGTTGTTGATCAACCAGGGTTGGAGGACTGTAACGAGGACAGACGGACCTGGATGAAGTAGATGGGGTTGGTTCTGTCCCGCCGCGCGACCGAGATTGTCTGGCGTGAAGGGCGAGCGTGATCCTTGTGTGTGCTGTACTTGGAGATCTCTATGCATTATCGCGCTTTGATTCGGCGTCGCGGCAACATCGACCTGATGGCTGTCGGTCTGATTGAAGGCGGTCTGACAGAAGGCCGCCCGCTTGAAAAACGCCTGATTCACAAGCCCTGGCTGACCCTGGTCACGGTCTTCGCACTGCTGAACCCGTTGGCGGCCAATGCACTGCCCGAGGCATCGGCCTGCGATCTCCAGGCGGCATGCGCGGATGTCATCAGCCAGCCAGAAGCCGGCGCGGATGAGGCTCAGAATCTCCAGTCGGACGATCAACTGGCGGACAATCCGGTTGAATCCGAGCCCACACTTCCCGCCGTTTTTGGCGAGATTCCCTTTCCCGACCTGACCACGGCGGTTGCCCAGACCGGCACTGCCACACTCGAGGTTGGCTCCGCACCCGTCCTCAACGAACCCTTGCTAGCCGCCGTCGATTTCAACGAGTTGTTCGATTACGAAGGGCAGTCATTACCCGATGAGCGGATTGCGCGGCTTGCTCCGGCCTTGCCGGCAGCGGGCCCGACCGCAACGGAATATGATTGGGTGCGTGCCATTCCGGTGCCTGAACCGGCAACCCTGGCTCTGCTGGGTCTCGGGCTTCTGGGTATGTTTCTGCTGAAGCGGGGACGTAGTAACGATTGAGTGGCAGCCGCTGCTGGTGATAAAAAAGCCCCTGAAATCAGGGGCTTTTTCGTTTACAGGACTTTTATCTTTAAATTAGTTTTTCGAGGGGGCGGGCAGGTCAGCTGGTTGCCTGCTCCTGCTCGGTTGCCGTCGCTTCCGTCTCCGCTGGGGTTTCCGGCTCCGGCTTGCCCTTGGCGAAGGCCGCCCGCTTCAGGTTGATGAGCTGATCCAGTTGCGCCGCCGGAATCTTGAAGTAGACGGCTTGGCCTGAGCTCTTGAGTACGTAGTGATCGCCAGTCTCCGCCTTGCCGAACTGGTAGCTGACCGGTGCATCCTGGCCGTTGAGGGACAGATTCAGGCTCAGGGCCGGTTGCTCCAGGCCAAACTCAGGTTTGGCCTCGGTGCCCAGGACCTCCTGGAAACGCAAGTTGCGCAAGCCGCTCAGCAGATTGTGGACCGCCTGGTCATCGGTGATTTCCTGCTCGCCCAGCCCATCCAGCTGCCAGAATTCGCCAGTGCGCTGCAGGGTGAAGTCATCGCCTTCGATCTTCGCCAACTTGGCGGTGTCCACCTGCACCAGGCTGGTATCCACCCAGTCCTGACCTTGCACCGGCGCATCGTACAGATGCACCGGCAAGGCATAGATGTCCTCTTCACCGTTCAGGCGCACATGGGTCTTGCGCATGTCGGGGGAGCTGCCGAGATACAGCGTCGTCAGTTCCTGGTCGCCCGCCAGCAGCGTGACCTTGCGCTGGTACTTCTCCTCGGTCACTTCGAAGCGCTTGGCGCTGGTGCCGGTGGAGGCTACCGGCCAGTTGCGCTCCAGCTCCTGGAGCTTGTTCAGCAGGCTGTCCACCTTGGCCGCCTGGGCGGCCAGGCCGTGATAGCCCGGCAGTTGCCAGTCGCCGTTCTGCTTGTGCAGCTCCAGCGCGGGCTTGTCTTGTTCCTCGATCCGGATCTTGTCAACCTGGTTGGTTTCCAGGGCCAGCAACGGCCCTTGTTGCTGACTCTGGGCCTGGGACCCGAAGTCATAAGTCAGTAGAACCGCGGCCACCAGTTGCAGGACCAGCAGGGCCGACAGGATTTGCGTCTTATTGGCTTTCATCTTAAGCCCTCCCCAGATTCAGCATGGCCAGATAGCGTTTCTGAGCCGCGTTCTTGAACAGCCGGTAGACACCCCAGAGAATCAGCAGGCCCAGTACCACCAGCCCATAGTTCAGGTATTCCCAGAACTGCTGTTCCCCGGCGCTCAGCGGCGGCAGGGTATTGGCGAAGTTGCTGCGGCTGCGGATGCTCAGCAGGCCCCGGTCCTCCAGCGACCAGTCCACCGCGTTCTGGATCAACTGCAGGGAGTTCAGATACACCGCGCGATCCGCCGAGCTGGTGAGGCTCAGGGTCTGGTCGCTGAGGAAATCGCTCGACGAGAACAGGATAATGCGGGCCGCATCCGAGGAGCGTTCGATGACGGTCGTCGCCACCGGCTTTTCGGACTCGGGCTCCCAGCGTTTGCTGGAATCCTTCTCAGCCTGTTCATTCTCCAGCAGGGGCGATGGCCGGCCCTTGAAGAAGGAGTCAAAGCGGCCTTCCAGCGCCACACCCAGCAGGCGGCTGGCGGTTTCGCCGTCAGGACTGTAGCCGGTGCCGCCGCTTTCGGTCATGCGCGGCACGATGTCCGTGGTGCTGGAAAGCCAGGAGCCGGGAGAACTGCGCAGCAGCTCGATGACCTGCCGTCCTTGCTGCTTGTCGTCATCCAGCTGAATGGGCGAGGCCCAGTTGATGGTCACCTGGGGCAGACCGCTGGTGATGGCGTTGTCCTGGTTCAGGCCACTGCCACGCACGTCCGAGAAGTAGGGGTAATCCAGCAGGCGCAGTTCCTGGAATTGGAAGCTGCCGACGCTGCGGGTGACCGGCACCGGGAACCGCACGTTCTGGGGATCCATCACCATGTGATCATCCAGCTTGATGCCATGGTGTTCCAGCCAGGCTTCCAGGCCGCTGCTCTGGCGCTTGCCGGTGAGCGAGGTGCGGGTCATCTCGGCGGTGAAGGGCGAGGTGGAGAGCAGTACCGTACCGCCTTTCATCAGGAACTGGTCGATGGCGAACAGCTGCTTCTCGTCCAGATTCTGGGGCGCGGCGACCATCAGCAGGTCCGCCTCGGCCGGAACCTGGCCATCCTTAAGCGTCGTCGACAGCACCGTCATGCTTTCCTGCAATTTCTGCTGCAACTGCTCAAAGGACTTCTGGAAGCCGCCGCCAAATGCTTGCGCCTGCAGGTCCGGTATGGGCGCGACCAGGGCGACGGTCTTGGTAAAGCCGCTGGCGAAACGCTTGAGACCAGTTTCCAGATTGCGCTTGAGGCCGTCCTTGTCGAGTGATTCAGGAATCGCCACCTGCACGATCTGCTGCGCATCGGCGAGCGTCAGGTAGAAATAGAAGCTGTCGTGGCTCAGCAGGCTGGTGGACATGGGCTGCATGCCGTACTGATCGAGAATGGTCTGGGCCAGTTCGCCATCGCCCGCCTGTGGATCTTTGATCTCAACGCTGAAGTTGGCGCCGCCTTGTTGCTCCATTTCTTCCAGCACTTCGTTCAGCACGCCCTTGAGCTCAACCAGCTCTTGCGGCAGGCGCTCGTCGGCGGAAATGTAGCCGGTAAAGGTCACCGGGCGGGCGAGGGTGGCGAACAGGTCGCCGCCGCTCTGGAAGCCATAGAGCACCTTCTTGATGCTGCGGGTGATGTCGTACTCGGGGTTGCGCAGCTTGAGGTCCAGCTCCACCTGGTTACGCTCCTTCGCTTCCACCAGATCGCGGAAATCCAGCACCTCAAATTGGTCGCCGTACTGGATCAGCACATTGAAATAGGAGTTCACCAGGGAGGCCTGGTATTTGTCGGATACCTGGAAAGGCACCGGGCGAATGCCGTACTTGGAGTTGGCTTCGTCTTCCAGCTCCGGGTGTTGCTGGGGATCGATGAACTCGACCCGCACCTGGCCCTTGCCGGCAACCTCGTATTCCTTGATCAGATCCCGCAACTGCGGCACCAGCGGGGCCAGCAGCGGATGGGTCTTGGCACTGAAATACCCGCGAATCAGCAGCGGCTCGCGCAGCTGTTGCAGGTAGGTTTCTGTCGCCTCGCTGATGGAATACATATCGCCCCGGGTCAGGTCCGCCCGCAGGCTGTTGAGCGGGTTGAGCCAGAAATTGGCGGCGATGAAGTTGGCAATGAAAAGCCCGGCAATGCCGTACCACTGGCGGTGGGTCTTGCGATCGCCGTCGGCGGCCCAGCGCTGGCGTTCCAGGGCCAGGATGTTAAGGGTCAGGAAGATGCCCACGATGCTCAGGTAGTAGTAGATATCCCGCACATCGATCACGCCCCGGGTGATGGAGTCGAAGCGGGCACCGGTGCTGAATTTCTTCAGGATCTCGGCGACTTCATTACCGGTCAGACTGGTCAGCACACCCGCGCCCACCAGATAGAACGCCATGCCGATCAGGACCGTCAGGATCAGACTGACGATCTGGCTCTCGGTCCGCGCACTGACGTACAGGCCAATGGCGGTATAGGCCGCGCCCAAAAACAGGGTGGCCACATAGGCGCCGAACACCGGCCCCCAATCCAGTTCACTGATCAGCGATACCGTGATCGGCACCGGCAGGGTCAGGGTCAACGCCAGCACCAGCAGGAACAGGCAGGCGAGAAACTTGCCCAGCACGAACTGCAGGGTACTAACGGGGAGTGTCATCAGGAATTCGATGGTGCCCTGACGCCGCTCCTCGCTCCAGAGGCGCATGGTGATGGCGGCCACCAGGAAGATCAGCAACACCGGCATCCACTCGAACAGGGGACGCACGTCGGCGATGTTGCGGGAAAAGAAGGCTTCAACCCAGAAGAACACGAACAGGTTGACCGCCAGGAAGGTCGCCAGGAACACGAACGCCACCGGCGACGAGAAGAACAGGGTGAGTTCCTTACGGGCAATGCGCAACACGCTACGCTCAGGCTGCATGGGCCACCTCCGGCGCGGCTTGGTTGATCTCGCGGAACAGGGTTTCCAGGTCGCGGATTTCCGGGCTCAGGGCGAACAGCTTGCCGCTGGCCTGGATCACCGCATGGGCAATCTCGGCACTGGCACCGTGGATGTCGCTGCCGGGCTTGGTGGCCACCACATAACTTTGGTGATCGCCCTCGATGCCCTGATGCTGGATCTGCTGCAGGGTGGGCAGGGCGCCCAGCACCGTTTGCACCGCGCCAGGCTGGAGATCGGTGCGCAGGCGGATGCGGTTGCTTTGCTGCAATTCGGCCAGCGTCGAATCCAGCGCCAGCTCGCCGTGGCGGATCATCAGCACCCGGTCACAGACGGCGTTCACTTCCTGCATGATGTGGGTCGAGAGAATGACCGTGGTCTTCTCCCGCAGGCCACGGATCAGCTCCCGCATGTGCTGGATCTGGGAAGGATCAAGGCCGTTGGTGGGCTCGTCGAGGATCAGGATCTTGGGCTTGTGCACGATGGCCTGGGCCACGCCCACCCGCTGCCGGTAACCGCGTGACAGGGTGCTGATGGGTTGCAGTGCCTTGTCCGCCAGTTCGGTCTGGGCAATGGCATCGCGAACCGCGGCGATGCGCTCGTGGGCAGGAACACCCCGCAGCTGGGCGGCGTAGTCCAGGTAATCGCAGACGCTCATTTCCGGATAGGTGGGCGGGTTCTCCGGCAGATAACCCATGTCGCGACGCAGTTGCGCCGAATGTTCCCGCAGCTCCAGATCATTGATCCGGATACGACCAGCTGAGGGCTCCAGAAAACCAGTGAGCATTTTCATGATGGTGGTCTTGCCAGCGCCATTGTGGCCCAGCAGGCCGACGATCTCGCCGGGCTTGATGCTGAAGGTCACGTTCTTGACGGCCTGGAAGTCGCCATAATTGCGGCTCAGGGCCTCGACGGTAATCATGAGGGATTTATCTCCTTTCTTGTTCTAAACAGAAGGATTGTTCATGCCAAAAAATGAGAATAGCCGGACTGAACGCTGACGGGGTTCCCCGGCGTGGACGGCTGGTTAGATAGTGATGACGGGCAAAAGTTTCAAGGGGAATTCGATGGGATTCAGCCGGCTCAGTTTTTAATCCAAATGCGCTTGTAAGTGGACGTTCACTGTCGGTCCGGGTGACTCTCTAGACCTCCTGCCTGTGACCCTGCTAACAAATCCGGCGGTTAGCGAGTTTGTCTCTTAAAACAGACTGCCATTCGGCAAGCCGCCATGGTAGGTTTCCTCCGTTGTTGAGAACAAAAACAATAGGAAACCTGCTATGAAACGACCTGGAAACTGGCGGCATCTGAGTGTTGTCATGCTGATTGGCTTAACCGGTCTGGGCACGAGTGGGCCGGTTGCGGCCTCGCCTTTGGATGATTACCGCGCCAGTTGGGAGCAGCAGGCCCTCAAGCTGCAGCGTAACCTGGACCTGGGCGAGCCATTGGGCCGCAACAATGTCCAGAAGACCCACAACAGCTTTAACTCAAGCGCCTACGCCAGTCTGGGTAGCTACCACGATCCGAATCAGCAATACAGCCTGGTCGACCAGCTCGACATGGGCATTCGTGCCCTGGAGCTGGACGTGCACTACACGATGACGCCCTCGTTCAGCAAGGAATTGCTCCTGTGCCACGGGCAGGCTAATCACGTCGGCTGTAGTTCATTCGACCGGCGCTTCGAGGATGGCCTGAAAGAAATTGCCACCTGGTTGCGGCAGCCGGCAAATCGGCAGGAAGTGATCATCCTGTACCTGCAGGAACATGTGGATGGTCAGTATGATCGCGCCGTCGAGCAACTGGACCGGCAGATGGGGGATCTGATCTATCGGCCCCAAGGCTGCCAGACACTGCCCATGAACATCAGCCGTGCCGATGTCCTCAACGCGGGCAAGCAGGTGCTGCTGGTTGGCGGCAACTGTGGCAACGACAACTGGGCCAATCGGGTGTTCAATTACGGCTACCCCACGGGCAACGGCAGCTTTCAACCTTATCCGGCCTGCCGCACCGGCGGCCATGATCGTAACTTCGTGCTCAATAACATCGTCCGCATCTTTGAGGATTCGACGATGCTGTCCAATCTCTTCAGCAGTCCGCCGCCCGCCATCACGCCGGAACTGATGGCGCAGGCCATGCAATGCAGCCTGGGCGTGGTCGGCCTGGATCAGGTGGTGCCGTTCGACCCGCGCCTGCGGGCCGCTATTTGGAGCTGGAATCAGGGCGAGCCCAATAACTGGAGCGGCATTGAGCATTGCGCCGAGCAAGCGGCGAACGGTCGTTTCAATGATCTGGATTGCGGCGCGCAACGTCCCTTCGCCTGCCTCAACGAGCAGACCCGTGAATGGCGTGTGACCCAGGGCGCCGGCAACTGGCAGGTGGGAGAGACCACCTGTGAGGCGGAATTCGGCCCCAGCTTTCAGTTCTCCGTGCCAAAAAATGGCTACATGAACCAACTGCTGATCGAAGCCAAGGCCGCCCGCGGTGTCGACTCTGTCTGGCTGCACTACACGGATCAGGGGCACGAGGGTGACTGGCGTCCGGTCGGACAGCCGCAGATCAATCCGCCTGCTGACGGCAGTCCGGTGGTGTGGCGCAAGCTGCGCAACGATCAGGGCAAGTGTCTGGATTTGGAAAGACGTAAGACGGCCGATGGCACCGAGATCCACCAGTGGCGCTGCCATGGTGCCGACAGCCAGCTGTGGTGGCAGGATGAATACGGCATGATCCATAACAAATCCGCCCCGGACAAGTGCGTGGACGTGGCCAATGCTGGCACTGGCAAAGGAGCGCGCATCACGCTTTGGTCCTGCCACGGCGGCGCCAATCAGATTTGGCTGAGGAGTGTCTCCAACTCGTTTCGCATCAGCAATGCGCCCGGGATGGCCTTGGATATCAAGGATCCCTTCTGGGGCGATGGACAGCGTGCGCACCTGTGGGAGTTCCATGGTGGCAAGTCGCAGCGCTGGAGCTGGGATTGAGCCGGCTTTAAGTCTGACCGGCCGGTAATATTGGTAGAGATGGTAGAAGGGCACCCATATCGTCTGTTCAGGAGATTATGGTTGTCCTTTGCTTGTCAGGATGATCAGCTGTCAGGATGAGCAGCTGATTTCCATGCCCTTGCCCCAGTCCGGTGGCAGGGCAGCATAGGACTCTTGCTCCGGCTGCTCGTCAAACGGCCTGCGCAGCAGTTCCAGCAGGCGGTTCACTTCCCCGAAATCACCTTTTTGTGCCTGCTCAATGGCGGTTTGCGCCAGGTAGTTGCGCAGCACGTATTTGGGGTTCACCCGGTTCATGGCGTCACGGCGGGTGGCATAATCCTGAGTTTCCTGCTGCAGCCGGCTGGCATAGCGTTCGGCCCAGCCATCGAATGCCGCACGGTCGATGAAGAGGTCGCGCAGGTTGCCGTGCTGCTCAAGCGATTCAAAGCGGCTGAGGCTGCGGAAGAAAATCGTGTAGTCCGTATGGCTGGCATCCAGCAGTCCCAATAAGTCTCGCACCAACAGCGCATCTCCCGCCAACGGCCGGGCCAGGCCCAGCTTGGCGCGAAAACGCGTGATCAACTGGCTGTGAAACTCTTCCTCGTAGCCTTTCAGCGCCGCCAGGGCTGCTTTCTCGCCCACCAGCGGCAGCATGGCCTGGGCCAGGCACTGACAATTCCACAAGCCGATCCGGGGCTGCTGGCCGAAGGCGTAGCGGCCCTGGTAATCCGAATGATTGCAGATGTAGTTGGACTGGTAGTCGTCGAGAAAGGCGAAGGGGCCATAATCGAAGGTTTCGCCCAGGATCGACATGTTGTCCGTGTTCATGACGCCATGGTTGAAGCCGACTGCCTGCCAGGCGGCAATCATGCGGGCGGTGCGGCGGATCGCTTCTTCCAAGAGCCACTGGTATCGCTCGGGCCGGCCCTTCTGGTCGGGGAAGAAATGGTCGATCACATAATCCGCCAGCAGGCGCAAGCCTTCTTCGTCTTGCTGGTAATAGCAGTATTCGAAGTGGCCGAAGCGGATATGGGTGGAGGCAACCCGCAGCAGGGTCGCGCCGGTTTCCACGGTTTCCCGGTACACGGGTTCCTGACTGCCCACCACGCAGAGGGCGCGGGTGGTGGGAATGCCCAGATGGTAGATGGCCTCGCTGCACAGGTATTCGCGGATGCTGGAGCGCAATACCGCCCGCCCGTCGCCGCCGCGGGAGAAGGGCGTGGTGCCGGCGCCTTTTAGATGCAGATCCCAGCGCTTGCCGTCGGGCGCGACGATCTCGCCCAGCAGCAGGCCCCGGCCATCGCCCAGGTCCGGGTTGTAAACGCCGAACTGGTGGCCGGTGTATTTCATGGCAATGGGATCCGAGCCCGGCAGCAGGGCTTGTCCCGCCATGGCCTGGAGAAAGCCTTCTTCCCACGCAAGAGCCGGGTCCAGTCCCATTTGCCGGGCCAGGCTCTCATTGAAGCTGACCAGTTCCGGCGCGCGCAGCCCCGCAGGTGCTACCCGACGGAAAAAGCGGGCGGGGAGTTGGGCAAAATGGTTATCGAACGGGAGGTGACAGCAAGGGACGACGGGAAGGGAAGAGGGCATCAATAACTGACCATAAAAGTCGGATTTGGCAACCATGGTAATGAGAGGGCTGGGTTGGGTCAAACCTGGCGCTTGTCTGGGTGCTTGGTCTGGGGATACGGCAACTCCGAAAAAGATCGCCGTCCCTGGCGTCCATTTGGAGATGCTTCTCTTCTCAAGCAGGTTTGGTCATGAAAAATGTGGGCGTGTTGCGCGCCGCACAAGCGAGAGCGTCGGCGAGGGGGCGTCGAACGCTCTGCGAGAAATTTGAGTCGGTAACGGCGGCAAAGTTCGGCAGAAAAGCGTGAACATTTATTAATATTGGGTGGCTTGCGACGCCTTGAAGAGCCGCTTTAAGGTTGGGCGCGGTGGCTTTAAGGTTGATTAAGAGCGTTAAACTGGCATCGGCGGATGCCGGTGCAAGCGGTATCGCAGCTGTTTTCGCGGCAAGGGAGAACGGGAATGGATGCGAAATCCGGCAATTTGGCTCGTAAGCGTTACTGTCTGGAAATCTGGACACGAGGGCTGCTGTGCTTTCTTGTGCTGCAGGCGGCGCTTCTCGCTTGGGCCTTGGCGGGGTGCGGCTTTTTACTGGCGGCGGTGGCAGGCTGGTTGTTCCTGTTCTGGTTCACGCCTTCGACCATATCCACCCGGCTTCTGCAGACAGAGCGAGCGCGTCGCCTTTCGCCGGTGGGCGCATCCCCCCTGACCTGGCTGGCAGCGGATGTCGCACGCCGTGGCCAACTGACACAGCTCCCGCGTTTATACCTCATGCCAAGCCCTTGGCTGAATGCCTTTACCCTGGATTCGCCCCAGGGTCCTTCAATTGTGCTGTCGGCGGGTTTGCTGCGTCACCTCAACCTGTATGAGTTGACCGGCGTGCTTGCCCATGAAATGAGCCATATCCGCGGGGGCGACATCCGGATGGTTGGACTTGCCGTAACCTGCAGTCGAGTCACGCGCTGGTTGTCCCTGCTGGGCGTTGCCCTCCTGGCGCTGGACCGGCCCGCAACGCTGATGGCCAATCGTGGCTGGGTCATTCTGTTGGTGCTGACAGCGCCCCTGTTGGCGGAGTTGGCGCAACTGGCGCTGTCCCGAGCGCGGGAGTTTCACGCCGATCTGGATGCAGCGGATATGCTGGCGGATCCGGGCCCCCTGATCGCCGCGCTCAGTCGCATGGCCGAGTGGGAAGCCTGTCCGCCATTGCCCTGGTGCCGGTCATCCAGTCATCCGTCCGTCTTGCTGCGGACCCATCCCGCCACGCGCCAGCGGATCGAGCGTCTTCGGCGCCTGCAGGCGCCTGCCCCGCCCCTGTTGCTGGTTCCTTGAACCCATGGGATCTGGAACTGAAACAGGGTTGAACACCACACCCAATGTGACGATTGTCGTACAAAAAACATACGGTTCTTGCGCTTGCCGCAGTGGTTTGTCCCAGCCCCGGCTTCTATTCTTGATGTGACAGATTGTCATCAATAGACGCGAGGAGTGCTGTATGATGTCTAGGATTTTTACGGCTAAAGGACGTCTGGTCAGGACGGTGTGCACAGGCTTTTTGGGATTTTTCTTGATGGAACTACCGCTTTCGATGACGGATGGAAATACCGCAAACGCGCAGGGCAATGGAATGCAGCACATCCATTTTCGCCAGGTGATCGATCTGAGTCACCGCATCACGCCAGACATGCCGCTCTGGCCGGGGGATCCGCCCGTGGTGTTCGAAGAAATCGCCAACATGGACACGGACGGCTACTACCTGCGCAAGTTCAGTATTGGCGAGCACAGCGCCACCCACATGAATGCCCCTAACAGTTTTCATCCGGGCGGCATCGGAATTGATGAATACGCGCCGGAATCCCTGGTGCGCCCCGCGGTGGTGATCGATGTACGGGACCGTACCCGCTTCAATCCCGATTATGTGATCACGGAACAGGACGTACGGGGCTGGGAGCGTCGACATGGGCGCATCAAACCTGGTTCAGTCGTGCTGTTTTATACCGGCTGGCAGGAGCTGTGGGATTCGCCCGAGCAGTTCTTCAACCAGGATGCTGGCGGCGGCCTTCATTTCCCTGGCATTGGAGCGGAAACGACGGCCTTTCTGCTGGCGGAACGCAATATTGCGGGCGTGGGAATCGATACCCATGGTGCTGATCCGGGGCAGGATCCCATGTTTTCAACCAATACGCTGGTGTTGGCGCAAAACGGCATCATCCTGGAATGCCTGACCAATCTCCATCGTCTGCCGCCCAAGGGCACCACACTGGTGATCGGTATCCTGCGCCTGCAAAACGGTTCGGGATCACCGGTGTCCGTGATGGCCTTTACGCCCTGATCGCACATTGAGGCCTGAGAGGGACCTGTCAGCCAGTCTGGCTGATTGGTCCCCGGTTGCCGGACAGGTTCACGACGGGCACATAGCCCTGCCGGTAAAGCCAAGCTTCCTCCAGGATCTTTAGCAGCTCCTGCAGCCGCACCGGCTTGATCAGATAGGTATTCATGCCCGCAGCTTCTCCCCGGGCAATTTCACTGCGCAACGCGCTGGCGGTAAAGGCAACGATGTAGGGTTGGTTGGCCAGCTCTAGGTTACGGATGTGGCGACTGGTCTCGATGCCGTCCAGGCGCGGCATGTTGAGGTCCATCAGGATCAGATCGAAAGTCAGCTGGCTTGGTGATGCCAGATCGGTTTGCGCCGTCCCTGCTTGTATCTTCTCAAGAGCATCGACTCCATCCTCTGCGACAACAGGCTGATAGCCGATCTTGCGCAGCATGGCTTCGGCAATTTTGCGATTGACTGCATTATCTTCCACCAACAGGATCCGCAGCGGATGACGTTGGGCAAAGTCGACCGGCCAGGTCGCAGGTGCCGTTGAGTCCTCTGGGGCGGCCTCATGTGCCGAGGCCGCGACAACCTTGAAGCAAAAGGTAGAGCCTGCACCCGGCTGAGTGGTGACATCAATGGTGCCGCCCAAGGCTTCCACCAATTGTTTGGTAATGCTCAGACCGAGCCCGGTGCCACCGAATTCCCGGGTGGTCGAGGTATCGATCTGGGTAAAGGGCAGAAAGAGCTTGGGCAGCTGAGCGGCGGGAATGCCAATGCCGGTGTCACGCACGCAGAAATGCAGGATGTATTGGCTGCCATCGGCCTGGGCACTGGCCGTGAGCCAGATCTTGCCCGCCGGTGTGAATTTGATCGCATTGCCCAGCAAGTTCAGAAGAATCTGGCGGAGCCGGTCCGGGTCCGTATGAACGTGCGTCGGAAGGTCGGAGCTCAATTCGCAATAAAGCTCCACTGGTTTGTTGAGGAGTTGTCGGCGTATCAGGTTGAGGCTGTCCTCGATCAGGTGTGCCAGTTGGAACGTCCGCTCGTTCAGTTCCAGTTTGCCTGCCTCGATCTTGGACAAATCAAGGATGTCGTCGATCAGGGCCAGCAGGCTCTGGCCACTGGACTGGATGGTCTGGACATAATCCAACTGCTCGGGATCCAGGTTCGAGTTCAGCAGCAATTCGGTGGTGCCGATCACGCCATTCATGGGCGTACGGATTTCATGGCTGACGGTTGCCAGGAAGTTGCTCTTGGCCTGGTCGGCAATCTCGGCGGCTTCCTTGGCCTGGGTCAGGGCAATGGCATCGAGCCGATGCTGGTACAGGTGCCAGCGCATGCGGGCAACGTAAAGCCCGATCAGCAGGGTAAACGCGGTGGCAACCAGGATGGCCAGGCCCACGTGACGCAGCGAATCCAGATGGAGCTGATGATAGTAATCGGCCAGGGAAATTTCCGCGCCGGCAATGTAAGGCGTTCCGTCCGCGGATTGGTAGGGAACGAAGACGGTCCGGAAATCGCCCCAGCGATCGGTGTAATCCACCCAGGTGGGCTCGTCCCGGTCAAAACTGGCACTCAGTTCGGGGCTGGCGTCCGGGTAGGGGGTGAAGAAACGGACATAGCTGTTGTTGGCCAGTTCTTCGTCACTGGCACTGGAGCTGGTCAGGATGGGTTGCCCGTCGCGTTTGATGGCGGTGTAGACGAAGGCGAGACCAATTCTGTTATTGAAGCGGGTCAGCCGCTGGATGGCGTGCCAATCTTCCTCTGGTGTTTTGGAGGTTTGATCCACCAGACCGTCATGATAATGGTCGCCCAGAATGGCGGCTGTGGCCTGGGCTGCATAGAGCAGCTTGTTATTGATGTTGTCATCAATGATGTTCTTGGTTTCTTGATAGAGGTACGACACATAGACGGCCACGGCCGTGGCATAAGCCAGCGCCAAGATCAGGAACTTCCACCGTAACCATCGCATCCTTGCCTACCTCGCCGCGCCTTCGGCCCCTGCCCACAGGTTAGGTGGAACTCCTGTGCCAATGGCGCCATTTTCCAAAGCGAATAGTGCGCAATGATAGCGCATGCTCACTGTTTGTACAGGCAAAATTGCCTGTTCAGGACGACGTTGCGGCCAATGAGGCGTGGCTGGTCGAAACGGCGAACGCCTATTCCGCCTGACGATCCTCGACCCGGCACCAGAGTCTGCCTTCATGCAGGCGGGCCTCGATCCGTGCGCCGGGCTGTACCTCATCATACCGGCGCACGGCCTGGTGTTGTTCATTGAACACAATGGCATAGCCGCGACTCATGGTGGCGAGTGGGCTGAGGGTATGCAGGGCATGAGCTGCTTCCGCAAAACGCTGCCGGTGACTAGTGACGGCCTGCTGGGTTGCCCGTTGCAGACGTTGGTGCAGGGTGTCGGCGTATTGGCTGGCGAGCGCGATCTGGGCGCGAGGGTTACGTGCAAACAGGCGCTGCTGAAGGTGAGTGAGGCGTTGTTGCTGTTGCTCGCGCAGCCGTCGTTGCGCCTGGCGTAGCCGCTGTTCCAGCTCGTCCAGGCGTTGGGCTTGTTCCTCCAGGCGCCGGCCCGGGTGTTTCAGGCGTGTCGCGATACCCGTCAGGTTCTGGCGATGCTGGCGCAGCCGGTTCTGCATTTGACCGAACAGGCGGATCTCGAACTGGCGCAGCGCCCGTAGAATCTCCGCCTGATCCGGGCTGACTTTCTCGGCGGCGGCCGAGGGCGTGGGGGCGCGCCAGTCGGCGACGAAGTCGGCGATGGTGACATCCACTTCATGGCCGACGGCGCTGACCACGGGAATGCGGCTGGCGTGAATAGCCCGGGCGACCGCTTCTTCGTTGAAGGGCCAGAGATCTTCCAGCGAGCCGCCGCCACGGCCGACGATCAAGACGTCGCAATCACTCAGCCGGTTGGCGCGTTCGATGGCGCGGACGATGTCGCCCGCGGCTTCGCTGCCTTGCACCTGAACCGGGAAAAGGGTGACGGGAATGGCGGCAAAACGGCGTTTCAGCACCGTGAGAATGTCATGGACGGCGGCACCGGTGGCGGAGGTGATGACCCCGATATGGCGCGGCAGGGGCGGGATCGGGCGCTTGCGGGCTTCATCGAACAGGCCTTCGGCCGCCAGGCGGCGCTTCAGCGCTTCGAATGCCTGGCGCAGGGCACCTTCACCGGATGACTCCATGTCTTCGGCAATGAGTTGATACTCGCCGCGGCCTTCATACAGGCTGACCTTGGCGCGGATGGTCACCTGATCGCCATCCTTGGGAATGCTTTTGACGAACAGGTTACGGTTGCGAAACATGGCGCAGCGCACCTGGGCCTTGTCGTCCTTTAAGGTGAAATACCAATGGCCGGAGGAGGGACGGGAGAAATTCGACAGCTCGCCCTGAATCCAGACCGTCATGAAACTCACCTCCAGCAGGTTGCGCACCTGGCGGTTGAGTTCGGACACGGTGAGTGCGGTTTGCGGCTGGTTCAGTAAATCGGGATTGTTGTTCATGCCGTCACTTGCGTCCTCTTGCATGCCAATTGGCGAGTCTGAAGGAATCCGGTTTACTGGGATAGGGCAGAAACCTATAATATCCGGCTTCATTTCTGAATCGAAAGGCCCTTCCCATGCTGCGTATCGCCCAAGAAGCCTTGACCTTTGACGACGTTCTCCTGATTCCCGGCTATTCCGAAGTTCTGCCCAAGGATGTGTCCCTCAAGACCCGTCTGACCCGGGAGATCGAACTCAATATGCCCCTTGTGTCGGCGGCGATGGATACGGTCACCGAAGCCCGTCTGGCCATTGCCATGGCCCAGGAAGGGGGAATCGGCATTATTCACAAGAACATGAGCATTGAGCAACAGGCGGCTCAGGTGCGCATGGTCAAGAAGTTTGAAAGTGGCGTGGTCAAGGATCCCATCACGGTGACTCCGGGAACCACGGTGCGCGAACTGATCAATATCACCATGGCCAACCGCATCTCCGGCCTGCCGGTGGTGGACGGCAAGGATCTGGTGGGCATTGTCACCGGCCGCGATATTCGCTTCGAAAGCCGGATGGACACCAAGGTCGCCGAGATCATGACGCCCAAGGAAAAGCTGGTGACAGTTACCGAGGGCACCAGCCTGGACAAGGTCAAGGAGCTTCTGCACAAGCACCGCATCGAAAAAGTGCTGGTGGTCAATGAGAGTTTCGAGCTGCGCGGCCTGATCACGGTCAAGGATATCCAGAAGTCCCAGGATTTCCCCACCGCCTGCAAGGACGACCAGGGTCGCCTGCGGGTCGGTGCGGCCGTCGGTACCGCAGGTGATACCGAGGCACGGGTGGAAGCCCTGGTTGCCGCCGGTGTCGACGTGGTGGTGGTGGACACCGCGCACGGCCATTCCAAAGGCGTGATCGACCGGGTTCGTTGGGTCAAGAAGCGTTTCCCCGAAGTGCAGGTGATCGGCGGCAACATTGCCACCGCTGAAGCTGCTCTGGCGCTGGCGGATGCTGGCGCGGATGCGGTCAAGGTCGGCATTGGTCCGGGGTCTATCTGTACCACCCGGATCGTGGCCGGTATTGGCG
>JAEZAA010000141.1 GCA_023430625.1 Pseudomonadota bacterium
CCCGGTTACCCGACTCATCCACAAAGAACCGCTCGTAATCCCCCGAGGTGGACACCGCCGTGTCGGACAATGGCAGCACCACCGCCTGCTTCTCCTCCGCCCGCGGATCACGAATACCAACGATCCAGGGCTTGCCACGCTTATCCCCCAGCAGACGCATATCTCCACCCGCGCCCAGCCGCGCATGACGCACGCCTGCCCGCTGCAGCGCCGCGATCCCCAGATCCACCGCATAACCCTTGGCGATGCCGCCCAGATCCAGCACCAGCCCCGGCTTGCGAAAGGACACCGTGCGGTCGCGTTCATTGAGAACGATATCCCGGTAATCGATCCGCGCCAGCCCCTGCTTCAGTTCCTCGGCCGACGGCTGACGCCTGGCGCGAAAGTCATAGAAATAGCCCACCGAACCGAAACTGATATCGAAAGCCCCCTCGCTCAGCTCCGACACCCGCACGGCCTGGCGCAACACCCGGAACAGCCCCTCGCTGACCTTGACCGGCGCCTTGGCGGCCTCACGATTGACCCGTGACAACTCCGAATCCTCCCGATAACGGGACATGATCCGGTCCACCTGTTCAAATTCATGCCAGACCGCATCCCTGATCTGCTCGGCCCGTGCCCGGTCCTCGCTCCAGAACTCCAGGTCCAGGCGCGTGGTCATGGTCTCGCCCTGAAAACTGAACCAGTCCGCGTGCGCCTGGGGCGCGACCGCCAATAACACAAACAGCCGGAGCAAAACCCTCAGCGACCAACGAGGACGGTGGCACCGGTTAGGATAAGCATGCATGTCTAAAAGTCTCCGGGAATGGCCCTGGAAATTCGCCTCTGAAGTGTAGGTTGTTTTCGTCCTGCCAAACCATTTTGCCCTACTCGATCATTTCCTGCGCAATTGCGCAGGCTCAAAAAACATGAACTAAACTCATGTTTGAGTATGGCAATGGAGCGCCTCCAAGCATCCGTTCCTGCATACAACGCCAGGCACGAAGGACTTGGCGCGATCTGACCTGTGGTTTCTGATTGCCCGGAGTCTTTGGTGTAATGGCAAGAAAATTCACTCTCGGTGTGTTGCTCCTGTTCGCCCTGAGTCTCGCCTCCCCAGTGTTCGCTGACCTGCTGACGCTCTCGTCGGACCAGCATCAGCTCCCATTGGGTGCGCATCTCCAATACCTGGAGGACCCGGAGGGCACTCTGACTCTCGATGAGGTCCGGCAAATCACATCCGGCTGGCACGCATCCAAGCAGGAAGTGCCCAGCTTCGGCTACACCGCCTCCACCTACTGGCTCAAGATTGCCCTCACCCTGGACAGCGCACCGGCTTCGTCCTACCTGCTGGAAATCGCCTACCCCGTGCTCGATCAGGTAGACATCCATGTGTTCCAGGACAACAGTCAGCTGGCCCATTACACCATGGGCGACCGACAGCCCTACGCACAGCGCCCCCTGGACAATCCCAATTTCGTCGTGCCGCTGGCCCTTGCCAATGATCATGGTACCGAGCTTTACCTGCGGATCCAGAGCAGCTCGTCGATGCAGGTGCCACTCATGCTCTACCAGGATCTCAATCTGGTCGAGGCCCATTTCGACCGGGGCGTGGTCCAGGCCCTGTTCTACGGCGCCATGCTGGTCATGGTGATCTACAACCTCCTGATTTTCGTCGCCATCCGCGATGTCTGCTACGTCTACTATGTCTTTTACGTGGTGTCGGTGGTGACCATGCTGGCGGGCATCGAAGGACTCTCGTTCCGCTACCTCTGGCCGGACAGTGCCTGGCTGAACGATCCCATTCTGGTCATTGCGGTGAGCGGCACGGTCATCTCCGCCGCCCTCTTTTTCCATAGGTTTCTGGAGCTGCCCCAGACGCGCCCGATCCTGGCCAAGGTGGTGCTGGCGTTTGCCGTACTGGCGTCACTCACCGCCGTCGGCGCCTTCTTCCTGCCCTATCGCCTCATGATGCTGACCGCGATCCTGCTGAGCTTGGTCGCGATTCCGATTGGTTTCTGGGCGGGCATTGCACGCTGGCGCGATGGCTTCCAGGCCGCCAAATACCTCAACATGGCCTGGAGCTGCACGCTGGTCGCCGCCCTCCTGCTGGCACTCAACAAGCTCGGCATCCTGCCGCGCAATGGCTTTACCGAAAACGTGGTGCAGATCGGTGCGGGCCTGCAGGCCTTGTTGCTGTCCTTTACCCTGGCGTACCGCATGAACCATGAACGCCACATGCGGGAACGGGCCCAGCAGGATTCGGTCACGGCGCAGCAGGAACTGCTGGAACAGAAGCTGCGCACCAACGAGGAACTGGATCGCCTGGTGCGCCAACGCACCGAGGAGCTGGAGCAGGCCAACAGCAAGCTCAAGGAAATCAGTGCCACCGATAGCCTGACCAACCTGCTCAACCGGCGCGCCTTCGAGGAGCTCTTCCAGACCGAGTACAAGCGGGCCTACCGGGAGAAGCGTGCCCTGGCGGTCATGATGGTCGACCTGGATCACTTCAAGGCAATCAATGACCGCCACGGCCACCCCTTTGGCGACCTCTGCCTGATCCAGGCCGCCGGCGCGATTCTGGCCAACATCCGGCGCCCGCCCGATGTGGCCGCCCGTTATGGCGGCGAAGAGTTCATCGTGCTGCTGCCCAATACCGACATTGACGGCGCCCTGCATGTGGCGCACAGCATCCTGAAGGCCCTGGCCGAAACGCAGATCAGCGATGGCAAGCAGCAGCTGACGATCTCCGCAAGCATTGGCATCGCCGCGCGCGTCCCAGAAGACCCATTGGATCGCGAAGGACTTTTAAAGGAAGCGGATCGCAATCTGTATGTCGCAAAAAGCAATGGTCGCAACCGGGTCGAGTGGCAGTCCCTCGAACTCGCCTGCAACAGGCTTCAGGGCTAGCGGGGCAAGCCATGTGTCGGTCAAGCAAACCCGCTCGTTCCCGTTACCAGGAGTCTTTGACCTGATGAGCAGAACACTCCTACTCTGCGTGATGCTGACGCTCACCCTGGCGAACTCCTTGAGCGTACATGCCGCCACGCTGACGCTGTCTCCCGAACAAACACTGCTCCGACTCGGCGCTCACGCCGAATACCTGGAAGACCCGCACGGCGTCTTCACCATCGACGCGGTCGCGACACAGTCGTCCGGCTGGCAAGCCTCGACCAAGAAGGTGCTCAACTTCGGCTACAGGACGTCGACCTACTGGATTCGCCTCGGCCTCTCCCTGGCACCGCAGGAACAGGCCCGCACCTTACCGTACGTACTCGAACTCGCCTATCCCGTGCTCGACCATGTGGATACGTATGTCTTCCGCCAAGGCGTTCAAACCGCGCACTACCAGATGGGCGACAAGCTGCCTTTCGCCCAACGTCCCATCGATCACCCGAATTTCGCAATTCCGCTGAAGCTAGACGCCGACGCGGTCGCGGAGGTCTATCTACGGGTCCAAAGCAGCTCCTCCATACAGGTCCCGCTCAACCTCTACCGCAACCAGGCGCTGGTGGAAGCCAGCTATCAGACCGCCATCACCCAGACCCTGTTCTATGGCGCCCTGCTGATCATGGCCCTGTACAACCTGCTGCTATTCATGACGCTGCGCGAAATCAGCTATCTCTACTTTGTGCTGATGGTGCTCTCCACCTCGACCCTGATGGCGGGCATCGAGGGACTGACCTTCAAGTATGTCTGGCCCCAGCTACCCTGGATCAACGACCCCATCCTGGTGCTGGCCCTGGCGGGCATCGTGACCTTTTCCGCGCTGTTTTTCCGCAGTTTCCTGACCCTGCCCCATGCACGCCCCGGGCTGAGCAAGGTCGCGGCGGGCTTTGCCGTTGCCGGCGCGCTCGCCGCCTGCGCCGCACTCTTCCTGCCTTATCGCCCGATGATGGTGGTGACCGTGCTGATTGCCGTGGGCGGCATCCTGTCCGGCTTCTGGGTGGGGCTGGTGCGATGGCGCGACGGCTTTCACGGCGCCAAGTACTTCAATCTGGCCTGGAGCTGCCTGCTATTAGCTGGCTTTTCACTCGCGCTCAACAAACTGGGCTACCTGCCCGGTAACTGGTTTGTGGATCATGTGGTGCAGATCGGCGCCACCTTGCAAGCGGTGTTGCTGTCCTTCGCCATGGCCCATCGCATGACCTTTGAGCGTCAGATGCGGGCCAAGGCCCAACACGAAATGGCGGCCGCACAACGGCAGTTGATCGAACACCAGATCCGCGCCAATGAGGACCTGGACCGGCTGGTGCGCGAACGCACCGAGGAGCTGGAACGAACCAACGCCAAGCTCAAGCAGATCAGCGTGACCGATGGCCTGACCAACCTGCTGAACCGGCGCGCGTTCGAGGACCTCTTCTATACGGAGTACAAAAGGGCCTACCGGGAGAAAAGCAGCCTGGCGATCCTGATGATCGACTTGGACCACTTCAAGCGCATCAACGACCAGTACGGCCACCCCTTTGGCGATCTCTGCCTGATCAAGGCCGCCGGGATCATCAGCGAGAACATCCGGCGCCCGTCCGACGTGGCCGCCCGTTACGGCGGCGAGGAATTCATCCTGCTGCTGCCGAATACGGACACCAATGGCGCGGTGCGCGTGGCCCAGAATATCCGCCAGGCGCTGGCTGACACGCTGGTGACCGACGGCAAACAGCAACTGACCATGACCGCCAGCATTGGCGTGGCCAGCCAGATTCCGCCGGACAACGATGGCCGCGAGCGCCTGCTGAAACATGCCGACCAGCACTTGTATGAGGCCAAGCAAGCCGGCCGCAATCGGGTGATTTGGTGCGAAGACGTCTGCCTGCCGCAACAGGGTCAGGCCTGACCCGACCAAAGAGTGGGCTCCAATTAGGCTGAGGTGGGGGCAGTGCCGCCGTCAACGGCTACACTCTATGCTTAATGCCATTCGTTATGCTTAGTACCAATCGCGCCGCCGTGCAGGGATCGGCACCCGAATGAGATCCGCAGTCTGGAGTACCTGATGTAATGGCAAGGATTCTAATCCTGTGCTCGCTGCTGCTGGCACTGATGAATCCCGTTCGGGCGGGGGCGGACACAATCAGGCTGCCCGTCGGTGACGCCATCCTTACGATCGGGCCCCTGGTGGAATACCTGGAGGACCCGGACGGCTCGCTCACCATCGATGCCATTCGCGACGACCAGACCGCCAGGGACTGGCAGCCTTCAGACCAGTACGCACCCAGTTTCGGCTACACCACCTCCGCCTACTGGATACGCTTCAGCCTGAAGCCGGCGGCGCCGCGCCCGCTCGATTATCTCCTCGAAATCGCCTACCCCGTGCTCGACCATGTGGACGTTTATGTCTTTCAAGAGGGCGTTCAGACCCAGCACCACGCCATGGGAGATCGCCAGCCCTACGCCCAGCGCCCGGTCGACCATCCGAACTTTATCGTCCCCCTGGAGATTTCTTCCCGGGAGACAACCGAGGTCTATGTCCGGGTTCAAAGCAGCTCATCGATCCAGATCCCGCTGATCATCTATTCGGGCAACGCCCTGGTGGAACATAGCTATCAGGAAGGCATCTCGCAGGCGCTGTTCTACGGCGCCATGATTACCATGATGATTTACAACCTGCTGATTTTTCTGTCCCTTCGCGACATCAGTTACCTGTATTACGTCATGGTGGTGGTCTCGATCACCACCTTGCTGGCGGGCATCGAGGGGCTCACCTTCAAGTACCTGTGGCCCGATGCCAGCTGGATCAACGACCCGATTCTGGTGGTGGCGCTCAGCGCCATCCTGTTTTTCTCCTCGCTCTTTTACCGCAGTTTTCTCGCCATCCCCGAGACACGCCCCCGGTTTGGACGCATGCTGCTTATCCATGCCGCGCTGGCGGTCTGCACGGCCACGGGTGCGTTCATCTTCCCCTATCGCCCGATGATGCTCATCACCATTGTGTTTGCCATGATCACCATCATCACCGGCTTCTGGGCGGGCCTGGTGCGCTGGCGCGATGGCTATCACGCCGCCAAGTACTTCAACCTGGCCTGGAGTTTCGCCATGGGAGCCTGCTTTCTCCTGGCGCTCAACAAACTCGGTTTCATGCCGCGCAACTGGTTTACCGAGCACATGACCCAGATCGGTGCCAGCCTGCAGGCGGTTCTGCTGTCCTTCGCCATGGCGCACCGCATGACCTCCGAGCGCCGCATGCGGGAGCGGGCCCAGCTAGAATCCGCGGAAGCGCAGCAGCAACTGCTGGCGCACCAGATTCGCGCCAACCAGGATCTGGACCGCGTCGTGCGCGAACGCACCGAGGAACTGGAGAAGACCAACAGCAAGCTAAAGGAGATCAGCGCCACCGATGGCCTGACCAACCTGTTGAACCGGCGCGCCTTCGAGGAACTCTTCCGCAACGAGTACAAGCGGGCCTATCGGGAGAAATCCTCGATAGCGCTCCTGATGATCGACCTCGACCACTTCAAGCGCATCAACGACCAGTATGGCCACCCTTTCGGCGATCTGTGCCTGATCAAGGCAGCGGAGCTGGTCCGGGCGAGCATTCGGCGTCCGCAGGATGTCGCGGCGCGGTACGGTGGTGAAGAATTCATTCTGTTGCTGCCAAACACCGATTTGGAAGGTGCCGCTTGCATTGCCCAGACGCTCCTTGCCAATTTGGCGCAAACCATCGTGAGCGATGGGCAACATCAGGTGTTCATGACTGCCAGTATCGGCGCCGCCAGCCAGATTCCGGACAACGACAGCAGCCGCGAGGCCTTGCTCAAGACTGCGGACCTAAATCTTTATGCCGCAAAGGAGAATGGACGCAACCAGGTGGTCTGGGACCACCAGCCCACCGAGCCGAATAAGGGTCCAGCCTAACCAGGTCCCCTAACCGCTTTTCAGCCAATCCCGTCAGGTTTCAGATGCACCACTGCCGGCCACCGCGCTTTTACGATTGTTTGCAAACCGCCGCATCTGGCGTCCGCCGCCCCGCTTGGCCTGACAGACAGCGCCAGGCTGTCTGTCCCGGCAAGCGAAATCATGGCGCGTCAGCTACACTCTAGGCTGAACGCCGGTCAGCTGAGCGCGAACCGGCACCCTGACAAGGCCCATCCCTACACGGCCATTGGTGTACCCGCTGGACTGAATCATCCCGCTGCTCGGAGTATGTAAGTAAATGGCAAGGATCCTTCTTCTGTGCTCGCTGCTGCTGTTGGTTCTAGCGGGCCGGGTTCATGCGTCGGACAACATCATCGAGGTCCCCGCTGCCGACATCAGTCTGCCGCTTGGCGCCCAGGTAGAGTACCTGGAAGACAAAGAAGGCTCTTTGTCCATCGACGCGGTCCGGGATGCCGCGCTGGCCGGAGAATGGCAGCGGTCACACAATGAGATTCTGAGTTTCGGTTACACCAGCTCCGCCTACTGGGTTCGATTCAGCCTGACCCAGGTCGGCCGCCCTAAACAGCACCTGCTGGAAATCGCCTACCCGGTGCTCGACCATGTGGACGCCTATGTGTTTCGCGACGGCACCCAGGCCAAGCATTACGTCATGGGCGACCGCCAGCCCTATTCGCACCGCCCGGTCGACAATCCCAATTTCGTGGTGCCCCTGGATATCTATCCGGACGTCGTCACCGAGGTTTACCTGCGGGTGGAAAGCAGCTCCTCCAACCAGATTCCCCTGACCCTGTATTCCAGCCATGCTCTGGTGGAACACAGCTATGAAACAGGTCTGGGCCAAGCGCTGTTCTACGGCGCCATGTTCGTCATGGTCATTTACAACCTGCTGATTTTTCTGACCATACGCGACGTCAGCTACTTCTATTACGTCATGTCCGTGATTTCGATCTCCACCCTGCTGGCGGGCATCGAAGGACTCACGTTCAAGTTCCTCTGGCCCAACGTGGCCTGGATGAACGACCCGATCCTGGTGGTGGCCCTGGGCGGCATGGTGATGTTCTCCGCGCTGTTCTTCCGCAGTTTTCTCGCCATCCACGAAACCCGTCCGGGCCTCTCAAAGCTGCTGTTCAGCCTGGTGCCCCTGTCGGCACTCTGCATGGTTGGCGCCTTTTTCCTACCCTATCGCCTGATGATGGTGCTCACCATTGTCATCGCCATGGGCGGCATCCTGGTGGGCTTCTGGGCAGGCCTGGTGCGCTGGCGCGACGGCTATCATGCCGCCAAGTTCTTTAACCTGGCCTGGAGCAATATGCTGGCCGCCGGCTTCCTGCTGGGGCTCAACAAGCTCGGACTCCTGCCGCTTAACTGGTTTACCGAGAACGTGGCCCAGATCGGCGCCACCTTGCAGGCGGTGTTGCTGTCCTTCGCCATGGCCCATCGCATGACTTATGAACGCCGCATGCGGGAACGGGCCCAGAAAGAATCGGCCGAGGCCCAGCAACAGCTGCTGGTGCACCAGATTCGCGCCAACCAGGATCTGGACCGGCTGGTGCGCGAACGCACCGAGGAACTGGAAAAAGCCAACGCCAAGCTCAAGGAGATCAGCGCCACCGACGGCCTGACCAACCTGATGAACCGGCGCGCGTTCGAAGAAATCTTCCTGACCGAGTACAAGCGGGCCTACCGCGAGAAATCCTCCCTGGCGATCCTGATGATCGACCTGGACCACTTCAAGCGCATCAACGACCAGTTCGGCCATCCGTTTGGCGATCTCTGCCTGGTCAAGGCGGCGGACATCATCCGCGCCAATATCCGGCGCCCGCCGGATGTCGCGGCGCGCTATGGCGGCGAGGAGTTCATTCTGCTGCTGCCCAACACCGATACCGAGGGCGCCATTTGCGTGGCGCGCAACCTCCTTCAGAGCCTGCGGGAAACCCCGGTGGAAGATGGCGAGCACCGCCTGTTCATGTCCGCCAGTATCGGCATTGTCGCCCGGGTGCCCGAGGACCAGAGAAACCGCGAAGCCCTGCTGAAGGAAGCGGACCAGAACCTGTATGTGGCCAAGGAGAACGGTCGCAACCGGATCGAGTGGACGGCGGTCTCCGCAGCTACGTAATTTGCGAAGTACAGGCCCCAAACCATTGACTGAATTTCCCCCGACCGCCAAACTCGTCCCACTCCGTCAAGGCAACCTTGTGACTCCGCAGGCCGGACCCTTCCAGGGTCCTATGCACGCTCTGCCATCAGGGTTCCCGGCTTAGACTTTTTCTCCGAATGAATGCCAGTGCCAGGGCTGTGCCGGTCTCATCCGCGCGCACCGCACGACCCTGTTTTCGAAACTCCCGGTTCTCGAAATCCTGGGTTTTCGAAATGCGCTGTTTTCGATCTGCTCAGTTGTTGAAATGGGTGCACGCCATTGTTTGTCATAGACAAGATTATCCTGCTCGCCGCCGTTCTCATCCTGTTTGGCATTCTCTCCAGTAAGCTATCCGCCCGTCTTGGACTCCCGGTCCTGGTCCTGTTTCTGATTACCGGCATGCTGGCGGGCGAAAACGGCATCGGCGGCATTGCCTTCAACAATCCGACCAGTGCCCATGCCCTGGGCACCCTGGCACTGGCCTTGATCCTGTTCGATGGCGGTCTGCAAACGCCAACCGCCTCCGTCAAAATGGTGTGGAAGCCGGCATCCGTGCTTGCCACCGTGGGGGTTCTGGTGACGGCGGCCATTACCGGCCTGGCGGCAGCCTACATTCTGGACCTGCCCCTGCTCGAAGGCATGCTGATCGGGGCCATTGTCGGCTCCACCGACGCCGCCGCCGTATTCTCCCTACTGCGTAACGCCGGCATCCACATCAACAAACGTCTGAAGTCCGTGCTGGAAATCGAGAGCGCCTCCAACGACCCGATGGCGATCTTCCTTACCGTGGGCCTGCTGGAGGTCCTGGTGAACGGTATGCCGTTCGGGCTTGGCCTGTTAAAGCTGTTTGTGATGCAGATGGGAATCGGTGCCCTGGTGGGCCTGTCGGTGGGCTGGGTCGTCGTCCGGGTCATCAACCGGATTCAGCTGGTCGCGACCGGTCTCTATCCAGTCTTGGTCGCCGCCTGTGGTCTGCTGGCCTTCGGATTGTCCGCCAACCTGGGCGGCAGCGGGTTCCTGTCCATCTTCCTGGCTGGGGTGATGATCGGCAATCGCCAGTTCGTGTTCCAGCGCAGTACGTTTCTGTTCCACGACGGGTTGGCCTGGCTTAGCCAGATCACCATGTTCGTCGTCCTCGGCCTCTTGGTGACCCCGGCCAAACTCTTGGATGTATGGCTGGAAGGGCTGTTGATCGCCCTGGTCCTGGTGCTGGTGGCCCGCCCGCTGGCCGTGGTGCCCGTCCTCAAGAAGTTCGGCTACAACAAGCGGGAAATCGCCCTGGTGTCCTGGGTCGGACTGCGCGGATCGGTACCCATTATCCTGGCCATTTTCCCACTGCTGTTCGGCCTGCCCGGCGCGGAGCTGATCTTCAATGTCGTGTTCTTCGTGGTGCTGATTTCCGCCACGGCGCAGGGCTCCACACTGCCCTGGGTTGCACGTCGCCTGGGTTTGACGGAAAAGCCGCCCGCCAGCCCCGCCGCCACTCTGGAAATTACGGCACTGGGGAACGTGGACGCGGAGATCGTGGAATACACCCTGGGCAATCATCCACGGGCCGCCGGCCGCCTGCTGTCGCAAATGGCGCTGCCCGAGAGCGCAGTGGTGGCCATGATCACCCGTGGCTCCACCGTCATTCCGCCCCGTGGCTCGACCCGGCTTTATGCGGGTGATCATTTGTTCGTGGTGCTCAAGCCTGAGACCCGCGCCTTTGTGGATTGCGTGTTCTCCCAGGCTCTGGAAGCCGCCGATACCGAACTGCCAGACCAGGAACTGCGCTTGAAGGGCAGCACCCGCATCGAGGATGTGCGCGACTCCTACGGCATTGAGCTGGATGCGGACATGCACCTGACGCTGGATCAATTCCTGAAACAGGCGTTGGGAGAGGATCTGAACGAAGGCGCGGAGCTGGTCAGGAATAACCTGGTGCTGGCGGCGCGGGAGCTGCTACGAAGCCGGATCACCACCGTGGGGCTGCGGCGCACAGCCACAGCGGAGTAAAGACCCGACGGCGGCAGGGCCACTCCTCAGCGCCTTCGATCCAGGCGCGAGGAGATCCGGTGCTGCCGTCCCGCCTGAACCGGCCAGGCCCTCATGATTCAGTCTGGCGCGGGAACAGCCAGCATGTCGCACTCCAGATCCCGCAACAGACGTCCCGCCACGCTGCCGATCAGCATGCGCTTGATCCCGCCCTGCCCCGATGTACCCATGACCACTAGATCCGCCTGTCGGTCACGAACGGCTTCCCGAACGACCTTGGCCCCATCGCCGTCTTCGGCGATCAACTGGTGCGGTGCCACGGAAACGCCCGCTTCAGTGACGGCAGCCTTCAGCGTTTCAAGCGCTGCCTGTTGGCACTGGGCAACCTGGGCGGGGCTGACGGTCTCGCCGGGTGCGAGAATCGTCAACCGATCCGACGGAAACGGCAGGAAGGCATGCACGACACTGAACTCCGCCGCCGTCGTTAGGCCCAGCTTCTTCGCGACGTTCAGCACCTCCGCGGTCATGTCCGAGAAATCCACCGCAACCATTGGTTTGGTATAAGGCCCGGTGGCCGCCTGGTTCACCAGCAGCACGGGGCGGCGGCTGATACGCATCACCCGCTCGGCGGTCGTTCCCACAAAGGCGTCTTTCAGGAATTCCCGGCGGTACGCGCCAAGCACGACCAGATCCACATCAAGCTCGGCGGCCGTCTCGCAGATCGTCTGGAAGGGATCGCCGATTCGCACCGATACCTTAATCGGACGCTGAGTTTCGGCTGATTTAACCGCCTCCTCCAGAACCTCGCGGGCGTTGTCTTTCAGCAGGCTTTGCATGCCGCGGGGCAAATCCATGTCAACGACATGCAAAACTGTGAGTTCGGCATTGAGTTGTTCCGTCAGTGAGAGTGCCCGCTGGAGCGCCACATCCGATCGCGCCGACAGGTCCGAAGCCATGAGCAGTTTCATAAGAGATTCCTTTGCATAACGGTTGATTCAAAATACCACCGCCTACTATTAGCCGATTTAGAAATAAGTTCCATTGACCTGAGACAACATGGTCCTAGACTGCGCGACCCAAGACAGCGTCGGCCGAAGAAAAAAGGCCTGGTTCGATGCTGTCCCCGAGCCTGTGGCGACAGAAGCACATCCACTGCTCTCAATCCTGCAGAACCTCCGGCGATATTCACACTCCCGGAATTTCCTGCCTCACCGAAGAGCGTCATCGCTCTGGGCGGAACCGGCAGCATCACGAGTTCGTAGGGCATGCCCAGCTCCTCCAGGGTCCACAGGGGGAGGAAGGAACGGGCACTCATGCAGCGGTAGAGCGTAATTATTGAAGAGAACCTTGCCTTACGGCAGGTGAAGCGTTCCATGACGGGCTTCCCCCACATAAAATGCGGGTTTCGCTCCGGGGAAGGCCCAAAACGGCGTCATTTCCGACGATGGGAACAGGTTCGGAAACCGTGGATCCCGCGCCGAAGGGCCGGCGATGGTTTTTTCCTGGATCATGGAGATGTACTGATCGATGGAGTTTTCCAGCGTGTTGCCGTTGATAATGACTTCCGTGCCCAATGCCTTGGCATAGTCCGCCACGCCACTGGCGGTGGACAGATGCGGCGCATAGGCATCCACGCTCACGCCGTTTTCACTGGTCACCCAAAGTCCTTCGTCGGTATGGACGACAATGGAATGATTGCCTTCCGTGTGGCCGGGTGTATGCACCAGCGCGACCCCATCCCCCAGCATGATGGAGCCATCGAATCGGATGATCTTGTCTTCTGGAATGCCGGCCAGGCCGTTGGGGCAATACCAGTCCGCCTGGTAGGGGTTCAAGTCGAGGGTGGATGCCCATTCCCGCCAGTGCACCAGGAGCTTGGCATTGGGGAACACCGCCGACTGATTGTCCGTTCCCAACCAGCGCCGTACGTCCTGGGTGTGCAAGTGATCATAGGTAATGTAGTCGATGTCCTCCGGCTTCAGCCCCAGCCCGGCGATGATGCCGGGCACGGTGTTCTGCCGGATCACCATCCGATTGCCAATGACGCTCGGAGTCTTGTCCTGCAGACGGCGAAAGAAAGGCGTTTCCCCGTTGCGCTCATGGTCGGACGGTGAAACGAGCAGGGTTTTCACACCGTCATCGGTATCGAACTGGACGACGAAGAGCCGGTTCTGGATATGCAGATACTCCACCAAGCGTTCCCGGGAGAAGGCATTGCGCAGCCCGTACCGGGATGGATAGGGTAGACGGATCAGATCGAATGACCTGAAATAACGGGCCTTGGGGCCAGCCAGCATGCGTTTGCGAAAACTCTCCGCCGCCGCGCGTGTATCCTCGACCCTGGCCTGCTGCCCATGAGCGTTCCGGGAACCATCGAAATCGGTTATTGCCTTGAATTGCGTCACTACCGTCTCCTGCCTAATCCGGCCACGTTCTCTAGCGGTAACTGTCGGCACTGAAGTGTCTCTTGCCACGTTCCGCCGCACGCTTGGTCATGTGTAGAAAAAGTCCTGGCGCTACCGTGCACAGTTTCCCCAGAACCCCTTCCCGCCAGGGAAGAAACCTCTCCAGGGGGCGTTTGGTCATCACGGGGCCGAGGACCGCCTGGGCCACCTCCTCGGGCTCCAGCGCGCGGGAGCCGGAAAAGGTCAGCGCGGCCTTTTCGTCACCTCGTTGCAGCTCCAGCATGGAGGTTTTCACCGGCCCGGGACCGACCAGGCTGACGGCAATGCCGTGGGGCTTGAGATCGCCGGCGGCGGCGATACTGAAACCTCGCACCGCGTATTTGCTGGTGGCGTAGATGGACGTGCCCGGCGTGGCATATAACGACGCAACGGATCCAATGTTGATGATATGACCAGGATACCCCCGGGCTATCATGGTGGCGGCCACCGCATTCGTGCCCAGAATGACGCCCTTGAGATTGACGTTCAGCATCAGCTCGATATCGTCGAGTTTCAGCTCGCCGGCCCGGCCGCTACGCAATACCCCGGCCACGTTGATCAACACGTCCACCGGACAACGTCTTTCATATAATTGGGCCAGAAGCGCGGTCCAGGAATCCTGGCTTCGAACATCCAGCTTCAGGCAATGAACTCCGGGTTCAGGTTGCCAGCGGGATTTCAGCGTCGCTTCATCCAAATCGGCCGCGATCACCGTATGGCCGATTTTCACGGCCAGTTCGGCGATGCAGGCACCAATGCCACTGGCGGCACCGGTAATCAGTAGGTTCATGAATCAAGCTCCTTGTGTTGGCGCCGTGTTGATACAACAGCAACATGTTGACACAACAGCGCCATGCCGGCTTGACAGGACCTGCCACCAGATTTAACACTTTGCGCCACACCTGGAGGAATTGTGCTTTGCAAATCAGCCATAAGAGGCGCTGCATTCCGGATAGCTTTGCCCTGATTCTCTATGAGTATCTGGACGCCCAAGGGGTCGTGGCCGAACAGGTGCTCGGGCATCCACGCCCATCGCCAACCGTCAATGCCCTAGACGCCATGCCCATTCAGACATGGGCCACCTTGCTGCAGCGTGCCGCCGACGAACTGGACAACCCCCAGCTCGGGTTGCACCTGGGACAAACCGCCACGGCTCGCCACATCGGCATGCTGGGTTACCTGGTGATGGCCTCTCACACCCTAGGCGAGGCCCTGGTTCACATCCACCGCTACCAGCGTCTGATTTACGACGTGACACCGATGGTGGTCCGGCAACAACAAACGTTCGTCGACCTGGTTTGGGACGCGGATCATGGACGCCCCGGCCCCTTGGTGGACGAAACCGCCATCACCACCCTCTTGCAGTTAAGTCGCAACCTGACCGGTGGGGCGATGAAGCCGCTCGAAGTACATTTCATTAATCCACGTCCCGACAATGTTCAGCCTTATCTCGACTACTTTGGCTGTCCCGTGACGTTTGAGCGGCCGGAAACCGTTGTCCGCATCGACCGGGCATCCTTGCAAACGCCCCTGAATACCGCCGACCCCGCCATGCTGACGCTGATGCGGCAACAAGCGGACGCCCTGCTGTTCGCATTGCCAGCGGTGCAACCAATCGTTGATCAGGTGCGCCGCCTGATCGCCCGGGTGTTGCATGAACAGGAACCCGACATTGAGGGTATTGCGCAGGCGGTGGAGATGTCCCCGCGCACCTTGCAGCGGCGATTAAGGGAGGCGAATACCTGTCTTCGCGACGAGATTGCAGCCGTGCGCAGAGAGATTGCCGAGCGTTATCTACGCGAGACGAGTCTGAGCATTCTGGATATTGCCATGCTGTTGGGATACTCCGAGCACAGTGCTTTCACTCGTGGTTTTCTCCGTTGGACGGGACAAAATCCCCAGCGCTATCGGCAGATCCACCGGCGGCGCTAGATGTGGAGTAGATCCGACCGCAGCAGAAGTGTTAAACCCCGCTGACTGACACCGCCATAATAAAAAACCCCGCCCGGTTACCCGGGCGGCGTTTCATACGTCAGCCTAGTATGGCTTAGCGGTTAAAGTGCCATTCTCCAGTCTGGTCATCCGCCTGCATCTGCTGGGTTTCTGCCTTGGCACCGCTCCACAGGAACCCGAGGCTTGCGGCCACGATACCTGTCTGCGGCTGATGATCCCCCGACATCGGCGGTACCAGCAGGTCACCCACGAATTGGCGGTTCTGCGCCAGGTTACCACCCACCACGCGGGCGTCGATGCTGACACGTGACTTGTCGGCGTTGAGGCCAATCAGTTGCGCCACGGCCTTGGCATCCATACCGGGGCTCTTCACATCCACATACCCGGCCGTGATGTTGCCCTCGCCTGGCGCATTGTCCTCAATGCGTGGCGCGGTCACGCTCACCCGTCCGCCATTGGAGGCACTGGACGTCTCGAGCTGGCCAAGTCCCAGGGTGGTGCCAGCGCGATAAGCGATGTCACCCTGACCGGACGTGGTGCGGGCACCGTTGACCATGGCCACGCTGCCGCTACCGGTGACGCTGACGTTGCCTGCGCCTGTGGTCTGGATATCACCTTCCTGGGTGATATTGCCCTTGGCATTGAGCGTGACGTTGCCGCCACCGCTGTTGCTCAGCGTACCCGTCGTCAGACCGCCCGCCGTCGCCAGGGCAATGTCGCCGCCCGTGCTGTCCATGGACTCCACCGTCAGACCGCCTTTACCCAGGCTGTTGAGGTAGACGCCACCGGTTCCGCCAGTAGCGCGGACCTGGCCGGTGGTTACATCCAGCGCATTGCCAGCCTGGCCGATGCCCGTGGCAGCCGTCAACTGCAACTGACGGGCCGTGATGTTGTTGGCCGCGCCGTTGTCGCCGTCGCGGATCGCGCCGGCCTGCGCCGTCAGATCCACTTGGTTGCCGGTCACCGAGTTCACCGTCAGGTTACCCGTGGTGCTCGCGATGCGGACATCACCGTTGGGCGCGCTGGCAGTCAGGCCATCCAGGCCGTCCAGCTCGTTGATGTAGATACCGCCGTTGCCAGCCAGGCTCGCCGCCAGCGTACCGGCTTGGGTCTGCATGGCCGAGGCGGGGGCACCGATACCGTTCACCGCGGACAGGGTTACGCCCTGACCAGCGATGCGGGTAGAGGTGTCACCGTCATCCACCAGGTTACCAGCCGCGACCGCCAGGTTGACGTTGCCGCCGGCACGTACGCCGCCGACCGTCAGGTCGCCCTGCTTCACCGCCACATCGATGTTGCCGGTTGTCGTGGTGGCGCTATCGAGCCGCGTTGCGTCGGCCAGGGTCAGGCGAACGTCACCGGCCTGGCTTTGGGCATTCAGCTGATCCGCATCCAGCGTCAGAGCACCGTTTTCACCGTTGCCGATGCCAGTGCCCGCCGTCAGGGCCACACGGCCGCCGACGATGGCGCTGCCCGGCGTACCGGCCGCGCGGCTCTGCACGATGCTGTTGCCAGCGGTCAGGCTGACACTGCGGTCAACACCGCCAGCCACCAGGGTGTCCACACCGATCTGGCCGCCTGCATTCACCGTCACATCGCCATTGGCGGTGGTCAGGTTGCTCAGACGCAGGCTGTCCGTCTCAACGACGCTCAGGTTGCCGGCACCAAGTACCCGCAGGTCGGCGCTGTTGGCCTGGGTGTTCACAGCGATGCCGTCGATTGCCCTGATGACCAGGTCGTCAGCGACAATACGTCCCTGCGTGGTGCTGGTAACGGAACCGGTCGACTCCATGGTCACCCGGCCCTGGCTTGCGACCACTTGATCGGCCGTGATGCTGCCACCGGCCGTCACCTTGATGTCGCCATTGGCGTTGCTCACCTGCGCCATCTCCACCGCATCGGCTTCGTTGATATGGATCGCGCCGCTGCCGGTCAATGCCGCCGTGATTTTCGCCACACCCGTCTTGAGCGCGCTGGCCAGATCACCGATGCCGTTGGCCGCACGGGCCAGCAGGTTGGTGCTGGTCAGGTTGCGGGCGACGTCGGCCTGGGTGCTGATAACACCAGTCGTAGCCGTCAGCTCCACATCGTTACCCGCCGCGATTTCCGTGACGTGCAGATCACCACCCGTGCGGTAGCTCACATTGCCACTGGCTGACGTCTGGGTACCTCCCGCCATCACCACATCACCGGCCTGTGCGGCCACAGTCACATCACCGGCCAGCGCTGAGACGGACGCGTTCTGCTGGACGTTGCCACCGGCGTTCAGCGTGACATCGCCATTCTGGCTGCCAACCGTTGCCAGCGTCAGGTCGCTGCCCGCGCTGTAGGACACATTGCCCATGGCGCTGGTATGGGTACCGTTTGCCATAGTGATGTCGCCGCCGGTGGCCGTCGCTGTCACATTTCCGGCCAGGGCTAAAACCTCCGCGTTCTGCTGGACGCTATCACCCGCGGTCAGCGTGACATTGCCATTCTGGCTGGCAACCGCTTCCAGCGTCAGTTCGCTGCCCGCGCTGTAGGACACATCGCCCATGGCGGTGGTATGGGTACCATTTGCCATGCTGATGTCGCCGCCGGTGGCCGTCGCCGTCACATTGCCTGCAACACTCGTCAGATCGCCATTCTGTTGGATCGTCTGGCCCGCGTTCAGGGTCAGATTACCTGCCAGGGTGCTGACTTCTTCGGTCACCAAGTCGTTGCCCGCGCCGTAGGACACGTCGCCCATGGCGGCAGCATAAGTACCGCTTGCCATGGTGAGGTCGCCCGCTTCGGCGGTGACGGTGATCTTGCCGCCCGTGGTATCCAGGTCAGCGTTCTGGCTCAGGCTGTCGCCGGCCCTCAGCATAATGTCGCCGGTACCCTGGATCATCGCGTTCAACGTCTGGGAATTGCCCGCATCCAGGTTGATGCTGCCCGTGCCCAGGTTATCGACACCTTCTTCAACCGTCAGGCTACCCTGGGTCGACACCAGAATGTCGCCACCCGTTGCCCGCAGACCTGTGAGCGCCGCATGGCCCAGGTTCGGCGTGACATTGCCGACGGTCAGATCACCGGTTTGATCCAGGACATTGATACCGCCCGTGCCGCCGTCTGCTTCCAGACGGTTGACCTGGACGTTGAACAGGCCGTCGGTGCCGATGCCGGTGCCAGCCGTCAGGGCCAGGTCCGCCGCCGTCACGTTGGTGCCGCCAGCCTTGCCATTGACGATGGCCTGGTGGGCAATCAGCGTCACGGTGTCGTGCTCGGTGCCCGTGGTGATGGTATCAACTGTCAGCGATCCAGTGCTGCTGGTAACCGTCACGTTACCGGTCGGCGTCTCCAGCAGCTTGATGGTCAGATCGTCCTGTTCATCCAGGTTGACCTGGCCCATGCCCTTGGCCGACACCGTCGTCACCTGGGTGTCCAGGCCGCGCTGGGCATGGCTGCCCGTGCCACCGATGGCACCGCCCGCGTCCAGGGTCAGCAGGTTGGTCCGGATCAGCGTGCTGTTACTCTGGTCGTCATCGATGCGGCCGCCCGCCTTCAGACTGATGTCTGCGCCTTCCGCGGTCGCCGTCAGTGTGCCGGCCGTGATGTGGCCACCCGCCACCAGATCGACGTCACCCTCGTTCAGAATGGCTTCGCGAACATGGACCGAGCTGGTCTCGCGAATCGTCAGGTCACCGGTTCCGCTAATGTTGGCGTAGAGATCATCGATCTCCGTATCCAGGTCAATGGATTTCAGCGCCGACGCCACCAGGCGATTGGCTTCCACGTTGCGGCTTGCACCGTTGTCGTCAATGATTTCGCCGCCACTGATCAGCGTGACCGTATGGTCGCTGTCCAGGTCGGTGTCACGGATTTCTTTCTTCAGCACCAGGTCGCCGTCGTTGTCCAGCGTGATATGGCCATCGCCGGTCACGCCCACGATGCCCTGAACGGTTTCGATGGACAGTAGCGCCCCCTTGTTGCGGTTCTGGACATGGACACCATCGGCACCACCGGCCGCGGCCAGTCGGTCAACCTGGGTGTTCACGGCCTGATCCATGCCGATGCCATTACCGGCCACGGCAATCAACTCTGGCGCGATCAGCGTGCCGGCCTTGGCGGTCCAGATGCCGTTTTCGTAGGTGCCGTTACCGCCCTTGATGGCGCCGCCGGCTTCCAGCCGGATCCGGTCCGGGCTGTTGACCGTGCCGACCACGCTGATATCGCCGGCCACGTTGGTCACCAGGATGTCCCTGTTGGACTTGATGTCGCCCAGGCCCAGGTTACCCTCGGAATTGAGGTAGACCCCGCTGTTGATCGCCCGGCCATCGGACGTTCTCATGTCCAGGCGGTTGGCTTCCACGCCCAGCGGCTTGCCGGCGGACATTTCGATGTCCTGATTGACGTCGTACGCCTTGACCGCCTGCTTGCGTACCTGCTCGCTGGCATCCCGCGCCACCACGGCCTTGAAATGCGAGGCGGCGGTGATATCGCGCGAGGTCTGGGTGGTGTCACGAATGGTGCTCGTGGTTTCCAGATTGGTCGCCGCGGTATAGGTGTTCGACTTCGCTTCCGTCAGCAGATAGGAGAGTTCCGTCAGTTTGTCGACGCGCGGATTCAGCGTGGTGTACTCATAGCCGTTCAGCGCCATCGTGGCAGCGGAGAGCGCCAGGTCGACGATCGCGAACGCAGCATCCGCGCCCGCGTCACCACTGAACGGAACCGCCTGTGCAAAACCGGTGATTACGGCCGCGGCATTGCGAACCAGCGTGGCGGCATTCAATGCCATGTTCATTTCATCGACGACGCCCTGGGCGTATTCGACGTCAGCCGCCGCCTTGTCCACCTGCCACTGCATGGTTCTTTCATTGTATTGGGCAATGGACAACTGGGTGGCCGCGTTACTGGTCAACACGATGTAGGATTGCAGTTGCTGCTCCAGCGTCTCCAGTTGCAGCGCCTTGGCGTTCGCTTCCGCAACCCGGGCGGCGTATTCCGCAATGGCCGTGTCGCGCATCAGTTCGGCGTCACGGAAGGACGGCGTGTTGGCGATCAGCGTGGCCTGGTCGGCACGGATATTGGACGCCGCGCCATTGCCATCCAGGATGATGCCATTGCGGGATTCCACCCAGACATCGCCCTGGCCACCGGTGTCCAGCAGGCCGAGGGTGATGTTGGAGCGGGCCTTCAGGGTGATATCGCCGCCTTCGGTCACCAGGTTGCCGGTGATGATGACGCCGCTGTAGCCATCCAGTTCCGACTTGGACAGCGCCGTTAGCGTAATGCTGCCACCCTTGCGCAGAACGATGGTGTCGTTCTGGTTGAGGAACACGATGTTGCCGTCAGTGGCGGTCAGCGTCAGCTTGCCGCCCTCCATGCGAATGGTGCCGCCCTTGTTGTCGAGGATGGTGACGTGAGTGGCAATGATCGCCACCTCGCTGTCGCCCTTGCCTTCCAAAGTGGATTTGTCGACCGCGATTGCGCCCAGGTTGGACGCCGCCACGCCGCCGGTTCCGCCACTGGCGGACAGGTAGCTCACATCCAGCGCCAGGGCGTTGCCGTCGATACCAACGCCATCTTTGCCGGAAATTTCCAGGGCCTTGGCCACCACGTTGGCACGGTTGGTGTCGGTGCGGGCATCGTTGATCTCGCCTTCGCTACGCAGCACAACGCTATTGCCGGCGGACTCGACGTTGCCAAGCGCGATGTCGCCTTCGGCCGAGATCTGGATATCGCTGCCGCTACCGCTCGCCTTCGCCTTCACCAGGGACAGCGGATTGGTGCCTTTCTGACTGGCGTAGATCCCCCCATTGGAGGTGTTAATCACCAGCGTGTCGACCTGGATCTCAACCGCGTCCCCATGGCCGAACTGGCGGCTGGACAGGTTGAGCCCCTTGGCGACGATGTTGATGGCATCGGCATTGCCGTCGGTCACGGCACCGTTGGCGCTGAATTTCACGTCCTGCCCGGCATTCAGCTTGCCCAGAATGACGTCGCCACTGTTGGAAAGATCAATGGCGCCTTTGCTGGCATCCGCATCCAGCAGTTGCAGGGGACCCACGTTGGTCAGGAAGATGCCACCGCTGCGGGCGGTCAGATTGGCCGTGCCGGTCACACCCGTCCCAAACCGCTGGTTGGCTTGGCCGATGGCTTCCGCCGTCAGTTTCATGCCTCCGGCGCTGATGCTCTGGCCATTGTCGCCAGCCTTGCCATTGATGGTGCCGGCGGCATCCAGGGTCACGGTCTTGACCGCCGTGATGCTATCCACCACCAGGTCACCACCGTGGGTCACCGTCACCGCGCCCTTGCCATCGCTGCCACCGGCTTTTGCCGTCACCGTCAGCACATCGTTGGAGGCGCTGTTGTCGATGACGATGTCACCGTTGCTGGCGGTCAGGTCGAGCTTTTCCACATCCGTCTGAACGGTTTTACCAGCCGCGCCAATGCTCTTGCCAGCCTCCAGTGTGGCATTCTTGGCCGTCAGCAAGCCGCCATTCTGCGTCATGGCGCCAGTGGCTTTCAGCTTCAGGTCCCGCGCACCCAGATTCATCTGGCTGATCGCGATGTCGCCGCCCGTATTGGTGAAGTCCAGGTCAAACCCGGCGGCTTCGCCATGACTCAGCGACAACTGGCTGTCGGCACCGTTGAACGTCAGGGTACCGGCAGCCTCGGCAATCGTGACGCTGCCCTGATTGGTCGTGGCCGTCACGGATTCCAGTGCGCCCGTATTGCCAATAAAGGTGCCCGCCTTGGCCGCCGTGGTCGAGGTGACCAATGTCGCGGTATCGGTCTTGATGGCGTTGGATGCCGTGCCGATCGCACCGTCCGCCCGCAGCTCAAGATCCTGCGCCCGCACATTCGTGCCGCCGGCGTTGGTGTCGAGAATCTTGCCTTTCTGGCTTTCGATCTTGACCTGGCCACCCGCGGCGCTCACGCTGCCCAGGTTGATGTCGCCCTGGGTGGCGCTCAGCACCAGGTTGTTGTTCTCGCCGCTCGCCGTCACGGTGCCCAGGGTCATGCCGTTGCTTTCGGACAGGTAGATACCGCCCTTGCCGGAGGTCGCACTGAGCTCGTTGCTTTGGGTCTTGAGCAGGCTGGCCTTCTGTGCAATCTGGCCGGCCGCATCCAAATGGATGGAGCGACCGGTCACGATGACGGCGTCACTGGCATTGAGCACGGATCCCTCACGGGCGGTCAGCGTCAGTTCGTCCGCCGCCGTCACCGAACCGCTCAGAATCAGGTCTTCCTGCGTGCTGATCGATACGTCATGGGTACCGGCGGCACCGTTCATCAGCACCACTTGTCCGGCCTCATTGCTGATGGCCGCCGACGCAATGGCCTGTCCGTTCATGTCGACGGTTTGTCGGGCCGTTACCGTGCCGACGAGCAAGTCGCCCGCCTGGTTATCCACGAAGATACCGCCGTCCTGAGTGGACGCATTCAGAATCTCCACATCCGTTCTGATCGCCTGGCCCGTGGCTCCGATGGCACCGTCGGCCTCAAGCGTGGTGGACCACGCCGTGACATTCGCCTCGGAACCCGCAGCCGCCGTAATGCTGCCTTTTTCGGCGCGCACGATGGCTCGCAGCTGCTCATCGCCACCGCGGCTGCCGGTGTCGACTTTACCCAGTGCCACACCGCCGTCGGTGTCGGTCACCAGGATGTGACCCTTGTTGGTTTTCACATTCAGGGTGCCGGCATCCACTTTCATCGCCTGGCCTTCCTTGCCGATAGACGCGCCAGCCTTGGTCACTTCCAAGCTCATGTCTGCCGCTTTCAGCACGCCGGACTGCTCGATCGTGCCGCCGGTCAACTCCAAGGATTGTGCCGTGATGTTGCCGCTATTGGTTAGGGCACTGCCGGACATTCTGAGGGACGTGGCCGCCGTGATGTTGCCGCTGTTGACCACCGACGACATTAGAGACTGGGTAGAGCCACCAGACAGCAATACATGGCCGCCTTTAATTTCGCCTGTGTTGGCAATTTTCCCCGTGGCTTGGTTAAGCGCCGCCTGCGAGACACTGAAGTTAATCAGTTTGTTGCCATGCAGGTTGATGTTAAAGGTACCATCCTTCGCCAACGTGACCTGCCCTATGTTGGCTACGATATGCCCAGTGTTCTGGACATTAGGCGCAATTAAGTAGACGAAACCATCACCGTTTAGCTTGATCTCACCGGCGTTCTGGATTTCAGGGCTAAGTTCCGCGACGCCGCTCTGAGTGAAATTAAACTCATCTGCGATGAAATCGGCGTCGGTAATATTGAAAGTGGTCGCCAATAGACCGGCTACGTCGATCTTCGCGCTGTTTCCGATCACGATGCCGTTGGGATTGATCAGGAAGATGTTGCCATTAGCCTTTAGAGCGCCCTGAATATTGGAAACTTTGTCGCTGATGACACGGTTGAGGGTGATTGAGGAGTTGCCAGCCGACTGTACGAATTCCACGAGTTCAGTCTGAAGATTACTGAAGTCTTGCCAGTTGATAATACCCTTGGAGGACGCTTGGATAATTTTAGTGATTTCACCGCCGTCGAGCGTCAATCCCGTTCTATCGATCGAGATATCGCCGTGCTTGATCACTTCTCCCATGGGTGCCGCAAAGGACACCGTGCCATGCCCCAACCCCATCAGGGACACGGAGACCACGGCCAGCGCGCTGGCATTGCGTTTCTGTCTCGGCTTTTTCACCGGTGCGGCCTGCTTTTTAGCGGCCGCTGCTGGCTTCTTCTCTGCCGCCGGTTTCTTCACGGCCGGCTTCTTCACTGCTGCTTGTTTCTTCACTTCTGCTTGTTTCTTCACCGCTGCCTGTTTCTTCACTGCTGCTTGTTTGGTCTCTACGGACGACTGCTTGTTAACGGCCGGTACAGTGTCTTTGATCGGTTTGCGAGCCATATGGATCTCTAGCTGATTCTCAAAATTGTTATGCGTGATCGCGATTCGTTACTGCGAAACCATCAGAAGCGGTAGCGCACTTGGCCGTATACATAGGTGCTGTCGTCGGTCTTACCGCCAATCGGCAGGCCGACGTCCAGGCGCAGGTCGATGCCGGCGTAAGGCTTGGCCTGGAAACCAATCCCGGCGCCGGACAGGTCCGCTTTGTCGTCCTGATCCAGCAGCGGCTTCTTGATGAAGACCTGGCCGTGGTCGAGACGGGCAATCAGCTGATAGCGGTCGTCGTTTTCGAACATGGCGTAACGACCTTCGACGCTGGCGGTAAAGCCGCTGTCGCCGGACGCCGCCGAGGTGGGATGGCCCATGACGGAATTGACACCGCCGATGGCCCACTCCTCGCTGGATACCACCGAGTTGAAGGCGTACTGGCCGTAGAAGCGCGGCACCACCATCAGGCGCGGCGTCAGGCGCTGCAGGCGGATCAGGTCATAGGTGACCTTGGTGAAATTGTTGTCGGCGCGGGCGAAGCTGCGGCTCGACATCAGCGAGTTGCTGTCCATACCACCCAGCACTTCGCCCAGGCCCTGATGCAGGTCGAAGGAAGCCAGGGTGCGGCCATCCAGGTCGCTGTGGTCAAAGCTCACGCCCAGGCGCAGCTTGCGGATCTCGTCTTCGGAGGTCACCGTGCCCAGCATGGTCTGCTCCATGTCCTGCACTTCCAGCCAGGCGCTCACGCCCAGGCTGGTACGGGCCGACAACAGATACTCATGGGCCAGGCCGACGCCCAGGCCAAGGCTGTCACCTTCGATCTCCAGCACCTTGAACTCGCGGCCGACGCCCACGTTGCCCTTGGAGGCATAGAACTGGGCGCTGGTGGTGCCGGTGCCGATGGGCGTCTTGTAGTCCACGTAGCCATAGCGCACATCGCCGGAGCCCACGTTGGTCATGGCGATGACATTCATCTCGTCGCCGCGGCCGCTGAGGTTGGGCAGGGTCAGGCTCGGGATCAGGCGGTACTCGCCGCTGTTCTCGCTGCCGTAGTTGTTCAACTCAATCGAGCCCTTGATCCGGGCCTCTTCCTGCACATCCACCACCAGGTCGGTGGAGCCGGCTTCGCTGCCGGGCTTGAGGGTGGAACTGACTTCGATGCCGGAGCGGCGGTTCAGGGTGATTAGGGCGCGTTCCACATCGGACAGCTTGAAGGCTTTCGCTTCCTTCACCCCATTGGCGCGCAGGATTTCCTGCACCTGTTCGCTGCTGAAGCGCTGGTTATTGTTGATGGCAACCTGGCCCAGCCAGCCTTCCAGCACCATGAGCTTCAGCGCCCGGTCGTTGCCGAACTCCTGTTCGGGCACGATCACCTTCACCAGCTGGTAGCCGGCGTCGCGATAAAAAGCCTCGATCTTGCGAGCGAGTGCTTGAATTTGGACAAAGCTCAGTGGCTTACCGATATCGTCGGCAATCTGGGCGGAAAGAGACTCAGGGGTGAACGTCCGGTTGCCCGAGAACTCCACGGCCTGCACCAGAACACGGGGTTCCAGGGTGGCGGTGGCGTCAGGCGGGAAGGGAGGAACCGATTCGGAAACTGGTGCCGCGAAGGCTGCATGAGAAGCGGCCAATGTGACCAGGCCAGTGCCGCAGCAGACTGCGGCGAGGAGTTTTTTCTTGAAGCGCGTCGTTGCAATCGCAGACATAGATTTTCCAGTAAATGCCCATTGAAGGGACGTTAAATCAACAACCTGAGACTCAAACCGACCCGTCACTTTCAGCCGCCCGCCGCGCTACCCAGGATTTGCAGGCACACGAGGGCCTGACCGCCAATCCGGAGAGGCGGGAAACGACCAGCTATGGGTGGATGAGGTACACCAAAGAGATCGGCACATCCCAGGGATGAGCCGGTTACAGCAATTTATCCTTCACACATGGCGGATACCTTATGTTGCTCGTCACGCCCTTCCGGTCAGGATCGACCGTCGGGAACGGGTTGAGCACCTTTTTGTTGGTATGGTGGCCAGGCCTTAGATGTGCTGTTTCTGGAAGAAATGGGGGAAACTGCGTAACAGAATGGATTCCGGTCGTCGCACAACGAACAACGCGACGGAGGCGGTAACATTTGTTCGGCCCGATCATTCCTAGCGGGCAAACCCATGCTTACACAAACATCAAATTTCTATACTGATGCCTATGCTGAATATAGTGAGCCGCCGGCAATCTTCCGTTAATTTATGTATGTTAATTGTGTCGAAAAGAAACCATTTTCGCAGACAATTCAGTACGTTAGTTAGCACCAACTAAAACTGGATAAGGGTGATTTTTGTAACATCCGGTCACGTCCAGCGCCCGCACATCGAAGGCCCCTAGCCCTCTTCCACGCTGGCGACGGCCTGACGGATTGCCTCCATCACCATGCCCACCAGCCGCTTACGCTCCAGGGGCCGGAACAGGTTGATCAGTCCCTTGACCGAGCCGCCCACCATACCACCCCCGAGCTTCTCGCCCACCTCGCCCGCCAGCAGCGGCAACAGGGCGCTGACCCTCCGCGTCACCAGATCCTCGATCTCCGCCAGTTTGTGCTGATCGATCTGCCCCTTCGGCCAGGGCGGCAGGTACTGGGCGTTTTCCTGCACCAGGGCGGGCGGCCCCATGAGCGGAATGATCTGCAGGTGATCGGGGAACAGATGGGAGGCAAACGTCGCCTTGCTGGCGGGGGCAACGCGACCCTGGAACAGGGGGTGACTCTCCGGCAACACGAACCAGTCCCGGAAGAACTTGTAGGCATTGAGCCGGCCCAAGAAAAAGTCGTAATGGCGGTAGGCCACATCGAGAAAGCCCGAGAAGCCGCCCAGGCCGGCGGCCGCGAAGCGCAGCTTGCCCATGTTGGGCGGGCGCCGGGGCACCACCAGGTAGCGGCTGTAGATATCTTCCTCGGCAGCCAGCAACAAATCGCCGGGCTTGAAGCGGGCATTGTTCATCCAGGCGGTGACCAGGGCCATGAGGGTTTCCAGGATCGGACGCCCGGCATCCGGCCCGAGAGCAGGCAATTCCGGAAACGGATCGACCATGATCACCGCCCGGTTGGCGTCCAATGCCCCGCGCGGATTACGCCCGTACAGGCCAGCCAGGATCCGGTGCACCAGGTCGAAGGGTTCGTTGTCCATGGCGCCGCCATCCACCGCCAGACAGCTGTAATGGTCGGGATCCCAGCGTTGATCCGGACGCTGGTCCAGGTGCCAGAGCGGTGGCGCATAGTGATAACGGCCCTGCTCCGTGCAGCCCACGAAGCGCCAGTCGTAATCATGGCGGGAGCGTTTCACCACCCGCGCGCTGAGCGCCGCCGGAAAAGCACTGGTGGCCAGGGCCGCCGTCAGCAGCTGCGACCAGCCCTGGTCCTGGTAATTGCGGGTAAGGCGAAGATGGTCCGGCGGATAGTCCAGCACCTCCAGCGCCCGGGTGACGGGAACGGCAAAGCTGCAATGATCCTTGTGCAGGCGCATCAAATGGCCCCGCTCGTCGCCCCGGAAGCCCAGGCTAAAAGGAACCCCGCACAGATTCGCCAGGGTGAAGTGAACGCTGA
The DNA here is from genome assembly GCA_023430625.1 of Pseudomonadota bacterium. GTDB lineage: Bacteria > Pseudomonadota > Gammaproteobacteria > Pseudomonadales > Oleiphilaceae > JAEZAA01. Next base: position 27,798 of record JAEZAA010000141.1, read on the forward strand.
AGTGGTCCGCGCACCAAGGCCGGATCTGGGCGAGATCGGGCGGTGCCGGGGTATTGGCGAAGAAGGTGCGGATCAGGCGGCTGATTTCGTCCAGGCGCTGGGCATTCAGCAGGGAGTGGATATCCTCGGCGCCACGCAGGTCGTCGGTCTTCAGCAGGGTGCGCAGGTCGATCTGCTCGACCCAGGTCTGATAGAAGGGATTGCTTTCCAGCTCCCGCGCCAGGCCCGGATCGGCCTGATCGCCATGGCGAAAGCGGTGGCGCGCGGCAAACGCCAGCAGCGCCGCGTTGATACCGCCGGCCGAGGCGCCGGCGACCGTCTTCAGCCGCACCCGGTGCTTCGGCACCTGGGCCTCGTCGCGGCGTGCATGCCACTCGTCCAGGGCCTGCACCATAAAGTCGAGAAAGCCGGCCATATAGGCGCCGCCGGAGACCGCGCCGGCCAACGCCAGGCCAATTTCGAAGGTATCTTCCGGCACCTGGCTCTTGCGGTCCGGCGGGAACCAGTCCGGCAGGCGCTGCAACAGGGCCGGATCGGCCTGGTATTTGCCATCAGCGTCGAAGTACGGCATGGGCATGCTCCCCCAGCCGGATGCAGCCGCCGTGAAATTGGATCGCAACCATGCGCTGCAGGCCGACTATACTGCATTATTCTAGTGTCGCGCCGCGCCAGCCACTGGTCTTATCGGTGGCCAACCCATTCAATCGCTCGTCATGAGGTCGTCGATTCATGAAACCCAGCAAGGCCGAAGATATCATGGTCCGCAATGTCATCAGCTGTCAGGCTGGCGACACCCTCGCCCATGCCCGCCAGTTGATGAAAAACCACAGCATTCGCCATATTCCCGTGGTCAACGACCAGGGTGAACTGGTGGGATTGATCACCCAGAAAACCATGTTGCGGGAGACCTTTCTGATCGCCAGCCGCTTCGGCATGGCGGATCTGGAATATCAGGAAAAGAAGAAAAAAGTCGCCGACTTCATGGAGACCGGTGTGGAGACCATCCAAGCCCAGCTCCCCTTGCTGGACGCGGGCCGCTATTTCGTGGAGAGCAAGCAGGGGTGCCTGCCGGTGCTGGACGAGGGCCGCGTGGTTGGCATGCTGACCTCGGCCGACTTCGTCAAATTAAGTGTTCAACTGCTGGAATCTTAGGCGATAATCGCGCGCCTCATCGAGCACGCAGTTTCCAAGTTTCTGCGTAATCCTCCCCCTGCCAAGGGGGAGGTTAGGAGGGGGTCGCTTTCCCCGAAAGGGGGAAGCGTCTGAAGTAGGCTGGCTTACATCCTGCCTGAAAAACGACCCCACCCCTAGGCGGGCCCCCTAACCCTCCCCTTGCCAGGGGAGGGAATCACTCCCAGGCGGCTGGACATACAGTGGCGATATCGTGAACAATCCTCCGCCGCCACGGTTATTCATTAAAGAGGACCGCTCCCATGAGCCAGTCGCACACCGCCGCGCCGGCGAACTCCCCCGGTCGGGTGCTGTTCGCCAGCCTGATCGGCACCACCATCGAGTTCTTCGATTTCTATATCTACGCCACTGCCGCGGTACTGGTGTTCCCGATCCTGTTCTTCCCGTCCTCGGATCCCACGGCGGGCATGCTGCAATCGCTGGCCACCTTCGCCATTGCCTTCTTTGCCCGCCCCTTTGGCTCCGCCTTGTTCGGCCATTACGGCGACCGCATCGGGCGCAAGGCGACCCTGGTGGCGGCGTTGCTGACCATGGGCATTTCCACCGTCGTCATCGGCCTGCTGCCCACCTACGAATCCATCGGCACCCTGGCACCGCTGCTGCTGGCCCTGTGCCGCTTCGGCCAAGGCCTGGGATTGGGTGGCGAATGGGGTGGCGCTGTGCTGCTGGCGACCGAGAACGCGCCGCCCGGCAAGCGCGCCTGGTACGGCATGTTCCCCCAGTTGGGCGCCCCCATTGGCTTTTTCCTGTCGGGTGGCATTTTTCTGGTGATGGCGGAAACCATGACCGAAGCGCAGTTCTTCAGCTATGGCTGGCGCATTCCCTTCCTGGCCAGCGCGCTGCTGGTCATCGTGGGACTTTATGTGCGTCTGAAGATCACCGAAACGCCGGAGTTTCAAAAAGTTCTGGATAAAGACGAGCGGGAGAGAATCCCGGTGATCACCCTGTTTCGCGATCACAGCCGGTTGTTGGTGCTGGGCACGCTGATTTCCCTGGCCACCTTTGTGCTGTTCTATTTGATGACGGTGTTCGCGCTCAGCTGGGGCACCACGGGACTGGGGTATTCGCGGCCCGAGTTTCTGACGCTGCAATTGATCGCGGTGCTGTTCTTCGGCCTGACCATCCCGCCGTCCGCGCTGCTGGCCGACCGCTTTGGCCGGCGTGCCACCATGCTGTGGGTCTCCGCCGCCATCGGCCTGTTCGGTTTCTTGATGGCCCCCATGTTCGGCTCCGGCAACATGGTCGTGGTAACCGTTTTCCTCTGCCTCGGCCTGGCCCTGATGGGGATGACCTACGGGCCGCTGGGCACGCTGCTGGCGGAACTCTTCCCCGCCTCCGTGCGCTACACCGGCGCCTCCCTGACGTTCAATCTGGGCGGCATCCTCGGAGCCTCACTGGCGCCCTATGTCGCCACCTGGCTCGCCACCAACCATGGGCTTGGCTATGTCGGCGTTTATCTGTCGCTGGCGGCGCTGATCACCTGGGTGGCACTGCTGCTGACAGGACGCGGCACCACCCTGGCCAAGCCGGCCACGGCGTTGCGATAACCGGCCACGGCGTTGCGATAACCGGCCACGGCGCTGCAATAAACGGCAAATTCATGGCGGGGCCGGCCTGGCCCCGCCATATTCTCTCGCGCCCCGGCCCGGCCTGCCCTGGGCCACCGGCTGATCTTGCCGCTAACTTGCCACGAACCGGTTGCGCCCGCGATTAGAGCGACCCAGTGTCGCGCACTTTCAGCCGGTTGGCGACTTCCTTCACGCCGGGACAATCGATCACCAGGTCCTCCACCAGGTACTTACAGGCCCGGCTCTCAACGCTTCCCGTCAGCGTGATCAGGCCCGCCAGGCAGATCACGCTGATGTCGCTGGCATCCACCCGCGGATCGTCGGTCAAACGCTCGCAGACTTCCTCCAGGATTCGTTCATCGGAACGCTGAAAGCCCTTGGGGCCGCGCCCGCGATAATCGGCGGCGGCATTCTCGTCGAAGGTTTCCACCGGTGCGTTGCCAAAACGGATGCCACTTCGTTCGGAGCGGCGGTAACGGGTTTGATCCTGATTCATTGGTTAGGTCCTCCCCCTGGT
>JAEZAA010000212.1 GCA_023430625.1 Pseudomonadota bacterium
TCCCGCCCCGACTCATCGACACAGGTCACCATTTCGCCACGACGAAACCGGCCGCTGACCGCCTTGACCCCGACCGGCAAAAGACTGCGACCACGCTGCGCCAGCACGGCAACGGCACCCGCATCCAGCACCAGCGTCCCTTTGGTCTTCAGATGCCCCGCCAGCCACTGCTTGCGCGCCGCCCAGCGCTCCTGCTCCGGCAACAGCATGGTACCCAATGCCTCCGCGCGCCGCAGCCGCAACAGAACCTCGGAGATACGCCCACCCACGATTACCGTGGAGGCCCCCGACCTCGCCGCCAGGCGCGCCGCCCGCAACTTGGTCAGCATGCCGCCACGCCCCAGCGCACCGGCCGCGCCACCGACCATGGCATCCAGCGAGGGATCCGCCGCATGCGCCTCCGGCACCAGCCGCGCATCGGGATTATGGCGCGGATCCTTATCGAACATGCCATCCTGATCGGTCAGGATAACGAGCGAGTCAGCCTCCACCAGGTTAGCCACCAACGCGCCCAGCGTATCGTTGTCGCCGAAGCGGATCTCATCGGTGACCACGGTGTCGTTTTCATTGATCACCGGAATCGCCTTCATCTGCACCAGCGTGCGGATGGTGCTGCGGGCATTGAGGTAGCGCTTACGATCAGACAGATCATCATGGGTCAACAGGATCTGCGCCGTGTGCAGCCCGTGTTTTTTGAAGAAGGTTTCATAGGTCTGCACCAGCCCCATCTGCCCCACTGCGGCAGCGGCCTGCAGTAGATGCACGTGCTGGGGCCGTTCGGTCATACCGAGGCGGCTCATACCCTCGGCCACGGATCCGGAGGACACCAGGACGATCTCAACACCCTCGCGGTGCAGTGCCGCAATCTGATCCACCCAGGACTCGATCGAAGCCGTGTCGAGCCCCCGGCCATTATTGGTTAGCAAGGCACTGCCAATCTTTACGACCCAGCGACGGGATTGAGCAAGATGATTACGCGCAGAGGACGTCATGCAAAACTCACCACCAGCGACATTTATGCGATAAAACCCAGACAGTTGAGATCAATTCAGACCTGTGTAAAAACCACGACCAAAGGTGCCGCCAAATCTGGATCGCCTTACTGGACGTAATAAACCTCGACTTCGTCGTCGAGATCCTCATCGTCGTCCTGATCCTCACCCAGACGCTGGCCACGCCGCCGGGCATTATATGCCTGAACCGCCTCGCGTGCCTCCTGCTCGATCTGCTCGCGCATCCGGGCCTCCCGCTGGCGCAGCTCATCATCTTCCGCCTCGGCCTGCGCCCGCTCTTCCAGCCAGCGCATGATCTCAAAACACAACTCCTGCGTACCCTCGCCAGAGATCGCCGAAATCCTGAACACCGGACCATCCCAGCCCAGCTCATCCAGCAGCGCCTCGCAACGGGCCTCGCGCTCCTCTTCCGGCAGCAGATCCAGTTTATTCAGCACCAGCCAGCGCTCACGCTCGGCAAGACCCGGGCTGAACTTGTCCAGCTCCGCCTCGATCACATCAAACGCATCAGCCGGGCTCGATTCGTCCAGCGGCGCCATATCCACCATGTGCAACAGCAAGCGCGTGCGCACCAGATGCTTGAGAAAGCGGATCCCCAATCCCGCACCTTCCGCAGCCCCTTCGATAAGCCCCGGAATATCGGCCACCACAAAACTGCGATGAGCTTGAACCCGAACCACGCCCAGATTTGGCACCAGGGTGGTGAACGGATAATCCGCCACCTTCGGACGAGCGGCGGAGATGGCGCGAATCAGGGTGGACTTACCGGCATTGGGCAACCCCAGCAAACCGACATCGGCAAGCAGCTTCAGCTCCAGACGCAGGTTACGCTCTTCACCGGGCGATCCCGGCGTCGTCTGCCGCGGCGCCCGGTTGGTGCTGGACTTAAAGCGCATATTTCCCAGCCCGTGAAAGCCGCCCTGAGCCACCTTGAGACGCTGGCCCGGATGGGTCAGATCACCGAGCACTTCCTCGGTATCGTCATCGATGACCGTGGTGCCCACCGGCACCTTCAGGATCAGATCCTCGCCCTTGGCGCCGGTGCAATCGCTGCCCATGCCGGACTGCCCGCTTTCCGCCCGATGGCGCCGCTGATAGCGGTAGTCGATCAGCGTATTGAGGCTGTCATCGGCCTCCAGGAAAACCGACCCGCCATCGCCCCCATCACCGCCGCTCGGGCCACCCATGGGCATAAACTTTTCCCGACGGAACGCCACACAGCCATTTCCGCCCTTGCCAGCCTCGACACGGACCTTGGCTTCATCGACGAATTTCATGATCTTTTCCTCCGCAGCCGCCCGGCGACCCTGTCCGCTCGCGATTGCCCTGCAATCCGCTGTGTGGACGATAACATTATCAGTAACAGGACAGGGTTATCGGTAACAGGATATATCAGGCAAAGGGTGCGCTAAAGATGGTGCAAACCAAACAAAAAAAGCCCCGAAACCGGAGCTTTTTTCAACAACCAGAACGAAGTCTTAGGCGGCTTCGACAATACGCACGATTTTGCGCATTTCCGGGCCTTTCTCTTCGAACTTCACAAAGCCATCAGCTTTGGCGAACAGCGTGTGGTCACGACCCATGCCAACGTTGGCACCGGCATGGAAACGCGTGCCTCGCTGACGCACGATGATGCTGCCAGCTTGCACGAACTGACCACCGAAGCGCTTCACGCCAAGGCGTTTACTTTCTGAATCGCGACCGTTGCGGCTACTACCCGCTGCCTTTTTATGAGCCATTGTTCAAATCCTCTTTAACCTGCGAGATTAACCCGCGTTGATTCCGGTAACCTTGATTTCAGTGAACCACTGACGGTGGCCCATCTGCTTCATGTGGTGCTTACGACGGCGGAACTTCAGGATTTTGACTTTCTTGTGGCGGCCATGAGCCACGACTTCCGCCGTAACCTTGGCACCAGCCACAACCGGCGCGCCGACTTTCACGTCATCGCCATTGGAAACCAGAAGCACCTGGTCGAATTCGACCGTGGCACCAGTTTCGACTTCGATTTTTTCCAGCTTGAGGGTTTCGCCCTCTTTCACACGGTGCTGCTTGCCACCGCTTACGATCACTGCGTACATGACGTTCTCCGACATTGAATTGCCACCACTCGCCGCTACTTGGTTCCAGCCCTCGCCGGACCTGCGTCTATGGGGAGCACTCTGGCAACCCTATAACAGGGAACGGACCTGGTGGTCGAGGGGGCGCATATTGTACGAAAACGCGCCACCAGCCGCAACTACTTGTTCAACGGCCTGCAGTCCTATCAAGGTCGCAGGGGAACGTTGGCACGAGAAGCCAGGTCGCAACCCGTCCATAATGCCGCGCAGGCCACGTCGTTCGCGGCAGGAACTTGATAGCAAAGGTTGACACCAGATGCGAGCAATCCTAGCATTCAGGGCCGAAACCACCTCACGCAGCCCGGACATGCACGCCCAGCAAATTCACGCCACCGTCGAGCAAGATTTTGAAGCCGTTGACCGCTTGATCAAAGAGCAGCTGTCTTCCCGCGTGCCGCTGGTGGAACACATCGGCCAGTACATCACCGAAAGCGGCGGCAAGCGCATGCGCCCGCTCCTGGTGTTGTTGATCGCCAATGCCCTTGGCCACTCCGATGCCGGCCATATCAAGCTGGCGACGATCATCGAATTCCTGCATACCGCCACACTGCTGCACGACGACGTGGTCGATACTTCCGACATGCGGCGCGGCCGCTCCACGGCCAACGCCAAATGGGGCAACGCACCGAGCGTTTTGGTGGGCGATTTCCTCTACTCCCGCGCCTTTGAAATGATGGTCCAGCTCGGCAGCCTGCCGATCATGACGATTCTGTCCCAGGCCACCAACATCATCGCCGAAGGCGAAGTCCTGCAGTTGGCGAACGTACGCAACCCAGACCTGAGCGAAGCTCAGTACATAGAGGTCATCCGCAGCAAGACGGCCATGCTGTTCCAGGCGGCCTCCCATAGCGCGGCCGTGCTGGCGGGCGCCACACCCGAAACGGAAGCGGAACTACGGGATTTTGGCCTGTACCTGGGCATGGCATTTCAGCTCGTGGACGATGTGCTCGACTATCAGGGCAGCGCCGAGGAAATGGGCAAGAACGTCGGCGATGATCTGGCCGAAGGCAAAACCACCCTCCCCCTGATCTATACCCTGCAGAACGGCACGCCAGCACAGCAGCAGCTGGTACGCCAGGCCATTCGCCAGGGCGGTCTGGATCAACTGGATTCGATTCTCGCCGCCGTGACCGATTGCGGCGCTCTGGCCTATACCATGGAGCAGGCTCACAACTACGTGGACAAGGCCGAAGGCTGTCTGCGGGACCTGCCCGACTCCGAATACCGGGATGCCCTACTAGCACTGGCCCGACTGGCCGTTACACGATCCAAGTAGCCGCCGCACACACCCCTGCCTTTCAACCGGTTCGAGCCACAGCCAAGATCATCAATTTAATTGTGGCTTATGGCCGTAACCGACGTCGGGCAGGATCGGCCCAGGCGTTGCCCTCGTTCTCCCATCTGCATCTGTATGCTATAAGAATGCTCAACTGCTTTGAGGCATTGGGACGATTGCCATGCACACACCGATTACCATCGACGCGCTCCGGGTCATTGACGCCATCGACCGCCGGAAAAGCTTTGCCGCCGCCGCCAACGAGTTGTACCGCGTGCCCTCTGCCATCTCCTACACAGTGCAAAAGCTGGAAGAGGATCTGGGGGTGGAGATCTTCAACCGCAGCGGTCATCGGGCGGCGTTAACGCCCGCCGGACGCTACCTGCTTGAACAGGGCCGCGAGATCCTCAGCGCGGCCGACTCCCTCAGCCGGACCACCCGCCAGATCGCCAGCGGCTGGGAACCCAAGATCACGCTGGCGATCAATACGCTGCTCCCGCTCAGCTGCCTCCTGCCGCTCGTGCGTGAGTTTCAGGAGTTGCAGCCGCAGGTCGACGTGCAGATTCTTGAAGAAGTGTTTGGCGGTGCTTGGGATGCGTTGCTCTGTAACCGGGCCGACCTGGTGATCGGCGGCGATCTGGACAGCCGCCCCGCCGGCCAATTTAGCGTTCGCAACCTGGGTACCGTCGACTTTGTGTATGCGGCCGCCCCGCAGCATCCGATCTGCAAAGAGCGTCCGCCCCTGACGCCAGAGACGCTGGCCAAGTACCGCGCGGTGGTCGCCGCCGATTCCTCGCGCCAACTCGCGCCCCGCTCCGGCGGCGTGTTTGAGCGCCAGCGCCGGCTGACGGTACCCAACATGGCGGCCAAGCTCGAAGCCCAGCGCCTCGGTCTGGGCATTGGTTATCTGCCGCGCCAGCTGGCCTCTGATTACCTTGAACGCGGCGAGCTGGTCGCGCTCACCCTTGAACAGCCACGCCCGCCCCTGATGCTGACATTGGCTCATCGCTCCGAGGACCGCGGCCGCGCCCTCAAGTGGTTCGTCAAACGCCTGAGTGAGGGCCATTATTTCCAGCCCTGGCTCGATCCTGCCACCAGCGACAAGCCGGCGCTCGCCGAGACCTGAGCCTGCCGTCGGTGGCGTTTCGAGATTGGCGCCTCTCCTTCTAGCCAGCCGCCACCAGCATATCCGCCGCCAGGCGCTGTCTAAGCTCGACGCCAAACAGCAGCTCGACCAGCGTCAGCGAGTAGGCCAGCGCGGTACCGGGCCCCTGGCTTGTCACGCAGTGCCCGGAAATCACCACGGCCTTGCTGGATGGCTTGTCCAGTTGATCGAGAAACGCCGGAAAACAGGTCGCCTCGCAGCCTTCCAGCAAGCCGTGAGTCTGCAGCACATAGGCGGGTGATGCGCAGATTGCCCCATAGTATCGGCCCGCCTCCCGCTGCTGGCGCAGGCGTGCAATCAGTGGCTCGAAATCGCGCAGGCGTTCGGCGCCCGGCAACCCGCCCGGCAAACTGATCAGGTCATAAGGCTGGTCGGCGCAGTCGTTAAACAGCTGATCCGCGACAATCCGCGTCCCCCGCGCGGCGACAATCTCCCGGATCGGCTCGATGCTCGCCACCGTCACTTGCGCCTTTGCCCGTCGCAGGACATCGATTTGGGTCACCGTTTCGATGTCTTCCACGCCGTTTGCCACTGGAATCAAGACCGACTTACTCATCCTGGGGCTCCTCTCAGTAGAATTGGTCCATCTGAAACGCTCATATATCGAGCAGCACTCTTGGTTCGACAGACCGCCTGATCAAAGGTTGTACGATCGTTTTACCAAAGACTACCATCCACTTCGATCGACTGCTAAAGTGCCGCCCTCTCAATATTATTTACTGTAGCGTTTGCGTCTTCGCCTCAGCCATTGGACAGCTTACACATGATGCGGCAACTGTCGGAACTGGATGCTTCCTTCCTTTATCTTGAGTCAGAATCCACCCCCATGCACATGGGTGGGATCTATCTGTTCGATAACAGCAGCCGGGAAGAACCCCTCACTTACGAGGAGTTTCACCAATACATCGAATCCCGTCTGCATTTGGCTGATTTCTTTCGACAGCGCCTGGTGGAAGTGCCTCTCAAGCTGGATCACCCCTATTGGGTGGACGATCCCGAGTTTGATCTGCACCGCCATCTGCGCCACATCACCCTGGAAGCGCCGGGCAACGAACAGCAACTGCTGGACCTGGCGGCAAGCCTGCTGGCGCAACCGCTGCCCCGCGACCGCCCCCTGTGGGAAATCAATTACGTGGATGGGCTTGCGCCGAGTGCGGAGGCCAAAGCGCCCTTTGCCATGATCGTGAAGGTCCATCACGCCGCCATTGATGCCGTGACCGGCGACGATGTCATGGGCGCGCTGCTCGACTTCTCGCCACAGATCCGCAAGCTGGCGCCACCCAAGAAGCCCTGGCAACCGGCGCCCCTGCCCTCACGGGCACGCCTGCTGGGCAACGCCTATAGCTCGGCACTGAATACGCCGTTTCGGCTGGCCAACCTGGCGAAGGATACCGTGGCCGGGGCTTTTTATGCGTTGCTGCTGCAGCGCCTCAAGAACCTGAACCTGCCCCCGGCCCTGTTCAGTGCCCCGAACACGCCGCTCAACCAGGCGGTGTCCCCAGATCGGGTACTGGGCTATTCGGAATTTCCGCTGGAACGTTTTCGCCAGTTGAAATACCAGCACCCGGGTATCACCCTCAATGACCTCGTAATGGCCGTCTGTGCCGAAGCCTTGTGCCAATACCTGGGCGAACAGGGCCAACTGCCGGCGCAGCCACTGATTGCGATGGCGCCGATTTCCGTGCGCTCCAAGAACCTGCTCAGTCCCACCGGCAAGCAGATGTCGGTCATGCTGTTGTCACTGGCCACTAACGAGGCAGATCCTGCCGTCCGGCTCAAGCGCATTCATGAGAATGCGGTTGCGTCCAAGATCTACAGCCAGGCCATCTCCGCCACACGCCTCACCCAGCTGATTCCCTCCACCATGATCGGGCTATCGGCCCGCATTTTCACGGAGTTCCAGCTGGCCCAGCGCCACAAGCCGCTATTCAACCTACCCATTACCAACGTGCCCGGGCCGCAAATGCCGCTGTACCTCGGCGGCGCCAAACTCGTGCGCCAGTTTGGCAGCGCACCCTTGTTCGATGGGATCGGGCTGGTGTTCACCGTGATCAGCTACAACAGCAAGCTCACGGTCAGCGTAACGTCCTGCCCCCGAATTCTGCAGGACATGGACCAATTCATGACCTACCTGCCACGGGCTCTCGATCGAATCGAGGAGGCGCTGCGGGACGTCGACCTCAGCGCAATCCCGCCTGCCACGGAGAATGAAGCCAGCTCCATGCGCCTTGGCGGCTGGATTAAGGACGTGGTTGCCCTGTTTACGGATCTGTTCAATGGGTTCTGGAGCAAGGACGAGAAGCAGGATCAGGACGATCGGCGCTAAAGAGGATACCGCGCAAACCTTTTATTTGAGGGATCGGTCGCGGTTGATGTGAAACCAGGCAGCGGGACAACAGGCGCCCGCCGCCAGATAAGACCGGTTACTGAAACGCCCAGCGCAGAAACTCCTTTTTCTCCTCGGCCGATGCCTGGCCCCAGAGGATCTTCAAGGCCTCCAGCGGCGGCAGCTCTGCCCCGGGAGTCGCCGCCACCGGCGATTCCACTCGGCTCACGCCAGACTCGGAGGACGCGGCCGCGCTAGCCACCGCATCCACACCAGCTGCCGTGCTTCCTTTCCAAAGTGCACTTTGCGCGACCGTATGCCCCGTCTCATTCAACAGGCGCAGCTCCGGCTCCCGCGCAAATTGCTCAACCGTCTCGCGGGCATTCAGCTGGGGTACGTCGAAATGATACGTCTCGCCCGGCTTTGCCTCGAAAGTCACCGCCAGCAATTCGGACTCGATTTCTTCTGCCCGCTTCTCACCAATATCTTTATTACCCGGCAGTGCCCACAGCTTGCTGTAGCGAAACACAACGGTGTGGGCGCCAGGCAGCAGCTCATATTCCATGGCGTCGTTATCGAGCAGGTATGACTTCTGGGCCTTGCCGTCGATTTCGACGATTTCCAGGTCGTCTGCTTTCAGAACCCGCGCAACCTCCGAGACATCCCGCACATCGCCCTCATAGGTGCGCACAACCGGCGTCGAGCCGCAGGCGGTCAGTGTCAGTGATGCCAGCAGGGCGAGCACCCATGGCCGCAGAAAACGCAAAAACAGAGGCATGATCAATTCCTTTTTCCAACGGATGAAAATCTGCACCGCCCTCGCGACAGGCGTGCTCCTGCAACAGATGAGAGTCCGGCGAGCCATTGTCGGTGCTGATACGCCCTGTTGCAATCAGCCCCGCGCTTTCCGATTCTCACCCATTCCTGTTTCAGTTCGGTGTCCACCTTGCCCCAGACCGGCTGGATCTGTTGATTTATGCAATGCGTGCGGTAATGGATTGCGCAAGACTGGCCGGGCTACCAGCCCGCCTTCCCAGCAGCTCGCGAGGCCTACAACAGACAACGACAAGAAGCTTCGCCCCATGACAGGAGGCTGTCCCGTGCAGAGATCCAACAGAACCGACAATCCAACGAAAGAATCTCGGGTCGCCGTGCTCGGCAAGCATCCCCGCCCCGGTCACCGACGCCATGAACAGGGCACTATCCCAGCGCGGCGCGACCGCTTTTTCTCGGTCAGCAACAAATGGTATTTCTCCACCCGGGAAGGCTTCGACAGCGGTCCCTACGCCACCCAGGATCGGGCGGCAACAGGGCTGCAGCGGTTTCTCGACGTCGTCCGCCTGCTGCCGGACGGAGCCGGGCAGTCGCGTTAGCAAGCTCCGCTTAGCCGGCGGCCGACCACTGGATCCAGGACCAGGCACAAGCCGCCAAGACGATGCCCGCGTAAATGCCGGCAACGATGTCATCCAGCATGATGCCCCAGCCGCCGCTCAGGCGCCGGTCAATCCAGCCAATCGGCCAGGGCTTCCAGATGTCGAACAGACGAAACAAGGCAAAGCCCGCCAGCATCCAGAACAGCCCGGCGGGTGCAAAACACATGGTGAGCCAGTAGCCGACGAACTCGTCCCAGACAATGCCGGGGTGGTCCTTGACGCCCAAGCGCTCCGAAGTCAGGCCGCAAATGGCAACCCCCGCCACAAAAGCGAGTCCGACCACGAGCAGCAAGTTCAGTACCGAGAGGGATTGCATGCCCCAGAACAGGAACACGGCAACCAGGGTTCCGGCGGTGCCGGGCCCACGGGGCGTTAGACCACTGCCAAAGCCAAAGGCCAGAAAATGAATGGGGTTGTGCCAGAATCCGAGCGGAAAACGGCGGGGCGCGACCACTTCAACGGCTGGAACGTCCTGCGACACACATCACTCCTCATTCTTATTGTTTGCCGCCATCACCGCATAACCAGATCAGGCCAGACCATCCGGTTTATTCAAAATGACGGTAACCGCGAGGCTCAGACGCGGTCCAAACGCCCTGCTCGTCACACACCTGAAGCCCTGTCTCGGCGACGACTTCACCAATGACAGTGACACGTCCCTGCGCGAGCCAGGATTGCAGCCGATCCAACCGCTCCGGCGGTACGGTAAAGCAAAGCTCATAGTCATCACCGCCGCTCAAGGCGCAGCGCATGGCGTCGGCGACATCCAGTTCCGCCCGCAACGCCGGCGACAGTGGCAGCTTGCGGCTATCGATCCGGGCGCCCACCCCTGAGCGGCGGCAGATGTGGCCAAGGTCGGCCAGCAACCCGTCGGAGATGTCGATGGCGGCCGTTGCAACGGAACGCAGCGCACGCCCCAACTCTACCCGAGGCTCCGGATACATGTAGCGATGACGTAGAAAACGTTGATGCGCCGAGTCCTGACTTTCCGACTGGTTCAGCCAGCGTAGCGCGGCGGCGGCATCGCCAAGCGTCCCTGACACCAGAATCAGATCTCCCGGCCGAGCACCACCACGAGTCAGCGCCGCACCAGGAACCGTACCCTGCACCTGGATCGTCAGGGCTCGCGGGCCCCGGGTGGTGTCGCCACCCACCAGGCGCATTCCGAAGCGGTCGGCGAGTTTGAACAGCCCCTGACTAAAGCCCTCCAGCCAGTCGGCCTCGACGGTAGGTAGGGTCAAGGCCAGCGTAAAGCACCAGGGATCCGCGCCCATGGCCGCCAGATCACTGATATTGACCGCCAGCGCGCGCCAACCAAGGGCTTCGGTCGGAAGCGTTGGTAAAAAATGAATGCCTTCCACCAGCGTGTCGATGGACAGCACCAGATGCCGCCCCGCAGCGACGTCCAGTACTGCACAGTCATCACCGATTCCCAGTAGAATCTGCCCGGACTCCGACACTTCCGGTGTCGCAAGCGGACGCTGGAAGAAACGCTCGATCAGCTCGAACTCACCCAGCGGCTCGCTTCCCTGCGTCATGATCGCGCCCGATTAGCCGCGCCCGCCACGGATCTCGGCCATGCGCAGCCGTCCGGCCAGCTTGTCGAGAATGCCATTGACGAACTTATGGGCGTCGGTGCCGCCGAATTTTTTCGCCAGCTCCATCTCTTCGTTGATGACGACCCGATAAGGCACGTCGAGACGCTCTTTCAGCTCATAGGCACCCATGCGCAGCAACGCCAGCTCGATGGGGTTGACGTCCTTCAGCGGGCGGTCCAGCAGCGGCTCGATCAGCTTGTTGAGCTCGCCCACCTGGGCCGGGATGCCATGCAGCAATTCATGGAAATAGGCGGTGTCGACTTGGCTCATGTCATTGTCGACGCGGAATTCCGCCTCGATCTGACTGATACCGGCACCGGCCATTTGCCACTGATACAGGGCCTGCAACGCGAACTGACGCGCCCGACGCCGCTGCTCTACGCGCGACGATCGTTTGGATCCCTGGGGTTTGTCCTGAGCGTCGCTCACTTCGCCTCCATCTGCTTCAGCAGACTCACCATCTCGATGGCGGACAGTGCCGCTTCCATGCCCTTGTTACCGGCCTTGGTGCCAGAGCGCTCAACGGCCTGCTCGATACTATCGACCGTCAGCACACCAAAGGCGACCGGCGTTCCGGTGGCCAGGGCTACTTGATTCAGGCCACTGGCGCATTGGCCGGCCACGTAATCGAAGTGCGGCGTGCCGCCACGAATCACGGCGCCCAGCGCAATCACCGCGTCATACTCGCCAGTCTCGGCCATTTTCTTCACGGCCAGCGGGATTTCAAACGCACCGGGCACCCGCACAATGGTCACATCCGCAGTGGGGATACCATGACGCTTGAGGGTATCAAGCGCGCCTTCCACCAGGCTCTCCACCACGAAGGCGTTGAATCGGCCGACGACAATGGCGTACCGGCCGCTGCACTGGGTAAAGTCACCTTCGTAGATTTTCATGTCAGACATCTTGATCCTCATTGACTGGCGGCCGTCACTCAGCGGACTGGCCATAGGGAATGTATTCCACCACTTCGAGATCGAATCCGGAAATGGCACTGAATTTCATCGGCGAGCTGAGCAGGCGCATCTTGCCCACACCCAGGTCGCGCAGAATCTGGGACCCGGTACCGACGGTCATGTAGACGCCGGAACCACTCTGGCCACCCCAACGGCCACGGTCGCCGAAGAAGTCACGCAGCCGCTCCTCGATATCCGCCGCCGCGTCCATGGAGTCCAGCAGCACGACCACGCCGCTTCCTTCCTGCGCCACCCGTTCCAGCGCACGGCTGATAGGCCAGCTGGTGACGCCCGGGCGACGGGCGCCCAGCAGGTCACGCAGGGTATCGGCAATGTGGACCCGGACCAACGTCGGCTGATCGGCCCGGATTTCGCCCTTGACCAAGGCCAAATGGGTCGAGCCCTGCACCGTGTCGCGGTAGGTCAGCATGCGGAACTCGCCATGCTCGGTGGGCAGCAGGTTTTCCTCCAGCCGCTCCACGGTCTTTTCCTTGAGGGTGCGGTAGTGGATCAGGTCTGCGATGGTACCGATCTTCAGGCCATGGGTCTGGGCAAACTGCTCAAGCTCCGGGCGCCGCGCCATGGTGCCGTCGTCATTCATGATTTCACAGATAACGCCGGTCGCTTCAAAACCGGCCAGACGCGCCAGATCGCAGGCCGCTTCCGTATGGCCGGCCCGGGACAGAACGCCACCCGGCTGAGCCATCAGCGGAAAAATATGGCCAGGGCTGACGATTTCCTCGGCCCGAGCCTGTTTGGCTGCCGCCACCCGCACCGTGTGGGCACGATCCGCGGCGGAAATACCGGTGGTGACACCTTCGGCGGCCTCGATGGAGACCGTGAACTTGGTCCCGAAGCCGGACGCGTTGCGCTGGACCATCAAGGGCAGCTTCAGTTGCTCACAACGCTCCCGCGTCATGGGCATGCAGATCAGGCCGCGGGCGAACCGGGCCATGAAATTGATATCCTCGGCCCGCACACACTCGGCGGCCATGATGACATCGCCTTCGTTTTCGCGATCCTCGTCATCCATGAGAATCACCATCTTGCCTTGCCGAATGTCTTCGACAATCTCTTCTATGGTATTGAGCTCCATGGAGTTCCTCAGTCGTTAGCAGTAGACCCGTGACCAGGCACGGGTGAGTAGATAAGACGCAGGTCCTGTCCGACCGGACTCACGTCTTGCAACGTCAGGTTCAGCGCTTCCGCCATTTTGCCGATTTCCGGCATGTCCAGCAGCGGGCGAGCCGAGCTGCCCATCAGTTTCGGCGCCATGTAGATCCAGAGCTCGTCCACCAGCCCCGCGCGCATGAAGGCGCCGCTTAAGGTGGCGCCGGCTTCGATCATCACTTCATTGCATTCAAGCTTCGCCAGCTCCGCCAGCAACTGATCAAGATCCAGTTGACCATCCCGTTCAGGCACTTCCATCACCTGCACACGGTCACGTTCCACCGCCACGCGGCGGGAACGGCCCTCGGCGCCACAGACCACCAGGGTGCTGCCCGGCAGATCCAGCAACTTCGCCGCCGGATCGATCCGCAGGCGGCGATCCAGCACCACTCGCAGAGGTTGGCGCTGCGCCACCTCGGCGGCGTTGGCCAGATCCAGCTCGGCTTCCCGTAACGTCAGCGAGGGATTGTCATGCTCGACCGTGCCGACGCCCGTGATGATGGCCGAGCTACGGGCTCGTAGACGCTGTACGTCACGCCGCGCTGCTGAGCCCGTGATCCAGACGCTTTCGCCCGATGCCATGGCGGTACGGCCATCCAGGCTCATGGCCAGCTTGCAGCGAACCCAGGGCCGGCCACGTTCCATGCGGCTGACAAAGCCGATGTTGAGCTTGCGCGCCTCGGCTTCCGCAACTCCCACAATGACCTCAATGCCGGCTTGGCGCAGCCGCTCGATCCCCTGCCCCGCCACCAGCGGATTAGGGTCCTGCATGGCGACGACCACCCGTACCACACCGGCCTGCACCACCGCATCGGCACAGGGCGGGGTCCGGCCGAAATGACTGCAGGGCTCGAGTGTCACATACAGCGTCGCGCCCTGGGCCCGATCGCCGGCCTCGCGCAGTGCATGTACTTCCGCATGGGGCTCGCCCGCCCGACGGTGCCAACCACGCCCGACGATCTCGCCGTCGCGCACCACCACACAGCCCACCCGAGGGTTCGGATGCGTGGTATACAGCCCCTGCTCGGCCAGTTGCAGCGCGAGCATCATGTAGTCCTGATGGAGAGCATCCTGCTGAGGAATACCTTGGGGCGGAGAAGTCATGGTCATGGGGGACAGCGTCCGTCAGGAGGTCGAATCTTTCCGCGACAGGCGGTCGATTTCTTCCTTGAACTCATTGATGTCCTGGAAGCTGCGATACACCGACGCAAACCGGACATAGGCCACTTCATCGAGGCCACGCAACTCGTTCATGACCTCGCCACCGATCACCCGGGAGTTGAGCTCGCGCTCGCCGGTGGCCCGCAACCGGTGCTTGATCCGGTTCACTGCGGATTCGATTTCTTCCACGCTCACCGGCCGCTTTTCCAGGGCCTTGAGAAAGCCCATGCGCAACTTGTCTTCGTCAAAGGGTTCGCGGCTGCCGTCCTGCTTCACGACGCGGGGCATCACCAGTTCGGCGGTTTCGTAGGTGGTAAAGCGTTCGCTGCAGGACAGGCATTCACGCCGCCGGCGCACCTGATCGCCACCAGCCACCAGACGTGAATCAATGACCTTGGTGTCGTCGGCGCTGCAAAACGGACAGTGCATGCATGACCTCCTGCGAATTCAAAATGCCGACGGCGCCAGTCCGGCAACCGTCGGCTTCAGGGCATAAACCCTCGCGTGATTAGCCTTTATAGACCGGGAACTGCTGGCACAGGCTATGGACCTTCGCCCGTACCGCGTCGATCACGGATTCATTACCGATATCGTCCAGGATGTCGCAGATCCAGCCAGCCAGGTCGCGACACTCCGCTTCCTTGAAGCCGCGCGTCGTCACCGCAGGGGTACCAATGCGCAGACCAGAGGTGACGAACGGCGAGCGCGGGTCGTTGGGAACCGCGTTCTTGTTCACGGTGATGAAAGCGCGACCCAGCGCCGCATCGGCGTCTTTACCGGTAATGTCCTGCTTGATCAGGCTGAGCAGGAACAGGTGGTTCTGGGTACCGCCGGACACCACTTCGAAACCGCGCTCGATGAACACGGAAGCCATCGCCTGGGCATTGCGAACGACCTGCTGCTGGTAGCTCTTGAACTCGTCGCTCATGGCCTCCTTGAAGCACACTGCTTTCGCAGCGATGACGTGCATCAAAGGACCGCCCTGGCCGCCGGGGAATACCGCGGAGTTCAGCTTCTTCTCCAGCTCTTCGTTGCCGCGAGCCAGGATCAGGCCGCCGCGCGGGCCGCGCAGGGTCTTGTGAGTCGTGGTGGTGACCACGTCGGCAAAGGGTACCGGGTTGGGATACACGCCAGCCGCCACCAGGCCTGCCACGTGCGCCATATCGACAAACAGGAAGGCACCGACCTTGTCGGCAATTTCACGGAAACGGGGAAAATCCAGCTTCTGGGAGTAGGCGGAGAAGCCGGCGACGATCATCTTGGGCTTGTGTTCCAGCGCCAGGCGCTCGAGTTCGTCATAGTCGATCAGGCCGGTGGTGGTATCGATACCGTACTGCACCGCCTTGTAGATCTTGCCGGAGAAGTTCACGGAGGCACCGTGGGTCAGGTGACCGCCATGGGCCAGGCTCATGCCCAGCACGGTGTCGCCCGGCTGCAGCAGTGCCATGTACACTGCGGCATTGGCCTGGGAACCAGAGTGTGGCTGGACGTTGGCGTAATCGGCGCCAAACAG
>JAEZAA010000154.1 GCA_023430625.1 Pseudomonadota bacterium
TCGAGCATGAGCCTCTACGGCGAGGGCCTGTACCACAACTCCGCCGGCATGCTCTGTGTGCCCCATGAGCGAGACCTCCAGGCCCTGCGCTCAGGGGACTGGGAGCTGAAGGATCACACGGGCGAGAATTTGGAACCCATCGCCACGCCCGAGTCCAAGATCCCGATTCCCTCCTCGGTCTATGCCCTGTCCAAGTACGACCAGGAGCGCCTGTGCCTGATCGCCGGTAGCGCCTACAACATTCCCACGGTGGCGCTGCGCTTCTTCAATATCTACGGCACCCGTCAGGCGCTGTCGAACCCCTATACCGGCGTGCTGGCCATCTTTTCGTCACGCTACCTCAACGACAAGCCGCCGCAGATCTTCGAGGACGGTTTGCAGCGCCGCGACTTCGTCCATGTGCAGGACGTGGCCCAGGCCTGTCAGTTGGCGCTGGAGAAGGAGGAGGCCGCCGGACAGGTGTTCAACGTGGGCAGCGGCAACGCCTATACGGTGGTGGAGATTGCGGAAAAAATCGGCAAAGTCCTGAAAAAATCCCACATTAATCCGGAAATTACCGGCAAATACCGGGTCGGCGACATCCGCCACTGCTATGCCGACATCAGCAAGGCGCGCGAAGTATTGGGCTACAACCCCAGCGTGACCCTGGAGGATGGCCTGGCGGAACTGGCCGGCTGGCTCAAGAGCCAGACCGCCACCGACCGTACCGACGAAATGCAGAGCGAACTGGCCCGTCGAGGATTGGCGGTATGAGCAGGAAAACGCAGATCTCATCGGCAATCGGGCGCCTGGGCGTGGTGGAATGGCTGCGTCCGGGTGAGTATCAGCGTGCGGAGCAGGTGCTGGCCGATATCCAGGCGCTGGGCATCACCCAACTGCGGACCGGCTTCTCCTGGGCGGACTGGCACACCGCAGAGGGCAAGGCCTGGTTCGACTGGCTGATGCCGAAGGCGGCGCAGGCGGTCGAACTGCTGCCCTGCTTCACCTACACCCCACCCTCGCTGGGCATTGAGCCCAAAACCTCGTCGCCGCCCCGCGATCCCAAGACCTACGCCGACTTCATCGATGTGATGATCACCGAGTACGGGCAGCACTTCGAATGGATCGAGCTCTGGAACGAGCCCAACAACCTCAATGACTGGGACTGGCGGCTCGATCCCAATTGGCAGATCTTCTCCAGCATGATCTGCATGGCCGCCCACTGGGCCCGCCAGCGGGGCAAGAAGCCGGTGCTGGCGGGCATGGTGCAGGGCGATCCCAACTGGCTCGACCTCATGTGCCAGCGCGGCGTGGTTCAGCAGGTGGACGCCATCGGCCTGCATGGCTTTCCCGGCACCTGGGAATTCGACTGGAACGACTGGGGCGAGAAGATCGCCCGTCTGCGCGAGGTGCTGGATCGCCACGGGCTGAACCCGGAACTTTGGATCACCGAGGCCGGCTACTCCACCTGGCGTCACGATGAATTCAACCAGGTGAAGCATTTCATCGACGTGATCCAGGCGCCCGCCGACCGTATCTACTGGTACTCAGCCAATGACCTGCATCCGCACGAATCCCATCAGGATGGCTTTCACGAGGATGAGCGCCATTACCACTTCGGCCTGAAGGACGCCGCCGGCAACGCCAAGCTGCTGTACCGGGTGTGGCGCGACAGCGGCTTGGACGGCCTGTTCGAGCTGGCCCAGATCGAGGTCAAGCGCGGCGCCGGCCTGAGCCGGGAGCCGGTGCTGACGCGGGAGAACGGCATCAGCATCCTGCCGCCCAAGCCCAAATCGAAGCCGGTGCTGATCACCGGTGGCGCCGGCTTTGTCGGCATCAACGTGGCCGCCAAGGTGCTGGAACAGGGCGAGGATGTCCTGATCTTCGACAATCTGGCCCGCTCCGGCGTCGAACGGAACCTGGAGTGGCTCTGCCACAAGTACGGCAAACGGGTGCAGGTGGAGATCGCCGACATCCGCGATGCCCACTTGGTGCGCGACGCCGTGCACCAGGCCTCGCGCATCTATCACTTTGCCGCCCAGGTGGCGGTGACCACCAGCATTGAGGCGCCCATGCCGGATTTCGGCATCAACGTGCAGGGCACCCTCAATGTGCTGGAGGCCATGCGCCTGATGGAGTCGGCGCCACCGTTGCTGTTCACCTCCACCAACAAGGTGTATGGCGATCTGGAAGACATCCACTTCCTGCAACACGGACAGCGCTATGTTCCGGAACCCGAGGCCTATCGCCAGGGCTTGAGCGAAGCCCAGCCCCTCAGTTTCCACAGCCCCTATGGCTGCTCCAAGGGCAGTGCCGACCAGTACGTGCTGGATTACGCCCGCACCTATGGCCTGCCGGCGACCGTATTCCGCATGAGCTGCATCTACGGGCCGCACCAGTTCGGCACGGAGGATCAGGGCTGGGTCGCCCACTTCCTGATCCGCGCCCTGCGTGGCGAGCCCATCACCCTCTACGGCGACGGTTATCAAGTGCGGGATATCCTGTTCGTGGACGATCTGGTGGACGCCATGCTGCGCGCCCATGCCCAGATCGATCGCCTCAAGGGCCAGGCGTTCAACATCGGCGGCGGTCCGGGCAACAGCACCAGCCTGTTGGAGTTGCTGGCGCTGATCGGCAGCCTCACCGGCCAGGTGCCGGAGTACAGCCTGTCCGACTGGCGCCGGGGCGACCAGAAATACTACGTGTCCGACACCCGCCGTTTCGGCGAACTCACCGGCTGGGCCCCGACCACCGGGATTCAGGACGGCGTGACCCAGCTGCACCAGTGGCTGCAGGAACAGCATGGTCCAGCGACCCGTGGCGCCCAGCCCACATCAAACCTGTCACAAGGGAAATCGACAAGAAAAAGGAGTTTTGCACAGTGGCCGTCATCAGCAACCTTGCCTTGAACAAGCGAGACGACAATTCCGACCAACGCCAGAGCGAACAGCCCGACCAACGCCACACCGAGCAGTCCGCCCCCGCGATCATGCGGGCGGCGGTCCTGGAACAGCCCCGCACCACCGGTGTGGCCGAGCACCCCCTCCCGACACCCGGCCGGGGCGAAGTGCGGGTGCGGCTGGAAGGCTGCGGCATCTGCGCCTCCAGCCTGCCCCTGTGGGAAGGTCGCCCCTGGTTTCATTATCCGATTGCGCCGGGTAATCCGGGCCACGAGGGCTGGGGTGTCATCGACGCCCTGGGCGAAGGCGTGACCCATCTCCAGACCGGACAACGGGTTGCCATGCTGTCGCAGCATGCGTTCGCCCAGTACGACGTCACCGCCGCCGACGCGGTGGTACCGCTGCCGCCGGAACTGGACGGCCTGCCCTTCCCCGGCGAAGCCATTGGCTGCGCCATGAACATCTTCCGCCGCAGCGACATCAGCGCAGGCCAAACGGTCGCCATCGTCGGCGCCGGCTTTCTCGGGCTGCTGCTGACCCAGCTGGTGGCTTCTGCCGGCGCCCAGGTAATCGTGCTGTCGCGCCGCCAGAGCGCACTGGATCAGGCACGGGCCAATGGCGCCCATGCCACCCTCGGCACCGATGATTTCTGGGGCGCCGTCAATGGCGTGAAGGAGCTGACCGAGCAGCGCGGCTGTGACCGGGTGATCGAGGTGGTCGGCCTGCAGCCGGCTCTGGATCTGGCCAGCGAACTGGTGGCCGAGTACGGCAAGCTGGTCATCGGCGGCTACCACCAGGACGGCCTGCGCCAGGTCAACATGCAGCAGTGGAACTGGCGCGCCATCGACGTCATCAATGCCCACGAGCGGGATCCCGCCCGCTACATCCAGGGCATCCGCGAAGGCATCGCCGCCGTGCTGGCCCAGCGCATCCGGCCCCAGGAGCTGCTGACGCACCACTTCAAGCTCAACGAACTGGATCAGGCATTCCAAATGATGCTGGATCGTCCCGATGGCTTTATCAAAGGATGGCTCGCCCTATGACCGCACCCACATTGAATCTGGCGACCTCCGATTGGCAGGCGCAAAAGCCCCGCCTTGGCTTCATGGGCACTGGCTGGATCGGGCGTCTGCGTATGCAGGCCCTGCAGCAAGAGGATATCTGTGAGTTTGCCGGCGTGTTCGATCCGGTCCCGGAGCAGGCGCAGCAGGCGGCCGCCCTGGTACCCGGCACCCGTCAGCTGGACTCGCTGGAAGAACTGCTGCAATTGGAAGATCTGGATGGGCTGGTGATCGCCACTCCGAGCGCACTCCATGCCGCCCAAAGCATTCAGGCCCTGGAGCGAGGGCTGGCGGTGTTCTGCCAAAAACCCCTGGCCCGCACCCAGGTGGAAACCGATCAGGTGGTCAATGCCGCCCGCACGGCGGACCGCCTGCTCTCGGTGGATTTCTCCTACCGTTATCTGGCAGGCGTGGAGGCCATTCGCGATGCCATCCAGGGCGGTGAGCTGGGCGAGATCTTCGCGGTCGACCTGGTCTTTCACAACGCCTACGGCCCGGACAAGCCCTGGTTCTATGACGTGGCCTCGTCCGGTGGCGGCTGCGTGATGGATCTGGGCATTCACCTGGTGGACCTGGCGTTCTGGCTGTTGGGCGATCAGGCGGTGGCCAATGTTCGCAGCCAGCTGTTTCATCAGGGCCAACGGCTGCGACCGCCCTATCAGCAGGTAGAAGACTACGCCAGCGCCAGCTTCCAGCTGGGCAGCGCCGATGTGCGCCTGGCCTGCTCCTGGAACCTGCCGGCCGGTCAGGACGCGGTGATCGAGGCGCGCCTGTATGGCTCCAAAGGCGGCGCGGCGATCCGCAACATCAATGGCTCTTTCTTCGATTTCGTGGTGGAACGCTATTACGGCACCCGCCGCGAAGTGCTGGCGGAGCCACCGGACGACTGGGGCGGACGCGCGCTCTGCGCCTGGACCCGCCAGCTGGCCATCGCCAATCGCTTCGACCCCGGTGTCGAAACGGTTCAACAGGTTGCCCGTGTCATTGATTGGATCTACCAGCGATGAAACTGCTTCTGACAGCCGACACCCTGGGTGGTGTCTGGACCTACTGCATGGAACTCTGCGCCGGCCTTAAGCCCTATGGCGTGGAGATTGCCCTGGCCACGCTGGGACGACGGCTGTCAAAGCGGCAACGGGCCGAGGTCGCCGCACTGGATCACGTGCGGCTGTACGAAAGCGACTACAAGCTGTGCTGGATGCCCGACCCCTGGGCCGACGTGGAACGCTCCACCCGCTGGCTGAAGGCGTTGGAAAAAGAAGTGAAGCCCGACATCCTGCACCTGAACGACCTGGGGCTGGGCAACGCGGCCTGGCGCGCGCCGATGCTGCTGGGCGCCCATTCCTGCGTCTGCTCCTGGTGGCGGGCGGTCAAGGGGGAGCCGGCGCCTGCGCCGGAGTGGGACCGTTATCGTATGCAGGTGTGGGTGACCTGCCAGCATGCGGATCTAATCGTCGCCCCCAGCCAAGCCATGCTGGCTGCGCTGGAGCAGAATAACGGGCGGCTGCCCGAGAGCCGGGTGATCTACAACGGTCGGGAGTTCCCTGCCCTGCCCGCCACGCCCTCAGACGCCGCCCCGGAGAAGCAACCCCTGTTTTTCAGCGCCGGCCGGATCTGGGACGAGGCCAAGAATATCGCCAGCCTCGCTCGCATCGCACCCCGGCTGCCCTGGCCGGTGTATGTGGCGGGTGAGACCCAAACACCGGACGGAACCGACGGTGGCAATCTCACCGGTGTCCGCAGCCTGGGCCCGCTGGAACCCGACGCGCTGGCCGACTGGCTACAGAAGGCCTCTGTATACGTCATGCCGGCACGCTACGAGCCATTCGGCCTGTCGATTCTGGAAGCAGCCCGCGCCGGCTGCGCGCTGGTGCTGGGGGATATTCCCAGCCTGCGCGAGATCTGGGGCGACGCCGCTCGCTACGTGCACCCTGACGATGACGAACAGCTGACCCGCACCCTGCAGGAACTGGCCGATGACCCGGTCCAACGCGCGCAGCTGGCACAACAGGCCCAGGACCGCGCCCGGCGCTATTCGCGGGAGCAAATGGCAGCGGAATACTGGGCGGCCTACCGCCATCTGCAAGAGATGCGTGCTGCCCAGAAGGCCCGCCCGGAGATCTCACAGCATTCTCACTTGCTGTTTACCGGGTGAGCGTCCGGCCGGCTGGCCACTGAATCGAAAAGGATGCCTTGGCAGAACAGGGCGTCCGGCTTCGTGAACACTCTCTTCGTGAACACTATCATAGGATCAATCCGTGAAAAGTAGTGGCGGATGATCGCCAGACGGAGTACCAGCCGGGACTCGCTTCAATGGACTGAGGATAAGGAGTTAACGCGTGAATATCGCTCTGTTTTACCACTCGTTGGTGTCGGATTGGAATCACGGCAATGCCCACTTCCTCCGCGGTATCGTCAGTGAACTGCTGGAACGGGGCCATGAGGTCACGGTGTATGAACCCGCCGATGCCTGGAGCCGCCAAAATCTGGTTGAACAACACGGCCTGGAACCCATCGAGGCGTTCTACAAGACCTATCCGGCCCTGGTCAGCACCGTATACAGCGCCCAAGACCTGAACTTCGAGGCCATTGCCGACGAAGCCGAGCTGGTCATCGTGCATGAATGGAACGAGCCCTGGCTGATCAACGGCTGGGGCCGCCTGCGCGGGCGCCGTTCGGATTTCCGCCTGCTGTTTCACGACACCCACCACCGCGCCGTCAGCGATCCCGACTCCATCGGCCGGGTGGAGCTGGATCATTACGACGGCATCCTGGCCTTCGGCGAGGTGCTGCGGGAGGTCTATCGGGACAAAGGCTGGGGCCGCGCTGCCTGGACCTGGCACGAAGCCGCCGATATCCGCATCTTTTATCCCCGCGCCACCGCGGAAGCCGACGACGGCGAGAAGACCACCGACCTGATCTGGATCGGCAACTGGGGCGACAATGAGCGCACCCATGAGCTGGAGGAATACCTGTTCGGCCCCGTGCGGGCGCTCAACCTCCGGCTCCAGTTGCACGGGGTGCGTTACCCCGCCGATGTGCTGTACCGCCTGGCCCGCCAAGGGGTGAATTACCGTGGCTGGCTGCCCAACCTCAAGGCGCCCGAGGCCTTTGCCCGTGCCCGCGCCACCGTGCATGTGCCGCGCCGTCCCTACGCGGAAACCCTGCGGGGCATTCCCACCATCCGCCCCTTCGAAGCCATGGCCTGTGGCATCCCGTTGGTCTGCGCCCCCTGGAACGACAGCGAACATTTGTTCCGACCGGGACAGGATTATTTGGTCGCCGAAACCGGCCAGCAGATGCAGGCGCACCTGCGCGCCATCCTCAACGACCGCGACCTGGCCAATGCCCTGGTGCAAAGCGGTCTGGAGACCATTCGCAGCCGCCACACCTGCGGTCATCGGGTGGATGAGCTGATGCGCATCTGCGATGAACTGGGAATGCCGGAGAAAACCGCCGAACCCCTGTACGCCACCCTGGGATAACTCAACAAGGATTTGTTATGTCCACACGCCGACTCACCATCGCGTTTTTTGGCTCAAGCCTCGTGTCCTCCTACTGGAATGGAGCCGCCACCTATTACCGGGGCATGCTCAAGGCGCTCGCCGCCTGCGGTCACCGCATCACCTTCTACGAGCCAGATGCCTTCGACCGCCAGAAACACCGCGACATGGAAGACCCAAGCTGGGCCCGTGTCGTCGTCTATCCCGCCACCGAAGAGGCCGCTGGCCAGATGCTGGAGCAGGCCCGCAGTGCCGACATCATCGTCAAGGCCAGCGGTGTGGGTGTGCTCGATGAGTGGCTGGAGCGCGAGGTGCTGGCCCTGCAAAAGGCCGGCACCCTGGTGCTGTTCTGGGACGTAGACGCCCCGGCGACCCTGGAGCGGGTGCAGACCAATCCGGACGATCCCTTCCGTGATCTGATCCCCCGCTACGACCTGATCCTGACCTATGGCGGCGGCGATCCCGTGGTGCAGGCCTACGAGGCGCTGGGCGCCCGCGCCTGCCATCCGATCTACAACGCGCTGGACCCGGAGACCCACCACCCGGTCGCGGTCGATCCCGCCTTCGCCTCGTCACTGTCGTTTCTCGGCAATCGCCTGCCGGACCGGGAGTCGCGGGTGTATGAATTCTTCTTCAAGGCCGTGGATGCCCTGCCCGATCATCGCTTCATCCTGGGCGGCAACGGCTGGCAGGACAATGCGCCCCAGCGCGACAACCTGACGTACCTTGGACACGTCTACACCCGTGACCATAATGCCTTTAACTGCAGCGCCAACGCCGTGCTCAACATCAACCGCGACAGCATGGCCCGCTTCGGCTTCTCGCCACCCACCCGAGTGTTCGAAGCCGCCGGCTGCGGCGCCTGTTTGATCATGGATCATTGGGAGGGCGTGGAGATGTTTCTGGAACCCGGCACTGAAGTGCTGGTGGCCCGCAACGGCGACGACGTCGTCGAACACCTGAAGTCGCTAGACCGCAAGCGTGCGCGCCGCATCGGCAATGCCGCGCGGCAACGCGTACTGCGAGAGCACACCTACCGCCACCGGGCCGAGGAGTTCGAACGGCTGATCCAGCTGCCGTTCACCATCCAGACGCATCAACCGCAGCCAAACCGCTTACAACCGAACATCAAGACGAATAGCTCTGCGCAAAGGATCGCCTGACAGGAGTCATGGACATGAAGAAGCAAATGAACATCGTGATTCTCGGCCTTTCCATCACGTCCTCCTGGGGTAATGGCCACGCCACCACCTACCGGGCGCTGGTCAAGGCCCTCTCCGCCCGCGGCCATCGCGTCCTGTTCCTGGAACGGGACATGCCCTGGTACGCGGCCAACCGCGATGCGCCCCACCTGCCCTATGGCAGTGTCCGCCTGTATCGCGACCTGGAGGAACTCAAGCTGTACGTGGATGCCATTGCCGGCGCCGATCTAGTGATCCTGGGCTCCTACGTGCCGGAAGGGGTCGAGGTGGCGGAAATCGCCCTGACCGTCAACCGCAACTGTGTGGCCTTCTATGACATCGACACGCCGGTGACCATGGCCAAGCTGGCGCGCAAGAACTTCGAGTACCTGCACCCGCGCCTGATCCCGCGTTTCGATCTCTATCTGTCGTTCACCGGCGGGCCGATCCTCAAGTGGATCGAAAACCACTACGGCGCCCAGCGCGCCCGGCCCCTGTACTGCTCGGTGGACCCGGACCTGTACTATCCCGAGCCGGACGTGGCCAAGGAATACGACCTGGGCTATATCGGCACCTATTCCGACGATCGCCAGCCGACCGTCAACCAGTTGCTGATCGAGCCGGCAAAGAAGATGCCGGAGCGGCATTTCTCGGTCGCCGGCCCCCAATACCCGGTCAACATCGCCTGGCCGACCAACGTGCAACGGGTGGATCACATTGCACCCGAGCACCACCGCCAGTTCTACAACAGCCAGCGCTTCACCCTCAACGTGACGCGCCGGGACATGATCAAGGCCGGCTATTCCCCCAGCGTGCGCCTGTTCGAGGCGGCGGCCTGCGCCACGCCGATCATCTCCGATGACTGGAAGGGACTGGATCAATTCTTCCGCCTGGGTGAAGAACTCCTGGTCGCACACACCGCCGAGGATGTGCAGGAATACCTCGCCCTGCCCGAAGAGAAACGCGCCGCCATCGGCGCCGCCAGTCGCAAGCGTGTGCTGGGCGCCCATACCTCCGCCCACCGCGCCGTGGAACTGGAGCAGTACTGGCAGGAGGCGCTGACACCGTCGCTTGCCGCCAATGCCTGACCTGCAACGGAACATCCAGAGGAGATTGCCATCTCCGGGGAGAGCATGATGTCTGAAGCGAAGAAGACCACCGATCACGAACAGATCCGCCAGTGGGCAGAATCACGCGGCGGCTACCCCGCCAGCGTGGAAGGTACCAGCTCCAAGGACGAGGAGGCCGGCCTGTTGCGGATCGGCTTCCGCGATCAGGAATCCCTCGACGAGATCAGTTGGGACACTTTCTTCGACAAATTTGAGGAGGAAAACCTGGCCTTTCTCTATCAGGACCAAGTGGAAGGCGGCAAGCCCAGCCGCTTCTTCAAGCTGGTGCGCAGGGATACGAAGTCGAAGCATTGAACTAACTCCCCTCTCCCGCTTTGCGGGAGAGGGGCGGGGGGTGAGGGTCTAGCAGGCGCGGAACTGATCTTACCACGGACGCGCCTGGATCCCCCCTCACCCCAACCCTCTCCCTCAGGGAGAGGGGGTAAAAACAACAACTTGATAGACCGTACTAGGCGGCCAAGGCCTTTATACGTTTCAGCAAGTAGCCTTACCCAGGAGGAGTGATGAGCGACGCGTCCAGCACACAGGCGAGCATGACCCAAGCCCGCCCGCAGGG
>JAEZAA010000164.1 GCA_023430625.1 Pseudomonadota bacterium
CCCAGAAGTGGTCCGGGGATCCATCGAGTTTGACACCCTGGCCACCCGCAACGCTGTCCGCCTGACCTTCCCTGCTGGGGCTGGTTGCTTGGAGTCCGAGCTAGTACTTGAAGGCTTTGTCGCCGAACCCGACGCCACCAATAGTGCCGAAGGTGGACGCCTGATGATTCTGCGGCTGCGGCAGGGTAACAGCGTCGGCCTGCTGTACGGCATGCGTCAAAAGAACCTGACGCCAGCCATGCACGCGAACTAACCGCAAACCAAACGGCGGCTTTTTAGCCGCCGTTTGGTTTTATGCCCGAAAATCCGCTCCACTCCGCCAGTTCAGGGGACTTCCCGCACCTTTCGGGCGCAACATTGCGGCCTGCCGCACAGTTTCCCCCCCCTGCAATTATTTAGTATGCACTACTGTGCAAATGGAACTGCCGATCCATCCGACCCTTGGGGCAGACGAGATAATAACAATGCAAGATGCAACCCCCGTAAAAGATAAATACCGAATCATTGGCCCGGTCTATGACCTGCTCGGCACCCTCTACAGTGGCCAGGCGATCTATAGCTGCAAGGTGGCCATGCTGACCCCAGAGTTGATCAAGCCCGGCGACCGAGTCCTGTTTGCCGGCGTTGGCCACGGCCGCGATGCCATCCGGGCGGCGGAACTGGGCGCCCAGGTTACCGTGGTGGACCTGTCGGCGACCATGCTGCGCAAGTTTCGGGAACTGCTGGAGCGGGAAAACCGCAGTTTCCGCTATCCAATCCGGGAGATTCACAGCGATATCCTGAAAGTGCAGGACCCGGAACCCTACGACATGGTGGTGGCGAATTTCTTCCTGAACGTGTTCAGCGAAGCCATGATGGTGGACGTCATGCGCCATCTGCTCGGCCTCACCAAGGCTGGCGGCCAGCTGGTGGTCGGCGATTTCACCGATTCCACCGGCAACTTCGCCTCGCGCCTGCTCAAGCGGGTTTACTGGTATGCGGCACTCAGCCTGTTCTGCCTGCTCACCAAGAATCCGTTCCACCACATGTACGACTATCCCGCCCACATGGAGAAACTGGGTCTCAAGGTGCAGGACCTGAAATACTTCAAGCGCTTCAATATGTCCTGCTATTGGTCGATCCGGGCGCAAAAGCCGCTTTAGCGGCCAGCTACGTTCCCAGCCTTTAACGGCCAACGAACCTCACGCAACATCGTCCGCGCCTCCGGAACACCAGGTGGCGCGGCGCAATCAGGCGCTCAGGGATTCGCTGGAGTCGAATAACTCCACCCGGTCAAAGCCGAACGCTTGTACACCCCGGATCATGGCATCGTCGTACCATTGCGTGCAAAGCGCGATATGCGCGGGTGCCACCACTTGTTCGGGAACGATACGGTCGCGCAGCAGATGCTCGACGCGCCGCGCAATCGCCTCACCTGAATCCACCCACTGCACCGGCACCGGTGCCGCCAGCCGCAGCGCCTCCGTCAACAGGGGAAAGTGCGTGCATCCCAGCACGATGGCATCCACCTGCAGGTCGTCGGTGAAAAACGGCTTCAGGATGATTCTCAGCGCCTCGGGGTCGGGCGCCAGTCCACGGACATTGGCTTCCGCCAGATCCACCAGTTCCCGGCTTCCGACCCGGATGATCCGGCAGTCCGGCGCAAAGCTCCCGATCAATTGCGCCGTATATTCGCGGGCAATAGTACCCGGTGTGGCCAACAGGCCGATGGTGCGGGTCTTGGATACGGCCGCCGCCGTCTTGATTGCCGGCACCACGCCCACGATCGGAACCGGCAGGCGCTCGCGCAAGGCGGGCAACACCAGGGTGCTGGCCGTGTTGCAGGCCACCACCACCAACGCAGGGCGGTAGCGCTCATAGGCCGATTGCACCAGCGCAACGACCCGGCTCAGGATTTCCGCCTCGGATTTGGGGCCGTAGGGAAAACCCGCGCTGTCCGCCAGGTAGACCGTCGGCCAGCCCGTCAGTCGCTCACGAATGTGCTGATACACGCTCAGTCCGCCCACACCGGAATCCATAATCAGGATCGGCGCGGCCATTGGGGGCAACCTGTTCACGATGACGACTTGCGCTCCTCGATATAACGGGCAATCAGCTGCCCGGCAATGGTCTGCGGCGGCGGAATCGGCGGCAGCGCATCCAGCCACCACCACTGGGCATCCAGCAACTCTTCTTCATCCAGGCGAATATCGCCCGACTCATACTCCGCCAGGTAGGCGAGCATCAATTGGTGCGGAAAGGGCCAGGACTGGGACGCCACGTAACGCAGCGATCCAAGCTGCACACCGGCCTCCTCCAGTACTTCCCGATGCACCGCCTCTTCCGCATTCTCGCCAGCTTCGATAAAGCCCGCCAAGCAACTGTATAAAGGCATTTTGTAGCGCCGGGAGCGCGCCAGCAGCACTTCATGCCCCCGCGTCACCAGCGCGATCACGCAAGGTGAAATGCGCGGATAATGGCTTAGATTGCAGACCGGACAATGCAGCGCACGCTCGCGCTCCGACATCTGTGTCGGCCCCCCGCAACGTCCGCAAAAACGATGATTACTTGCCCATTCCGCCACCTGAAACGCCGTACCAAGCAGGCGAAAATCCGCCTCGCCGACCTGCGTTAGCAACTGCCGCAATCCCAGCCAGGCCTCCGGTTCCGCGCGCTCGCCCCGCAGGCAAAGAACCTGAATCGAGGTGTCGCCGGGAATCAGCGGCAAGGCCTGTTCAACCTGCAGTCCGGTCCGTTCCACCTGGTGGGCAGCCAGCAATTGCCAGGGCACCGGTTGGGGGCAAAAAACCTGCCCCTCATGCAGCAGGATATAACGCGCCTGGGGATCGAGTGTCACAGATTTCACGTCTCAACTCCTGCGCGGATGCGGCCGCACGCCGTGATTCGTACCAGACGGAACTGAAGCTCATGAACAGGGTCGCGACACCGGCGGCTTGGACATGCAATGCGCGCAAGGGCGCCTCAAGATATAGCGGAAAATGGTCTGGCGGTCACTATAGGAAGCGCTTGGGGCGATTGCAAGACAACCTGCCCGCTTTGCACAGTCGGTCGCGCTCGGCGTTTCCACGTATTTTGCCGCCCAGCCCCATTGCCGCTACACTAGCCCTTCCTACTGCCTGACTTTATGTAGCCTCGAGACCATGACCAGACTGTTCGGATTAAGTTCGCTGTTCTTTACCTTTCTCCGCAAGCTTCTCTTCCTTTGGGTACGTACCGATGTCATCAACGGAAGTGCGCGCGAACTCGGCCTGGATCCCGCTCAACCTGTCGTCTATGTGCTGCAGCACAGTGCCTTGTCCAGCCGTTTGGTGCTGGAACAGGAGTGCCGACGCCTGGGCCTGCCATCCGCCCAGCAACCTTTGACGATTGGCGGCGAACACCTGCGCCGCTCGTTCTTTTTCCTCTATGGCCGCCGCGGTCAGATGTTCCGCCGCCGCCAGAGCCCGATCCTGACCGCTCGCCTCAAGCAGTTGGTTCATGCCGTCAACACGGATGCCAACCTGGATGTCCAGATCGTCCCCGTGACCCTGCTGTGGGGCCGCGCGCCTGACAAGGAGCGCTCCCTCTTCAAGCTGCTGCTGTCCGATCCCTGGGCGGTGGCCGGCCGGCTGCAGAAGCTTTTGATCATTCTGATCCATGGCCGTAATACCTTCGTACAGTTCAATAAGCCCATTTCCCTACGCCAGGTCACCTCGACCGTCTCCACTGAAGAGCTGGCCACCCGCAAGCTGGCGCGTATTCTCCGTGTCCACTTCCGCCGCGTGCGCCAGGCCGTCATTGGTCCCGACCTGTCTCACCGCCGGACGCTGGTGCAGTCGCTGATCAAGAGCCCAGTGGTCAAGGATGCGATCCGGGAGACCGCCAAGCGCGACAACATTTCGCCCGCCAAGGCCCGCGACCGCGCCTTGAAGTACGCCGACGAAATCGCCTCCAACGTCTCCGTGGCCGGAGTTCGGTTCCTGGATATTCTGCTGACACGGGTCTGGAAC
>JAEZAA010000170.1 GCA_023430625.1 Pseudomonadota bacterium
GCTGGCCCCAAACAACTGCTCCGCCCATGCCTTCGCGTCGGTGATCATGTTCCCGCCCTCGGATCCGGTTTTAGATCACCTTAACTTACTGTCTCTTCAAGATAAGATCTGATCAAGAGACAGCCCACTGGGAGAGGGCTGGGGTGAGGGGTGTTTCAAGCGAGTCCGTGGCCGACTGCATCACGCGCCTGCCTGACCCTCACCCCCCGCCCCTCTCCCGCGAGCGGGAGAGGGGAGCTACATCCTAGCGCGGCGTCGACTTCTCGCGCCCCGCTGTAGCTCCATCCTCGCGCAACCCAACCTCCTCCTTAAACCGAGCGTGATACCCCACCATCCGCTGAAACTCCGCCCGCTCCAGCGGTTCAATGCGGCTTTCCACCAGCAACTCGCCGTCGGTCTGCCGTAGCCGCTGGGCTTCCGGCGGCTGCCAGGGCACCAGGTACAGCACCGTGGGCGATTCCTGATCGCCCCGGATCCGGGTGCCTTCCAGGGTGATCACCTGGCTTTCCGCCCAGGCCCACGTCGAACCTAGCAGGCCGAACAGGATCAGCGGTAAAAATTGCTTCACACCCATAACCTGGCTCCGTTAATTGATGCGGCTCTTGAGATCAAACACCCAATCCTCCACCTGCGGATCGGGCGTCTCCTGCAGCGCCTGATAACGCTCCACCAACTCCAATGCCTCCGCCAGCCGGCCCTGATAGAGCTCCAGCAGAATGGCCAGGTTACGCAGCGCCGGCTTGAACTCCGGGTGCTGCGCCAGGGCCTGGCGGTAGTAGGCTTCGGCCTCGGCAAACTGGCCCTGCTTGCGGGCCAGCACGCCGAGGGCGTTGTTGGCGTGCGGATGCATGGGATCCAGCCCCAGCACCTGTTTGAAATAGGTTTCGGCCTGGGCGCGATCGCCCTCTGCCTGCGCGATCAGCCCCAGGTTGGCCAGCGGACCGGTCCATTCCGGACGCGCCTGACTGAGCGCGAGAAAGCTGGCGCGGGCCGCGTCCAGATCACCGGCACGCTTCAGCGCCACGGCGTCGGCGAACTGTTGCTGCAACGCATCCGACTGTTCACCGGTTGCCTTATCAGACCCGGTCAGACTGGCACAGCCGCCCAGACCCAGGGTCACCAGCAACAACAGGATGGCGAGGCGGCTCATCATCGGCTCACTGGATCTCATCGACCACCTCACTCAGGGTCTCGGGCTTGTCGTAGCGGCCGGGCAGCAGGCGTTTGAGGGCCGCGAAACTCTGCTTGACCCAGTCATCGTAAATACCGGCCCAGCTGCGGCTGGCGTTCTGCTCATGAATGCCGATGGCCTTTTCCTCGAACGGGAACGCCTGCTCCTCCAGCAGCATGTCGTACTGGGACAGTTCCAGTTCGTTGAGCCCTGCCGGCCGCTCGGCGTCCATCAGGTCCTTGCCCAGGCGGGCGTAGATGTCGGCGATCTGGTAGCCGGCTTCGGTGGAGAACACCGACACGCCGTAACTGGCGGTCTTTTGATAGGCCTTCACCGCCTGCTCCAGGGCCTGGGTTTTGCGGGCCATGGTCTTGTCGAGCGGCAGGGTTAGCTTGATGCCGTTATAGCGGTTCAGGGCATCCCGCGCGAAGACGGCGGAGGCGGCCGCTGCCAGATAACGCATGCGATCGTCGGCCTCGTTGGGGTGGCGGTCCACGGTCTCCATCAGTTTGCCGAGCCAGAACCGGCGATTGGTGTCGTTGCCGTCCGCCTCGTAGAGTTCCGCCAGGCGTTGCGCTGCCTCCATGTAGCTGTCCAGCGGCCTTGGATAGGTGTGGGCGTACTGGCGGTAGCTGGCAATCGCCTGGTCGCGGTCTTCTGCCCGGTCATAGAGTTCGGCAATCAGCCACAATGTCTCGCGTTTTTCGCCCGGGCTGGTGGCGCGCTCGTAGAGCGTTCGCAACTCGTCGGCCGCCCGCGCCCATTGCTGGGTTTCCCGATAGGCCAGCGCCATTTTCGCCGGCAGGGTGAGCGTGTGGGCGTGCTGGGGGAAGCGTTGGCGGAAGGCCGCCATGACCTGGATGGCGCGGTGCCATTCATCTTGTTCCAGCAACAGGTTGGCGGCATCGAATTCCGCGTCGGCCCGCAGGACCGCCGTGGGGGCCACCTGCCCGACCCGCAGGAAGAGGTTTACGGCCATGGCCTTGTTGCCCGCCGCCAGCTCGGTTTCCCCCTGCCGATAGACGGAGGCCGCCAGGTTTTCCCAGAGCGCGGTCGCGCGGACATCCTTGGCTGGCAAACGCGTGAGCGCGGACAGATAAGCCTGCTCGGCCTGGGCATAATCGGCCAGGCTGTACAGGCTATGAGCCTGCAGCAGGTTGGCTTCCAGCAACAGGCCCGGCGCCGGTGCCGGTTGCCAGGCGAGGATCTGGCCGGCGCGGCGGACCACCGTCGGGAAGTCCTTCTGCTCGTAATCATACTGGGTGGCGACGTACAGCACTTCCACCGCGCGCTCATCCTGGGGGAAGGTCTCCACATACCGCAGCCGGCTCTGCTGCTGGCGCGCCTGCCGGGCCTGACGCTCCGCCGGCACCAAGTTCGCCCAGGTGGCGGCGTACTGGTTATAGGCCAGGATCGAGGCATAAGCCGCTTCGCTGGCGCGGGCATGCTCGCTGAACTCATAGGCGAGCTTCTCGAACGCCTGGATCGCGTCCGGCCACTGCTGCAGGGCCAGATGGCTTTCCCCCAGCAGGAACAGGCGATCCGGCGTGCGGGCATGGCGCGGGAAGGTATCGACGAACTCCCCGTAATACCGGGCCGCCTGGCGGTAATGCTCCGCCACCTGGGGCGACTTGGCGTTCTTCTTGGCGGCAGTCTGGGCCAGCACATACTGGCGATCCGCCAGTTCCGGCAACAACTGCTCCAACTGCTGCTTCACGTAGTCGCGCGCCTGGGGCACGGCCTGGGCCCAATAGGCGCTGGTGAAGCCATAGGTGTCGACGAAGTCCGCCTTGCGCTGCGCCAGGGGACCCAGAAAGCCTGCGGTTTGCAGTGTCTGCAGGATGTTCATGTGGTAGCGCGGCGCGTCCAGGCTCAGCGGGTGAATCGCGATATAGCCTTCGTAGACCTCGATCGCGTCCGAGTATTGCTCCTTCTCCAGCAGCAGTGCGCCATAGCGGTCGTACACCAGGGTCTCATAGGACTTGGCGCCGATTTGGCGGAACAGGGCGGCAACCGTCTGCGCGCCGTCCAGATAGGAAAACGACAGCCCCATCACCCGGAACAGATCTTCCACCAGGGTCTGGTGCTGATCGGCCACGTTGGCCAGTTCCGAATCCGCTGGCCACAACAGGTCCAGCACCTGGGTAAAACTCAGCAGGGCCGCGCTGTAGTCTGCCTGCTTGAACTGGCTCCAGCCCAGCATGTAATGGGCATTGGTGAGAAAGGTCTGGCGGGCGGGCGCGTTTGGGTCAGCCTGAATAATGGCGGCGAAGGCCTGTTGCGCCTCGGCAAAGCGGGCATCGCTGAACAGGATTTCGCCGCGGCGGAACTGGGCCTCGATCCAGTAGCGGGACGCCGGATACTGGCTGACCAATTGGTCCAGGGTCGCCAGGTGGGCGTCGAGGTTGCCATTCAGGTCATGGGCCTTGGCCAGTTGGTAATAGATCTCGTCGTTGGTGGCACGCTCCGGGTATTGGGCCAGCAGAGCTTCATAGGCGGCCACCGGCACCTCAAAGGTCGGTGGTGCCTGCTCGACCAACTGGTTCTCCGCCTGTTGCAGACGCAGATCCGCCAGACGATGACGCACGCTGACGATGGTCTCGGGGTCGTCCAGCAAGGGCAGCAGGGTTTCGTAACTGGCGATCACCTCCGCCAGGGCAACTGGTTGCGCGGCTGCCCTGGGTTCGGGCGTTGGCGCGGGGCCATTGGCACGGACAGCGACCTGCAAGGTCCCCAGCGTGTTGGCGGCGGGCGTGGCGGACGACTCGCCCAGACCCAGGCTTTGGCAGCCGGACAGCGTCAAGGCAATGGCGAGCGAGAGGGGGCGGCAAGCCTGCATCAGGGCTGGCCTCCATCCGGCTGCTTCGGCGCCGCCTGAAACAGTGCATCGGCCAGTCGGGCCTGCGCCTGGCGGGCTGCACGCAGATAACTGCGCACTTCACGTTCCTGCCGGACCAGCTCCGCCCTCACCTGTTCCAACAGCACCTGACGGGCCGCCTGCAGGGCCTGATCCAGCTCGGCGCGCCGCGCCGTCAGGGCCTGCTGGTTGTCACGTACCCGGACCGCCAGCGCGGCGTTCTCGCCGTCCGAATCCATCTCCCGCTCCAGCGCGCTGGTTTGCTGCTGGAAGGCATCCATGGCCTGGTTCAGGCCATGCAGTTGCTTCTCCGCCGCCCAGC
The DNA here is from genome assembly GCA_023430625.1 of Pseudomonadota bacterium. GTDB lineage: Bacteria > Pseudomonadota > Gammaproteobacteria > Pseudomonadales > Oleiphilaceae > JAEZAA01. The sequence continues at coordinate 4,351 of JAEZAA010000170.1, forward strand.
GGTTGACCGCATACTGGTCCGCCACCCACCAGTCGAAATAGGCCTGGATGCGGCGGGCCCGCTCCCGCTGGGCCGCGGTCGTTTCGTTATCCGGCAGGGTCGCGAGGGTAGCCAGTACCTTCTCGATCTTGCGGGCGTAGGCCTGCTGCTCCTCGGTCATGAAGAAGGCGGCATCTTCCTGCTCCACCGCCTCGGTGATGCGCTTGTTGAAATCCGCCTGTTGCGCGAGCCACTGGTCCGCCTGGCGCTCCGCCAGGGCGGCGCGGGTTTCGGTGATGCGCAGGCTGCGCTGCTGGGCACGGGTTTGCAGCATCAGCTCGAACGACTCCAGTTGCCGCGCCCAGCGCGCCAGATGGTCGTTCAGGCGATAAATCTCATGCAGATCCCGCAGGCCCACTTGAAAGGGTTCGGAGGCCAGCAAGGATGCCAGGCTGAAATCCGCCGGTTGCACCTGCAGGCGACCGTAAGGGTCTCGATTCAGGTCGGCGGCACCCAATTGCAACGGGCGGGCCTCGGCATCGTCGAGGCGCAAGGCTGCTACCAGATCGGCTTCGGCCAAGCGTTCGCGCTGCCCGGCGAGGGTTTGAATCAGGGTTTCATAACGCACGGCCGCGTCTTTATAGGCAGTCAGTGCCTGGGGCCGATCATTCATCTGCTCCAGCACAAAGCCCCGGGCATAGGGCACCTGTTGCAGCCAGGCGGTGAACAGAGGACGTTCCTGCAGCCTATTGAGCGCCTGCAGGGCCAAGCCGGGCTCCTGCGCCCGGGCCGCGGCCGCCGCATAGTGAAACAGCGCCTGATCCGAGAAGGGGCTGTCCAGGCGAATCGCCTGCAAGCTGGTCAGGGCCGGGTGAACCTGCCCCGCCTGCAATTGCAGCTGGCCCAAGCTCAGCAGTACCCGCTCGCGCAGGGCGATGGCTTCAGCCTGCTCGTCCGCCATTGGCATTAGATTCAGATCATCGGCCAGTTGCTGAAGTTCGCTGCTCGCCTGTGCCGGCTGCTCCGTTAATGCCCGCACGGCGCGGTTGTAGCGCAAATAGGCACGCCAGAGGCTGGTGGCCGGCAGGCTCTGGATGATCCGCGCCAGCTCCTCGTCGTTCTGCCCAGAGGCTTGCTTGAGCAGGAGCTGGCCCTTGAGGTAGAGCCATTCCTGATGCAAGTCCGGCGCGGATTCCTGCAGCAGCTCGGGCGCTACTCGTGCCAGGGCATCGGTCGCCGCCCGCTGGTCCTGCTCCAGGTAAAACACCTTGCCCAGGTAGAACCAGGCCTGGTTGCGTTTGGCGGCCTCGACCGCATCGGTGAGCAGTTGCTCGAACAGGCGCTTGGCTTCGCGGGTCATGCCGTAGGTGAGCAGAAGGCCGCCCTCCACCAGCAGGGGATCGCTGCCGTGGCCCTGAATGCCGCCTCGGGCTCGCGCCACGGCCAGGCCGGTCAGGGCTTCGAAGCTGTGGCCCTGGTAGAAGTCGAACAGGACGCTGCCGTAGTGGAGGTCTTGCACGCGGGCGAGGGGTTCGGCGGCCAGGGCTGGCGTCGCCAGGCTCAGGCTGATAAGCAAGGCTTTTGCAGTGCATCTTGCAATGGCGCGTTTTCTAACTCCCCCGTTTGCTAATTCATGCGCGTAAGTTGCGGGATAGCCACAAGAGTAATCCCCTCTCCCCGCTGGGGAGAGGGCTAGGGTGAGGGGGTGGCGGCGAAGCCGCTTGAAACACGCAGTTAGCATGCTCCCACCCTCACCCCCGCCCTCTCCCGCCAGCGGGAGAGGGAGTTTGTTTTTACGCGCCGGGTAGCTTCCAGGCAAAGAGCACTGGTTTGATCGACACGGACCGAGAGCAGGAATCGCACGGCTATCCTCACTCCCACTCAACAATGCTGACGCGAGGCTGATAATCCGCCGATTGGTCCTGAATCCGGATCTCCAGCGCCTTGATGCCGGTGCCCTTTTTAAACGTCAGGCTCGCGGCCTGCTTGTAGGGACGCTCCTCGGGGCCAATGCCTTCCACAAACGCCGTGATCTCATGCTCGCCCGTCTTCAGGTTGCCGATGTGAATCCGCTGCATGGCACCATTTTGCAGCGCCCGCACCTGCCGCTCCGTGTACAGGTGACTGGCGACGATGTCATCGCCCACCTTCAGTTTGACGCTGTCGAGCTGGAGGAACTTGCCGGTGTCCAGGCTCAGGTAGACGGCGAACTGGGTACTGGCAGGAAACAGCAAGTCCTCTTCCAGAATGAAGAGATCCCGGTTGGTGGCGATCACCTTCTTCTTCAGCTCTTCCACGCTGATGGCGACCGGCGCCTCGGTATCCGCCACCGGCTCCGCTGCCAAGGCATCGCGCAGGCAAAGTCCGGTCAGCAGGCCGCAGAGCAGCAGCGTGGCAATGGGAAACTTCTTGATGAAATCCTTGAGCGTCATAGGCGTGCCTTGCAATCAGTATTCGAGAATCAGGGATGCCCGGGTGATGAAGGCATCGAATTCGTACAGGGGTTCGGTGCCGGGCAGATAAGTGCCTGAGGCGGTCACATCCCGGAAGTTGTCGTACTCGAACTTCAGGTAATCCAGCAACAGGCTCAACTGCAGACGTTCGACGCCCGGCAGGGTGCCTTTTTTCCATTCGTAGCTGACGCCGGCGCCGAGGGTGGTGCCGGAGAAGGCACTGAGTTCCTTGTCCCGCGCCAGATGGGTCTGGGAGTTGGGGTAGGCGAACAGGTCGCTGTAGAAATCCGCCTGGCCCTGGCTGTAATAGCGGACCCGCCCGCTCCAGGTCCAGTGGCCGACCGGATGCACGTAGCCCACTTCAAAGGTGTGGGCGTCGATGCCCCAGCTGTCGCTGAAATAGCGGTACTCGCCCCGCAGGGA
>JAEZAA010000220.1 GCA_023430625.1 Pseudomonadota bacterium
ACAGGTGAAGAACAATAGTGACTGGGTCTCGTGTTTTGACTGTACCTGTTTGCACTATGCATGGACAAGACGTCTGGACAAGTCACCCGGCCTAATGGACATGTCATGCACCCGTTATGGTACAGCACCATCGGTACGGACGAAAAACCGGCTGGACAGCCAATCGTTCAGCACCCGACTCTCGGTGGCCGTCTCCGCCAACCGCAATATTTTGAACGAACGAACATTCCGCTGCGGTATTTCTCACCCCAAGGGCGGAGCTGAACTAAACTGAACATCAACCAGCCGGCGTTCACATCGACTTCCATGGTTCAACCTATCGAATACATGCCGGCCGCACCAAGGTTTCTCCGCCACAAAAGTGAAGTTCATGACCACAGATCCAGCCGCTGTAACGAACGGCACGTCAAGTGCCCAGCCATCAGCCACCAAAACCAGCGCCAAGCGGCCCCGACCCAGCGATACGGAGCCGACCCAAAGCTACTGGATTGAGCGCAAACGATATCTGGCGCACCTCAAGCGCATTCCGGAACTTCGCTCCAAATTCGCCCGGGAACTCTCCATCTATCTACTGCGGCGCCTTTTATGGTCGTTCACGTTTTTCCCAGTGTTCCTGGCGTTCTGGGTGCCATTGATCCTGGCCCAATTCAACCCGGTACTGATGGTCCAAAATATGCTGCCCAGCCTTCAAGCGTTCGTCCAAGCAGATCCCGAGGCGCAGGCCACCACCATGGAAGGGCTCCTCATCGCCTGGTTTTCCATAGGCATTATCTTTGCCGTCTTCGATCTGGTTCTAACGCCCTTTAGATCCCCTTATGAACAGGAGGCTGACATTCACATGCGAGCCTGGGAGCAACAAATCTTCAACCGCAGCCTCTCGCGCTTCCCCTCTGAAAGCGATGAGCAACACGGCGCGTGAGCCATTTCCCGAAAAATTGTGATCACGACAACAAATAGATCAACCCAGCTGGTAATCGGTTACATTATGTTTCGATTAGCGCTAAGATCAGCCCCAACATGGAGAAGTGGTACACGGGTTGCGAAATATGGTCGACTTTAGACCCTTACTTTTCTTGAACGCGCTGATCGTCATGCTGTTTTTGACGGCAGGGTTTGCGCACGTCAAGCATCCAGCCACTATCAATACACTTCTTGCTGACGCAAGCGACACTCCATCCTTTTCCGAATCCAGCGTTCCAGCCCTGGATACCGCTACGTCAATCGCCAGCATTCCAGCCGATGAGCCAGAGCTGATGGCTGAACCGTCGGTTTTCGCCGATTCGACCGCACCCGAGACAACCGAGACTGCACCTATCTTTGCCGACGCAGACTTTGCCGACACAGAGGCTGCAGCGAGCGATAACTCCCCTGAAGTCTTTTCGACGCCAACAGACGAAGGCGCCGAACTGGTGGCCACCCTGGATGCCAGCAAAACCATGCCCGCCGTGGAACCCAGCGTTCCAGCTGTGACACCGAGTGCACTGCCTGCGGTAGAGCCGCCCGCCACAGTGGTCGAGCCAACAACCGGCAAACTGATCGTTCGCTCCAACGTGCACGACGACCAGGTTCGTATCAACGGCAAGTCTTATGGCTCGACCATGCTGAATCTCGAACTTGCCCCCGGCAGCTATATCGTCGAGGTCAGCAAGCCCGGTTACACCAGTTGGTCGCGTACCGTGGAGCTGGACCGGGGTGCTGAAACCTCGCTCAGTGCATCACTGGCGCAGATTACGACGGTCGAATTCCGTGATGGAAACTGGCGCTATGGCGTCACAACTGGCGAAGGCACCTACCGGGATAATACGGGCCTGCGCTATGAAGGTGGTTTCCTGAACAAGCAATTCCATGGCACCGGTACCCTCACGCTGGCCGATGGCACCCGCTACGAAGGTGGCTGGAGCAATGGCAAGAAGGATGGATACGGCACCCTGAAACTGCCAAGTGGCGACACTTATGTGGGACGCTTTCAAAATGACGAGTTTAATGGCGAAGGTACGCTCACCAAGAGCAACGGCGATATTTATGCCGGTATCTGGAAGAACGGCCTGCTCAATGGCGATGGCAGCCTGACGACCCAGCAGGGCCTGATGTATGTCGGCAGCTTTGTCGACAACCAGTTCAGCGGCCCTGGCACGATCACCTACCCGGACGGCACCCATTACGAGGGGAACTTTGCCAAGAACCTCTATCATGGCAAGGGCATGCTCACCTACAAGGATGGCAAAAAGTACACGGGTAATTTCCACGAAGGCAAGTACCACGGCAAAGGTGAGCTCCTGAACCCCAACGGCAGTAAGATCACCAGCACATTCAAGTCCGGCAAGCCATATGGCCAGGTCACCCTGACCACCCCGCACGGTGAAGTGTTTACCGCACGCAGCAGCGAACCGGGCGTATGCTATCGTTTAAAGAGCTACCGAGCGACCCAATGCCCTCCCATGGAAGGTTGGTAATAGTCGAAGTTACAAAGGAGCGCGTGAACGCAACGCGCTGCATTGCGTGAGAATCCGAGGTTAAACATGGCGATTAAGACAGCGTTACTGGTAGATGACTCCAAGGTTGCCCGTTTTGCGTTGAGCAAGCTGCTGGAGAACCTGAGCGTGCAGGTCAGCATGGCAGGCTCCGCAGAGGAAGCGCTGGAGCAGCTGGCTCAAAACCAGCTACCAGACGTGATCTTCATGGACCATCTGATGCCTGGCATGAACGGTGTCGATGCAACCAAGGCCATCAAGTCCAACGTCAACACCGCTGGCGTGCCGATCATCATGTGCACCTCGAAGAAGTCAGCGGAGTTTGAGACGCGCGCCAAACAACTCGGCATCTACAGTATTTTGACCAAGCCGCCCCAGGCGCAGGCGCTGACGGCGCTGCTTGACCAACTGAATGCTGATCTGCTGAGCGGCAACATCAGCACAGACGTGATCACCTATACGGAAGCCCACGCCGAGTTCGATGTGGCGGTCAACGGCGGCGAACGAAGCAGTGCCCTTGGCGCCGACAACGTCGTGCCCTTTGGCAGCAAGAATGCCGGCGGCATTTCCCAGGAGTTGATTGAACAAATCGCCCGCACGTCGGTGAAGACCACCATCCACAACCGCATGCATGAGCTGCTGAGCGATCTGTTTGACGAGCAGTACTCGCACCTCAAGCACCTGCTGGACAATGTGGAACAGCCGGGCAATGACCTTCAGGCCACGGTTCAGGAGCTGGAGCAGCGCTTTGAGCACCAGTTGGCCCATGTGAAGGATGAGATCCTGTCCGAAGTGTCGGCAACCATGAGCCGCCAACTGGCCACGATCAACAATCAAAACAGTGGCTTGACTCCAGAGCAGCTCAACGAGATCAAAGACCACATGACCTCTGTGCAGTCCATCGACACCGAGTTCTGGCAAACCCTGCAATCAGAGGCAATCCAGCAGGCTCACGATATCTCCCGCGAAACCGCCGAAGACATCGCTCAGCGCACCATCGACCTGTACATTCAAAGTCAGCGTCAAGCCAGCAACAAGGCTTACCTGGTTGCCCTGGCCACGAGCATTGGCGTCTTCACCGCCGGTGTGGTCTATATCGCCGGCTTCCTCGGCTAAGAAACGGGTTCCGCCACGCAAGTGGCGGTGGACGCCCTACTCCCTTCATACAAGAGCCTTTCTCCCCTTCCGTTGCCCGTTTCAGAATATTGAGCCGGGTTCAGCCAGCTGTGGTACAATCGCCGCCGTTTTCCAGACGGTTGCCTATCATGAACTTGCTCTTCGTACGCCACCTTACCGTGATCGACTTTGCCTACCTGGACCCGCGCCGTGGGTTCGTGGGCGAGAGCTGGATTGTGGATGTGGAACTTGAAGGCGATCTGGATGAACAAGGGATGGTGTTCGATTTCAGCCATGTCAAAAAGGCGCTGAAAGCCGGTATCGATGACTTCCTCGACCATAAGCTTGCGGTTCCGACGCAACTTCCCGGTCTTGTGGTCGAGCCTATGGGCGAAACTGTTCAAATCCGCCTGCCACTCGCTACGGGTGGTGAAATTGTGCATCAGTCGCCTGCCTCTGCGCTGTGCCTGATCTCGACAGCTGCCGTGACGCCCGAGAGCGTCGTACCCGTTCTCACCGAGACATTACGCAGACGTCTTCCGGACAACGTGAAACGCCTTGGTATCGTCCTGCGCCAGGAGGCGATCGAAGGTGCCTTCTACCATTACGTCCATGGCCTGAAGAAACACCAGGGGCATTGCCAGCGAATCGCCCATGGCCATCGTTCCCGCCTGGAAATCTCCCAGGACGGGTCGCGCAGTGCGACCTTGGAGCAGGCCTGGGCCGCCAATTGGTGCGATATTTATATCGGCACCCGCGAGGACTTGGTGGGGGCCCAGGAAATCGATGGCATCAGTCACACCGAGTTTGCATACGACGCCAACCAGGGCCACTTCTATTTGTGCCTGCCCAGCCGCCAGGTCTACCTCATCGATACCGACTCAACCGTTGAGTGGATCGCACAGCATATCGTGCACAGCCTGAAACAGACGTCCCCAGGCAGCACCTTTGAGGTTCGGGCGTTCGAAGGCGTCGACAAGGGCTCCCTTGCTCGTCTGTAAGCAGACCACCTCAAGCGAGCGAATAAAACGGGAACCCAGTTTCAAAATTTCGCCTGCCGCCCCCTAATCCTATCTAAGTTTTGACCTCCCTCACAAAACTGACATTTTTTCACGAAGTCCCAACTCTATAATCCGGACGCGCGCCGCCGCATTGGTATCAAGTCCGGATCTCACATCATGTCTCAACTGGAAGAGCCTAAGGTCCTTTTGGTCAATGATGACCCAGGGTCACTGTTCGCCTTGCACGCCATATTGTCTGATTTGGACGCCTCCATTATTACGGCGACGTCCGGTGAAGACGCGTTGAAAACCCTTCTCAAGCAAGAAGTCGCCGTCATTGTGCTGGACGTGAAGATGCCGGGCCTGGATGGCTTCGAAACCGCCGGTATCATCCGTCAGCGGCCCCGCTCCAAGGCAACGCCGATCATCTTCCTCACGGCTCATCGCTCCACGGACCTGGATCGGGCCCAAGGCTATGAACTCGGTGCCGTCGATTACCTGTTCATGCCGGTGGCACCGGAAGTGCTGAAAACGAAGGTACAAATGTACCTCGACCTGCATCAGGGCCAGCAACGTCACCTTGATCAGGACAACCGGCTCGCCACGCTCAACAAGGTCCTGCAACAACAGCTGGAGCACATGGCGCGACTCAACGACACGTTGCAGGCGGAACTTGCAGCCCTGCGCGATGTGGATGAGCTGGCCATGAAAAGCGAGGCCGAACGCCTCATCATTCAACATGCGGGCGATTATGTGGCACTGCTTGATCGGGATTCGCGCTGGATCTATGCCAGCCCCTCATACAGCGACTTTCGCGATCAGGTTCAGCCCGGGGTCGACTACTGCCAGATCGTGCATACCGATGACTGGGACCAGGTACGCTCCGCGTTCGATCAGCTGATTGCCGGAGCCGGCAACAGTCGCCTGCAATATCGTGTTGTCTGCCCGGGTAAAGGTGACCGCCATTTCGAATCGGAAATTAGTCTGGTGCCCGACACGTCGGGCCAGGTCGCACAGATCGTTCTCGTGTCCCGCGATATTACCGAACGCAAGGAGATGGAGGCCTACATCCTGCATCAGTCCTACCATGACGCACTCACCGGGCTCCCCAACCGCTTACTGCTCGAGGACCGGATGCGCCAGACCACCGCACATCTGGGACGCCAACAAACGCCCGTAGGCGTTCTCTTTATCGACCTGGACCGCTTCAAGGACGTCAACGACACCCTGGGACATGCGGCTGGCGATCGTCTGCTGCAGGTGGTTGCCGAACGTCTGACCCAATCGGTGCGCGAAGGCGACACCGTGGCACGTCTCAGTGGAGACGAGTTCGTCGTGTTGCTGGCTGGCATTCAAACCCCGCAGGACGCGGCGCTGATCGCGGAGAAGATTCTCCAGAACGTGGGCGAACCCTGTCAGATCGGTGGGAGTGAATTGCACATGTCGCCCAGCATCGGGATCGCAATTTTTCCGGACGATGGCAACGACATGGATGAACTGCTGCGCAATGCCGACACCGCCATGTATCACGCCAAGCAGGGTGGCCGCAGCCGCTTTTCCTTTTTCGCGCCGGCCATGAATGATGTTGCCAGCCAGCGCCTTGCCATCAGCAGTGCATTGCAACGTGCCATTCAGCAGGAGGAATTCCTGTTGTACTACCAGCCCAAGATCGAAGCCACCGGCGGCCAGATCAGTGGCTTTGAGGCATTGATCCGTTGGCCGCGGGCAGATGGCGAATGGATGTCGCCGAGTCTCTTCATACCCATTGCCGAGGAAACCGGTCGCATCCAGCCCATCGGCGTTTGGGCGTTGCAACAGGCAGCGCTGCAGATCCGCTCCTGGCGCGACGAAGGTGCCGGCTCCTTCTCGGTGGCCGTTAACTTGTCGGCCCAGCAATTTCGCCAGAAACATATTGCCGACACCATTGAGCAGATTCTGCGCGATACTGCGATTCCACCGGCATTGCTGGAGATCGAACTGACCGAATCCGCCGTGATGAGCGATCCTGCCCAAGCGGTCAAAACCCTGCACGAGATCCGCAACCTTGGCGTTCCCATTTCCATTGACGACTTTGGTACGGGTTACTCGTCCCTCGCCTACCTGAAGCGTTTCCCGGTGGACAAGCTCAAGATCGACGCCAGTTTCGTGCGCGACATCGCCAGCGACCCGGATGATGCGGCCATCGTGACGGCCATCATCAATCTGGCCCACAGCCTGAACCTCAAAGTCATTGCCGAGGGCGTCGAAACCGCCGCTCAGCTCGCGTTCCTGCTGGAACGGGGCTGCGACCAGATTCAAGGCAACTATTTCAGCATGCCAGTGCCCAGCGACGAAGCACTGCAACTGCTTAAACAAAAAGAAATAAAAAAAGAAGAACTGACCTTTAACCCTGCATTAGCGAAAGGAGATCGACGTGGCGCAGGAATCCGTAGCTCTTGATCCGGCGGCGTCCAACCCACCTGTCATGCCCCTGATCGAGGAAGGCACCCTTGATCGCGTGGTGTTGTTGAATGCGTTGAAAGCCGTTCGCGAAGGCGATTTCAGCGTGCGCCTCCCCCTGGACTGGGATGGCATTGACGGTCGAATTGCCGACACCTTCAACGACATCGTCGCCACCAAGGAAAAGATTGCCCAGAGCATCGAAAAGGTATCGATTGTCGTCGGCACCGAGGGCAAGCTGGGCCACCGCATGGGCTTTGAGAAAGTGGGTGGTGCCTGGGGTGTCGAGGTCGCGGCCATCAACAACCTGATCGACAACCTGGTGCAGCCGATTCGGGACACCGGCCGGGTCATCGGCGCGGTCGCGCGCGGAACCCTGACCGAGAGCATGGAGCTTGAAGTCGATGGGCGCCCCCTCAAAGGCGAATTCCTGAAAAACGCCAAGATCATCAACTCGATGCTGAGCCAGCTCAACAGCTTCTCCGGCGAAGTGACGCGGGTCGCCCGCGAGGTGGGTACCGAAGGCAAACTCGGCGGCCAAGCTCAGGTGAAGGGCGCGTCCGGCGTCTGGAAAGACCTCACCGATAGCGTAAACCTGATGGCCAGCAACCTGACCGGCCAGGTGCGCAACATCGCCGACGTCACCACAGCCGTGGCCAAGGGCGACCTCTCCAAGAAGATTACCGTGGATGTACGCGGCGAAGTGCTTCAGTTGAAGGAAACCATCAACACCATGGTGGACCAGCTCAACGGCTTCGCCGGCGAGGTGACCCGGGTCGCCCGCGAGGTGGGCACGGAAGGCAAACTCGGCGGCCAGGCCCAGGGCGGTGGTGTATCCGGGGTTTGGAAGGCCCTCACCGACAACGTGAACCTGATGGCCAACAACCTGACCGGCCAGGTGCGCAATATCGCCGAAGTAACCACGGC
>JAEZAA010000255.1 GCA_023430625.1 Pseudomonadota bacterium
ATCCAGCGCAGCTTCGAGATCGTCCGCCTGAGCAGCTGGCTCAGCACCTGCAGTGGTGACATCATCCAGATCAAGCTCGCTAATATCGAACTCTACATCCAGGTTATCCACTTCGCTTTCCGCAGCACCGGCGGATACAGCGGTATCCGACGCCATTGCAGCTTCATCAAGGGTGAAGAGGCTTTCATCAATCTCATCATCCTGACCGCTCACCGCTGCCGTTTGGGGCTCCTCTTCGGTGTGCTCCGCGACCTCATCGGCCACTTCTTCCTGCGTGTTCGATTCCGGTACCTGGAACTGGTTGCTGCCGGACATCAACTGGTTTTCCAGGTCATCCAGGGAGATTTCCGGTTCTTCCTGAACACCTTCATCCCAGGCCGCATCGGGCAGCTGGCCACGCATCATTTCTGCGCGCTGGACTGCATCTTCGTCGCCGGAGGCCTGAAGCACCGCAAAATGCTGTTCAAAAGCGCTGGTGTTACCCGCCTGGGCATAGATTTCCAGCAGCTTCACCCGTGCGTCAGTCCGCTCGGGCTGATCTTCCAACGCCGTCTCCAACAGCTGAGCGGCCTGATCCAGACGGCCATAAGCCACGTAGATATCGGCTTCGGCGAGAACGTCGTTCTCTTCACCCGCAACCCGTCCAGCGGCACCCGCCACAGCAGCGGTTGCACCCATGCCCCCTGCCAGATTCAGGACATCATCGCCTGGCATGGGGCTGCCAGTTTCCGCCGAGTAGGCAAGGCCTTCATCAGAATCCTGCTCTTCTCGGCTACGACGACTGACCAGCCAGAACATGATGAGCACCAGCGCCACACCACCGCCAGCAAACGCCTGGTGCATCGGATCCGTCATCAGGCGCTCAAGCAGTGTCGGCTCCGGTTCGGGCAGCACGTCCTTGGATTGCGCCACAGGCGCGACCTCGGAAACTTCCGCGACGGGCTCCGCAACCGGCTCTTCAACGGCGCTGACATCGACTTCGGTCGCGGCGGGTTGGTCAACTGATTCTTCACCTGCAACAACATCCGCTCCCTCGGCACCTTCTAAGGCATACGGGGTAGCGTCAGCAAAGGTGTTGTCATCCGCTTCGGCCGCGTCCACCGACTGTTCGTTGACCTGAGCAGCTTGTCCCTGCAGGGCGGCCAACTGATCGTCTTTCAGTGAAACCAGGCGTTGAAGCGTCTGCAGCTGGCTTTCCAGCTCCTGCAGGCGGCCCTGCAGCTCCTGATTCTCACGATTGGTTTTATCGAGCTTTTCCAAGGTATCCGTCAGCTTCGCATTGACGTTGCTGCCAGTACCATTGGCACGTCCATCCTTGCTGCCGGCGGATTGTCCAGGCGCAGGTTCTGCATCCAGATCCTCGGCGGCAACGATCTTCAACTCCACGCCACCCTGACGCACGTTCGAGGCGGCCATATCCGGAGATGAGGACTGACTATCCAACTGACGCCGGCCAAGCGCGCGGTTTTCCGCCAGAGCGCGGTTCTGCGCACTGACCTCAGACACAGCCTGCTCAAAGGTGCGGCGTTGAGCATCGCTGAGCTCCGGCATCCGGAGAATCTGACCGGCTTTCAGCTTGTTGATGTTGCCATCGATAAAAGCGTCCGGGTTCAAATCCTGAATCGCCAGCATGGTTTGCTGAGTGCTAACGGAACGGCCGGGGCGGTTCTGCGCAGCAATCCCCCACAGGGTGTCATCACGCGTCGTTGGGCCATAGCTACCGGATGCGACCGATGTGTTGCCGCCCTGCGAGCGTGCAACAGAACCCGACGAGCGACGTTCGGAACGAGCGTCGGCGGCAGGAACAGCCACCTGATCACCACGCGCGGCGACGATTGTGGTCGGACGGCTGGGGGCAAACATCGGCGGATCGATCAGCAGCGCGTATTCACGCAGCAGGCGCCCGCTTGGCCACACCACCTCGACCATGAAATTCAGAAAGGGCTCCCGGACCGGCTTCTTACTCGTCACCTTGATGACGGCCTTGTTGGAATCCCGGAACACCACCTTAAAGTTCAGATCCGACAGGAAGTGAACGCGTTCCACGCCGGCTCGCTGGAAGTCCCCTGGGCTTGCCAAAGTGGGGAGAATCTCCGCGGTGGAAAGGTCACGCACGCTGACCAATTCAATCTCAGCCTCAAGCGGCTGATTAAGCGTGGAGCTGACTTTAGCCTCCCCCAACCCCAACGCCATGGCGATGCTGGAGCTGAGTGTCGACGCTGCGAACAACGCTACCGCGAATTTACGAATCATAACTTCGTTCCTTTCTTTCTAGACCCCAGATGGTGCTTACAGCCAAACGGAGGATTAAAGAGCTGGCCAGACGCTGGATATTGTTGTTGACGTGAGAAACGGTGTGTCAGAAACACGCATCTCCACTCTAGGCTTCTTCTTGAGACAAAAGTAAGCAGATACTTCCGTCAGAAAAGAGCGAGTCGTCCTTATCCAGCCAAATATTCGTTGGAAATTTCCGAATGAACCCCGATAACGCAGTAAGTATTGATGAGGTCCTGGTTTTTGACAAGGTCGATACGAGACGCTTCTCAAACTTTGGAAGGTTTTATGCACAACAGGCAAAAAAGCATGAAATCAGGGACATACAGCTTAGCAAACGGATTGGGTTGTTACCTATTTGCGGCCTGAATATAAAGCCCCGCTTTTGCGGGGCTTTATATGAGAGCAAAGCGCCGATTACTGTTCCAATAGGATACGCAACATGCGCCGCAAGGGCTCGGCCGCGCCCCACAGGAGCTGGTCGCCCACGGTGAATGCATTCAGATACTGCGGCCCCATATTCATCTTGCGCAAACGCCCAACCGGAACTGACAGGGTGCCGGTTACGGCAGTTGGTGTCAGATCGCGCATACTGGCCTCACGCTCGTTGGGAACCACCTTCACCCAGTCATTGGCCTGGGCAATGATCCCCTCGATATCCGCCAGCGGCACGTCCCGGTTCAGCTTGATGGTCAGCGCCTGGCTGTGGCAGCGCATTGCGCCAATCCGCACACAGGTGCCATCGACCGGAATCGGGCTAGCGGAACGACCCAGGATCTTGTTGGTTTCCGCCTGGCCTTTCCATTCTTCACGGCTTTGGCCATTATCCAACTGCTTGTCGATCCAGGGGATCAAGCTGCCCGCCAGCGGCACGCCGAAGTTGTCGACCGGGAAAGCGGATGAGCGCATGGCCTCGGCAACCTTGCGGTCGATATCCAGAATCGCGCTGGCTGGGTCTGCCAGTTCGCTTGCCACGGCGTCCCGTGCCGTTCCCATCTGAGCCAGGAGCTCGCGCATGTTCTGGGCACCGGCGCCACTGGCCGCCTGATAGGTCATGGCCGACATCCACTCCACCAGGCCAGCCTCAAACAAACCGCCCAGGCCCATCAGCATGAGACTGACCGTGCAGTTGCCGCCGATGAAATTCTTGACGCCTTGCTGTAAGGCCTCGTCGATCACCTTACGATTCACCGGGTCCAGAACAATGATTGCGTCATCCTTCATCCGCAGCGAAGAGGCGGCATCAATCCAGTAGCCGTTCCATCCTTCTGCACGCAGTTTCGGGAAGATATCGTTGGTGTAGTCGCCGCCCTGGCAGGAAATAATGACATCCATGGCCTTGAGCTCTTCAATGCTGAACGCATCTTTCAAGGCCGGAATATCTTTACCGATGGCCGGGCCTTTTCCGCCCACGTTGGACGTGGTGAAAAAGACTGGTTCCACCAGGCTGAAATCATCTTCCGCCAGCATCCGCTGCATGAGCACGGAGCCAACCATACCCCGCCAACCAACTAAACCTACACGCTTCATTTAATGTACCCGGTTATTTCAATGAGCCGGCATCTGCCGGCTCTGGATGATACTGACACTGAGAGGCGCCTTACAGCGCTTCCAGAGCTGCCGCAACCGCATCGCCCATGGCCTTGGTTCCGACTTTCCGCTGCCCTTCGGAGAAAATATCGCCTGTACGATATCCCTGATCCAGCACTTGGCTGACCGCTTTCTCGATCATGGCCGCAGCCTCTTCCTGGCCGAGCGAATAGCGTAACATCATCGCAGCTGAAAGAATGGTTGCCAAGGGGTTGGCGACACCCTGGCCCGCGATATCCGGCGCGGAACCGTGACAGGGTTCGTACATTCCCTTACCGCTCTCGTCCAGGGAGGCGGAGGGCAACATGCCAATGGAGCCCGTCAGCATGGCCGCTTCATCAGACAAGATATCGCCGAACATGTTCCCCGTAACGATGACATCAAACTGCTTCGGAGCGCGCACTAACTGCATCGCCGCGTTATCAATGTACATGTGGCTCAAGGCGACATCCGGATATTCCTTGGCCAGATCTTCCATGATTTCGCGCCAAAGTACCGTGACCTCCAACACGTTGGCTTTATCGACGGAGCAAACCTTCTTGTTACGCTTGCGCGCCGCCTCAAAGGCAACCCGCCCAATGCGACGGATTTCGCTCTCGCGATAGACCGCCGTATTAAAGCCTTCACGCTCACCATTCTCCAATGTCCGAACGCCGCGGGGACCGCCAAAATAAAGGCCGCCGGTCAGCTCGCGCACGATCAGGATATCCAGGCCCGCAACCACTTCCGGCTTCAGGGTAGAGGCACTGGCCAGCTGCGGGTACAGGATCGCCGGGCGCAGATTGGCAAACAGCTGCAGTGTGGAACGGATCGCCAGCAATCCTTTCTCCGGGCGGATCTTCATTTCCAGCTGATCCCATTTCGGACCGCCGACGGCGCCCAGCAGGATCGCATCAGCCGCTTGCGCCGCCTTCAAGGTGGCATCCGGCAGAGGGACGCCAGCCGCATCAATTGCGGCGCCACCGATCAGGCCGTCCTCAAACTCCAGACCCAGATTGCACTTGCGATTGACCACGTCCAGCGCTTTACGCGCCTCAGCCACGATCTCCGGGCCAATGCCATCGCCCGCCAAAACCAGAATTTTGCTCGCCATGATGATTCTTACCTAATCCTATTTATAACTTTAAAAGACGCAGACAACGAACTGAAATTAATCGCTTTCTGCAGATTCAAATTTCTGGCTTCAGCCAATGGCACCAAACAGCCAGGGCGTTTCCTGGCGCTTGCGGGCTTCATAAGCACGAATGGCGTCCGCCTGCTCCAGCGTCAATCCGATATCGTCCAAGCCGTTGAGCAGGCAGTGGCGACGGAACGCGTCCACCTGGAACGGAATCTCCGTTCCGTCCGGCTTCACGACAACCTGGCGCTCAAGATCGATTGTCAGTTGATAACCTTCCTGGGCATTGGTTTCGCGGAACAGCTCATCAACCTGTTCATCAGATAAAACAATGGGTAACAAACCATTCTTAAAGCAGTTGTTAAAGAAAATATCGGCGAAGCTGGGGGCGATAATGGCCCGAAAGCCGTAATCGTCCAATGCCCAGGGCGCATGCTCGCGACTGGAGCCACAGCCAAAGTTTTGCCGGGCCAGAAGGATTCGTGCGCGCTCATAACGGGGCTGATTCAGGACGAAGTCCGGATTCTTCGGACGCCCGGAGGAGTCCTGGTCCGGTTTGCCTTCATCCAGATAACGCAGCTCATCAAACAGATTGGGGCCAAAGCCACTGCGCTTGATGGACTTCAGAAACTGCTTGGGAATAATCATATCGGTATCGACATTGGCGCGATCCATCGGCGCCACGATTCCGGTTTCCTGGGTAAATTTCTTCATGGTGACTTACCTCACGCAATCTTTTAGTGGCTGACTTCTTGCCGAACGTCGACGAAATGCCCATGGATGGCTGCCGCAGCCGCCATGGCCGGGCTGACCAGATGGGTGCGCCCACCGAAGCCCTGGCGGCCTTCGAAGTTCCGGTTCGAGGTGGACGCGCAATGCTCCCCCTGCCCCAGTTTGTCCGCATTCATCGCCAGACACATCGAACAGCCTGGCTCGCGCCACTCAAGACCGGCTTCAATGAAAATACGATCCAAGCCTTCCTGTTCCGCCTGCGCCTTGACCAGCCCTGAACCCGGAACCACCAGCGCCTGCTTGACGTTCGCAGCCACTTTCTTGCCTTTCACCACAGCCGCCGCCGCGCGCAAGTCTTCAATGCGGGAATTGGTGCAGGAGCCGATAAAGACGCGGTCGAGCTTGATGTCACCGATCGCCTGGCCCGCCTGTAATCCCATGTACTGCAATGCACGGCGATAGCCTTCGCGCTTGACCGGATCTGATTCCTGATCCGGATCCGGCACACGGCTGTGAATCCCCGCGACCATCTCCGGCGAATTCCCCCAAGTCACCTGGGGTTCGATTTCACTGGCCTCCAGCTCCACCACATGATCAAACCGGGCATCAGGATCAGAGTGCAGCGTGCGCCAGTAGGCAGCCGCTTTTTCGAACATCTCGCCCTGAGGTGAAAACGGGCGCCCCTTCACGTATTCGATCGTGGTCTCGTCGACTGCGATCAGCCCGGCGCGGGCACCGGCTTCAATAGCCATGTTGCACACCGTCATGCGGCCTTCCATGGACAGATCACGGATGGCCTCACCCGCGAACTCCATGGCATAGCCGGTGCCGCCAGCGGTACCGATACGGCCGATGATTGCCAGGATGATGTCCTTGGCGGTCACGCCCGGGCCAACATGGCCATTCACCCGCACCAGCATGTTCTTCATTTTCTTCTGAACCAAACACTGGGTGGCAAGGACGTGCTCCACCTCGGAGGTACCGATGCCGTGCGCCAGCGCGCCGAACGCGCCGTGCGTGGAAGTATGGGAGTCTCCACATACCACCGTCATGCCCGGCAACGTTGCGCCCTGCTCGGGCCCAACCACGTGCACAATGCCCTGACGGGAATCCTTCATCTTGAATTCAAGGATGCCGAAATCGTCGCAGTTCTCGTCGAGTGTCTGAACCTGGATCTTGGAGACCGGATCCACGATGCCATTGACGCCCTGCTCACGCTCCACTGGAGTGGTCGGCACGTTGTGGTCGGGGGTCGCCAGGTTGGCATCCAGCCTCCAGGGCTTACGGCTAGCGAGGCGCAGGCCTTCGAATGCCTGCGGCGACGTCACTTCATGCAGCAACTGCCGGTCGATATAGATTAATGCCGTACCGTCATCACGTTCGCTAACGACGTGAGACTCCCACAACTTGTCATACAGGGTTTTACCAGCCATGTTGATCCAACCTCTTGGGTAGCGGGTTTTGGATAAGTCTCACCCAATGAATGGGCTATACAGGCTCATGCTAACGGCCTAGAATCCATAACACAAATTGATCTTTTTTATATTTTGGATTCCCCAAAGGAATAGATCATGGATATCCAGGCGCTTCAGGCGTTCGTCGCCGTCGTGGACCACGGCTCCTTTTCCCGGGCCGCAACGGCGTTACATCTCACGCAGCCGGCCATTACCAAACGGGTCCAGGTGCTTGAGGTTCGTCTCGGCACTTCTCTGTTCGACCGGTTTCAGCGCCGCATTATTCTCACCGAAGCCGGGCGCCTGCTGCTGCCTAACGCACGCCAGATTCTTCAGCAGATGAATCATGCGGAACTGGCCATTCGCAACCTGTCCGGTAGTGTCGGCGGCACCCTGACCCTGGCCACCAGCCATCATATCGGCCTGCATCGTTTACCGGCGCTCATCAAGGAGTTCAGCCGACGCTACCCCGACGTGGAGCTGGACCTGCAGTTCATGGAATCCGAGAAAGCCTATGAAGCGGTCGCTACCGGTGCGGTTGAACTGGCATTCGCCACTTTGAACCCCGACCCGCCACAACCGATTGTCTGCGAGTACATCTGGCAGGACCCGTTGGCGTTCGTGGTCGCACCGGGCCATCCGCTGGCGACTCAGGGCCAGGCAGATCTTGCCGCGCTGTCGGCCTATAACGCCATTCTGCCGGAGCCCACCACCCACACCTATCGGATCGTGCAGCGGCTTTTTGCCGAGGAACAAGTGCCCTTGAAGGCGGTGATGCCCACCAACTACCTGGAAACGATCAAAATGATGGTGTCTGTCGGCCTGGGCTGGAGCGTGTTGCCGGTGTCCATGCTGGACTCGAGTCTGGCGGTACTGCCGCGGGAGCTAGGCCAACTGGAACGGCGTCTGGGGGCGATCTTGCATCGGGATCGTATACGGAGCAACGCAGCGCGCGCCATTGTCGAGCTTGCAGGCCAGGCGGCGTAACGCCCCGTTTCCCGCCAGTCCGTTAGCCGCGTTTTTCCTGCAACCACTGCGCGGCGAAAGGCACAGCCACCGCCGCCGCAACGCCTGCCAGCGCAAAGGTGATTGGCCCGCCGCCAAAGTCATAGAGGTAGCCGCTGAGAAAGGCACCGGCGGTTCCGCCGGCACCAAACCCGATGTTGCTATAGAGTGCCTGGCCCTGCCCCTGGTGGCGCCCTGAAAAATACCGATGCACGAATTCAATGGACGCTGCATGCATCGCGCCAAAGGAAAAGGCGTGCAGGATCTGAATCAGCGCCAACAGCCAAATGGACTCCACAAACACTGGAATCAGAAACCAGCGCACGGCCGTGAGGATCATACTCGCCGTGATAATCCAGGCCAGTGAGTAGCCCGCCAGCAAGCGGTGCATCACCAGAAACAAGACCACCTCGGCAACCACGCCCAGACTCCAGAGCCAGCCAATCTGGTCCAGTCCATAACCGGCCGACTGAAGGTACAGGCTATAAAAGGTGTAGTAAGGCCCATGGGACAACTGAAGCAGGAAGTTGACGATCAGAAACGCGATAACCGGGCGCTGGCGCAGCACCTTGAGGAGCCCCTCGTGTGAGACGGAAGAACGCTCCTGAGCCGGCTCGCGAAGTGACACCATGGACGCCATCCAGATGCTGGCCAAGAGCAGAGCCAGACAAAGCGGCAGCCAATCCACCGAGGCGGTTTCGAAAAGCGCCCCCAAGCCCACGACCGTGAGAATGAAGCCAATGGAGCCCCAGACACGGATTTGGCTGTAGCGCGGGCGCTGCTCCCCCAGGGCATGCAGCGTGATCACTTCGAACTGGGGCAGGACGGCGGTCCAGAAAAAACTGAACGCCGCCATGAACAACACGTAGCCCCAGTAGCCTTCCGCCCAGAAAAAACCGGTGAAGCAAACCATGGCAAGAAAGCTGCCGATGCGCACCATCGCCAGCCGGCACTGCCCTACATCCCCCAGCCAGCCCCAGAAGTTGGGGGCAAGCAGGCGGGTCAGCATCAGGATGGCCATGATCTGGCCGATTTCGGTGGCGCCAAATCCCTGCTCGCGCAGGTAGACGCTCCAGTACGGCGCAAGACCGCCCAGCAGGGCATAGTAGAAAAAGTAGAACGCCGACAGTCGCCAATAGGGAATGCCGGCGGGATTGGAGCCCATAGGATTTACGAGCGTGGGCGGCAGATATCCGGCGTGGGTGACACCACATCCATGTTCTGGGCGCGATGACGCAGGTAATGATCCATCAGGGTCAGAGCCATCATGGCTTCGGCAATCGGTGTGGCGCGAATGCCTACACAGGGATCGTGGCGCCCTTTGGTGATCACCTCGATGGG
>JAEZAA010000263.1 GCA_023430625.1 Pseudomonadota bacterium
TGTCCCTTTCGCTCTTTTGTCATTGATGTGGAGAAATGAGTGATGCAAATCGCAGTCAATGGCGAGCCGGTTCAGGTACCGGAACGCGTGACCCTGAAGGAGCTGATCGATCAGCTCGGATTGACCGGCAAACGGATTGCGGCCGAGGTGAATCTGGAAATCGTCCCCCGCAGCGAGCATGAGCACCATGTGCTGCAAAGTGGTGATCGCATCGAAATCGTCCATGCCATCGGCGGCGGCTGAGCTATTTGCGAACGCAGCCGTCCCGCTCTCTCATTGTTTAGAACAGGATCCAGTGCCATGAACCTTCCCCGTCAAGACCGTCCGTTGGAGATCGCCGGGCGTACCTATCAATCCCGACTGTTGGTGGGAACCGGCAAGTACCGCGACATGGCCGAGACCGGCGCGGCGATTGAGGCCAGCGGCGCGGAGATCGTCACCGTGGCGGTGCGTCGTACCAACCTGGGACAGAACCCGGACGAGCCGAACCTGCTCGATGTGCTTTCGCCCCAGCGCTACACCATTCTGCCCAATACCGCCGGCTGCTATAACGCCCGCGATGCGGTGCGCACCTGTAAGCTGGCCCGTGAGCTGCTGGATGGCCATGATCTGGTCAAACTGGAAGTGCTGGGCGACGAGAAGACCCTGTATCCGGATCTGACGGAAACTCTCAAGGCCGCCGAGGAGCTGGTCAAGGACGGCTTCAAGGTCATGGTCTATACCAGCGACGACCCCATTATCGCCAAGCGCCTGGAAGAAATGGGCTGTGTCGCCGTCATGCCGCTGGGTGCGCCCATCGGCTCCGGGCTGGGGATCCGCAACCCTTATAACATCATGATGATTCTGGAAAACGCCAAGGTGCCGGTGCTGGTGGATGCCGGGGTCGGCACGGCGTCGGATGCCACCATTGCCATGGAGCTGGGGTGCGATGGCGTGCTGATGAACACCGCCATTGCCCAGGCCCAGGACCCCATTCGCATGGCCCGCGCCATGGCACTGGCGGTGGAAAGCGGCCGCGAGGCATTCCTGGCTGGACGCATGCCGCGCAAGCTCTACGCCAGTGCCTCATCTCCCCTGGGCGGCACCTTTTTCTGATCACACTCGTCTCGAATTAACGTTTTCGATACAAATCCTTCTGAAAACACTTACAGCGAGCGACCCAGGTTGCTCGCTATCATCCCCTCCCTAACCGTTGGGACGATGCCGCCACCGATGCAGTGTGGCGACCGGTCGCGCCGGGCGTGTTTTTTCATTAATTTTTACTCACTTTCCCGTAAGCCTTGCAGCGCCGGGCTTTGCTGCAGGTTTGCGGCAGAAAAAAATGGGCTTTTGCGCCCAAAAGCCGTTGGAAACGGACGGAAAGACTCGTCGCGGCTGGCGCGTAACTATAAAAATCATATCGGGAACAGTACAAAAAGAGGAGCGACACCGGGTCACTAACTCTTAACTCACCGACGAGACATCGAACAGCGATATGAAAAGAGATCGAAACAACCGCCGAGAAAAGATTCTTCAAGCGCTTGCCCAGATGCTGGAGAAGGAGCCCGGGGAACGGATTACCACCGCCAAGCTTGCCGTCGCTGTGGGTGTCTCCGAGGCTGCGTTGTACCGACATTTTCCCAGCAAGGGCAAGATCCTGGAAGGGCTGATTGATTACATCGAGGAGAACACGCTCGTTCGCGCCAAGCAAATGGCCGCGGAGAAGGGCGATCCGCTGGAGCGTATGGAGCGCATCCTGCGCATGACCCTGGAGTTTGCCCAGAAAAACCCCGGCATGTGCCGTATCCTGACCGGCGAAGCGCTGGCGGGTGAGACCGAGCGTCTGCGCAAGCGGGTTGGTCAGTTCTTCCAGCATTACGAAACCTGCCTCGCCCAATTGCTGCAGGAAGGCCAGCGCAAAGGCGGCTATGACCCGCACATGCCGAACCAGAGCGCGACCAATCTCATGTTGGCCTTTCTGGAAGGCAAGATTCACATGTTCGTGCGCAGCGACTTCAAGATGATGCCGCTGCAGTTCTGGCAGGAGCAGTGGTCGTTTCTGGCTGAGCAATTGCTCGGAGCGCCGGAAGCGGTCGTGTGAAGGGTGACGTGAGACGTAGGTTGTCCGCGGCCTGGTGTGAGACTCCGTGCAAAGCGGGGAGTCTGTGGCCCGGCATCCTCACTGAGCCGGGCCTGATGTGGGTATGAACCGCTGATCGAGCGTAGTCTCAGTCGGTGTCGCTACCCTGGTCGGCTTCTTTCAGCAAGCTGAGCAGCGTCGTGTATAGGGCCGGCGTGGCAACCAGTATGTCCGTGCCGTGAAGCTCCTCCGGCATCCCGTCGGGAACCGCTCCGAGGTGACCAAAGCGGGCACCCGCTTCGCGGGCGATGAGTTGGGCGGCGGCAAAATCCCAGGGTTTGACGCTTTCGTAGTAGCCGTCCAGACGACCCATGGCAACCCAGCAGATATCGACGGCGGCGGATCCAATACGCCGGATGTCCTGACATTCCCCCATGACTTTTTCCAGGCGCCGGATCAGAGTCGCAAGCGTGGCCTTGTCGTAGGGAAAGCCGGTGGCCAGCAAGGCGTGGCGGAAATCCTCCAGGCCGCTGACGGCAATGGGCTGGCCATTCAAACGGCTGAACTGGCCGCGAATGGCGTGAAAGGTCTCCCCCAGGAAGGGGCAATGAACCACGCCCACCTGAACTTCACCATTGACCGCAAACGCGATTGAAACCGCCACCTGATGATGGTTGTGGGCGAAGTTGATGGTCCCATCGATAGGGTCGATGATCCAGAGTGGGTGGCGTAACTTGTCCAGATCCTGGAAATTTGGCGACGACTCCTCCGACAGAATTTCATGATCCGGGTAGCGCTGTTCGATGGCCTGACGGATCAATTGGTCGGCCTTGATGTCGACGCTGGTGACCAGCTCCTGCCCGTACTTGTAGTTGCGCTCGAAGCGGGCCTGCTGGCGTTCGGTGCGAATAAGGTCGCCGGCCTGCTGGGCTAACTGAAGCGTAAAGTTAGCGATTTGCTGGATATTCAGTTCCACGAAAGAAAACTCCTTGAGAAAGCTGCGTTGACTACCCACCTGACTGAACCTGCCGGAAAATAGGGTGGAAGGCTGGGCGTGGATTCGAGTCGCAGGTCGTGTCCCGAGTGTATCCGGTTGCGGCGCGCGCGGCACCATCGTCTACAATCCTGGCGGCTCGGTCCGGGCTGTATGGGGGCACGCTGGGTTTAGAAGTTGTAAGCTAGGCGATGCGGGCGGCCAAGCCGGTCCGGCAGCCCGCGCACTGGAGGTGTTTCATGGCAAAGGACAAGCAACTTGTTCCCTCGAGCCCGCAACAAGTGCAGGCTTTTCTGAATGCAGCGGCGTCGCTGCCCGCGACCCGTGCCCGGGCTGGGCGTTTGGTCTTCGCCCTGGATGCCACGGCCAGCCGCGAGCATCTGTGGGACCAGGCCTGCCAGATCCAGGGGGATATGTTTGCCGAGGCGGGCAAGCAGGGCGGTCTGCAGATTCAGCTATGTTATTTTCGGGGGCGCAATGAGTTTCAGGCGCTGAATTGGACCCCTGATGGCGAATACCTGGCGCAGCGCATGGCGGAGGTGCGTTGCCAGGCCGGCATGACCCAGATTGCCCGCGTGCTGCGCCATGCCCTGGCGGAAACGGCGCGGACGCCGGTGCAGGCCTTGGTGTTTGTGGGCGACGCGGTAGAAGAGGCACCGGAACTGCTTTATGATCTGGCGGGCAAACTGGCCATCCACGGCGTCCCGGTATTTCTGTTTCAGGAAGGCAGCGATGCCAACGTTGAGACGGTCTATCGGCGCATCGCCCGCTTGACCGGAGGCGCCTATGCTCATTTTGATCGGGCTAGCAGTGACCGCCTGCGCCAGTTGCTGTGTGCGGTGGCCGTCTATGCCAGTGGGGGCATCAAGGCGTTGGAACACTTGGGACGCAGCGGCAACGCAGAGGTCAAGGCATTGACCCATCAGCTCAAGGGATAAGGGGCGTCTTACTGTCCGGGCCGTTGGCTATGGTGTTGATTACGGACAGGTTGTTCAAAGGCAAGGTTGTTTACGGGAATAATTGATTGCAGCTTCTCTTCGGTTTTCTGATCGCATTATTGTTGTTCTGGCTGGTGCGTTATCGTCTGCAGTCCAGCCCTCGTCAGGCCAAACAGTGGTGGTTGAGCCTGGCGTTGGGCGTAACCGCACTGATATTCATTCTGCTGGCGCTAACCGGGCGCCTGCATTTTCTGGTGGCCGCCGGCGCCGCTCTGATCTTGCTGATCCGCCGGGTGATTTCCCTGATTCAGTACGGCCCCTTGCTGAAGCAGGCACTGGATTTCTTCAAGGGCAACCTGACCGAGGAAGACGAGCAGACCTCATCCGTCACCACGTCGCTCCTGACCATGACGCTGGATCACCGGACCGGTGTGATGGACGGCGAGGTGCTGGCGGGAGACTTCACCGGCCAGCTGCTGAGCCACTTGAACGAAACTCAGCTGGCCCGGCTCTATCGGGAGTGCAGGGGGCAGTATCCTGATTCCGTGGCGGTGCTGGAGGCCTATCTGGACCGACGGCTGGATGCCGAGTGGCGGGCCGAGGCGGCGAGGGAAGGGCAGGCGCCACGCAGCCCCGACGACATGACGCGAGACCAGGCCCTGGCGATTCTCGGCCTGGAAGAGGGGGCCAGCCGCGATGAGATCATTCAGGCCCATCGCCGCATGATGCAGAAGGTGCATCCGGACCGGGGCGGCAGTGATTTTCTTGCTGCCCAGGTGAATCGTGCCAAGACCCTGCTATTAGATTGAGAGAGATGGCTAGATTGAGAGAAGCGGTTGAATTTCTTAGTCGATCAGCTCGACCTTGATCTCAAAGCCGCCGGTTTGCTGCTCCCGACGGGTCGAGTAATGGATCGTCCCGTCCCGTTGCTCCTGTACGTTTTCACGCACGCTGCCTAATTCCACCCAGTCGCCGAAACCCACGATTCGCTGGGTTACCAACTCCATTTGCTCCACCTGATCCTCATGCCGGTCGCCCGGGCGTGAATGGCTGGCGTGGATGCTGAGCTCCACCTGCCCGTCGCCCACTCGCCGGGGTGTGACCACCAGCGCATTGCCGATCTGCTGAAAGCGGGTGTTGGTGGCCACGCCCTGGCGGCTGACCCAGAAGTCGCGAATCGGGCGCAACTGGCCCTGTTGGATCACCACCGCATTGTTTTCCAGCACGGTCACCATCTGCTGGCTCTGTCCCTGGTTGCTGAAGGCCCCATGGCGAGTGGTGATCTGCACCCGGCTGCCATCGCGGGAGATGGTGCCGCCGGCACCGATTTCCTGCGACTGGCGCGAACGGTCGCCCTGCTGGCGCAGACTGATCCGGAACTGGTGGGGGCGGGTGTCGATCTGCTTGATGATCTCGCGCACCTGCTGCAGCGTGGCGGCATCACGGGCATGGATGATGAGCTGGTTGTGCAGGCCGCTGAAGCGCGCCTGCTCGTCGGGGAACACCTGCTGCAGACGGCTCGCCACCTCCTCCGCAGGGCGGTAATACAAAGTCTGGGTGGTGACTTCCTCGGCCTGGGCGAGCCCTGCGAAAAATCCCTCCATCACGATGATGGCGAGTAGACAGAAGAACATCCGAATTCGGGAAGAGCAGGGTGATGTGATGCACAACATGGTCATCTCCGTGCAATAGTCATTGGCCATGATCAGCCTTGTGGTCAGCATGCGCTGGCGAGGGTGGTGATTGCAAGCGCAGGGGGGCAAGAGTAATATCCCAGGATCAAGACCCGAAACAGACGAACCCTCTTATGCCACAGATGAACCCGATTGCACAGTCTCTGCACCATGCCGGCGCCAGCCAGCATGCGGGTTTTTATTTTTGGTATAAGCAGCGTTAGGCGGGTCCCCTCCAGGAGGCTCGTTTGACGAAACGGCCTCCCGGACTCAACAAAGCTCCGTGAGGCCAGGCCAACGGGGCTTTTTTAATGCCCGTTGAAAATGACAAGGCGCAACACGCGAGGAAAATCATGCAACGGTTACCTGGACATCAATGGCATCAGGAACGATTTAGCAACGCCCATGGCGGCCATGGGAGTGCCGACTATCGGTACGCCTACCGCTATTGGCGATATTGCGGCTAAACCGACTCTGATTTTCCATTGATTGACCGAGGATGACCCCATGCAAACCAATACCGCACCCTGTACACCTGCGTTAACACCGGCGCCAGCCGCCACCACCGCATTCCGCCGCATTCGCAGCCCCCAGCAACTCAAGCAGGACCTGGCTCTCAGTGAGCTCGACCAGCACCGGATTGCGGTGCACCGGCGCCAGGTCCGCGCGGTCCTGCAAGGCCAGGACGAACGGCTGTTGATGGTGGTCGGCCCCTGCTCGATACACGATGTGACGGCGGCCCATGAGTACGCCAGCCGTTTGCAGCAACTGAGCGACAAGGTATCCGACCGCCTGTTGCTGGTGATGCGCGCCTATTTCGAAAAACCCCGCACCACCGTGGGCTGGAAAGGTCTGGCGGTCGATCCCGCCCTGGACGGCTCCCATGATATGGACCGGGGGCTGGAATTGGCGCGCCAGCTTCTGATCGACGTGTCGCGGCTGGGCCTGCCGCTCGCGACCGAGGCGCTGAGTCCGTTGATTGCCGAGTATCTGCAGGACTGCATCAGCTGGACCGCCATCGGCGCCCGCACCACCGAATCCCAGACCCACCGGGAATTGGCCAGTGGCCTGGAGGCGGTGGTGGGCTTCAAGAACGCGACGGACGGCGGCTTGCAGGTGGCCATCGATGCCATCAAGTCCGCGGCTCATTCCCATGAATACCTGTCGGTGGATCCCGAAGGGCAGGTGGCGATTCGCCAGACGCCGGGGAACCCCCATTGCCACCTGGTGCTGCGCGGCGCCAAGGGTGCGCCCAACTATCAGCCCGTCTCGGTGCGGCGCTGCCGGGAGGCACTGGCGGCAGCGGGGCTGGAACCGCGGATCATGGTGGATTGCAGCCACGACAATTCAGACAAGGACTATCGCCGTCAGCCCGAGGTGTTGCAGGCCGTGGTCGAGCAGATCCGGGCGGGCGATCACAGCCTGTTCGGCGTGATGCTGGAGAGTCATCTGAAGGACGGCCAGCAGAAGCTGGTGGGGCCTGTTACCCGGCTGGATCCCGGACAGTCGGTGACGGATGGCTGTATTGGCTGGGAGACAACCGAGCGGTTGATTCTGGACACTTATCGGCAGTTGGGCGGCTAACGGCTTCGCCGCGCCGCCCCCTGCAGATTGCTTTCATCACAAGAGTGCCCTCATCCATTGCTCTGGATGAGAGAGCGCTGGATTACTGCTGCTCCCGCGCAATGGCGCGATAGGCAATATCCTTGCGGTAATAGGCGCCGTTCCACTGGATGTCGGCAACCCGCTGGTAAGCGCGCTGTTGGGCCGCAGTGACGGTGTCGCCCAGCGCGGTCACACAGAGCACCCGTCCACCTTGGGTGAGCAACTGGCCATTGCTGGCCTGGGTGCCGGCCTGGAAGGTCTTGACGCCTTCTGGCTCCGCCTGGTCCAGACCGGAAATCACATCGCCCTTGGCGTAGTCGCCAGGATAGCCGGCCGCCGCCATCACCACGCCGACTGCGGCGCGGGGATCCCACTTGGAGTCCACCTGGTCGAGACGGCCATCGATGGCGGCGTCACACAGGGTCACCAGATCCGACTGCATCCGCATCATGATGGGCTGGGTTTCCGGGTCGCCGAAGCGGCAATTGAACTCGATGACCTTGGGCGCGCCCTCGGCAGTGATCATCAGGCCCGCATAGAGAAAGCCCGTGTAGGGATTGCCTTCCGCCGCCATGCCGCGCACGGTGGGGTAGATCACCTCGTTCATGATGCGCGCGTGTACCTCGGGCGTCACCACCGGAGCTGGCGAGTAGGCGCCCATGCCGCCGGTATTGGGGCCGGTATCCTGGTCGCCGATGCGCTTGTGGTCCTGGCTGGTGGCCATGGGCAGCACGTGCTCGCCATCGACCATGACGATGAAGCTGGCTTCCTCGCCTTCCAGGAATTCCTCGATCACCACCCGGCTGCCGGCGGCGCCGAAGGCATTGCCGGCCAGCATGTCGCGGATGGCGTCTTCGGCTTCCGCCAGGGTCATGGCGACAATCACGCCTTTACCGGCAGCCAGGCCATCGGCCTTGACCACAATCGGCGCGCCCTGTTGCCGGACGTAGGCGAGGGCCGCCTCGACGTCGGTGAAATTCTGGTAGGCGGCAGTGGGGATGCCCTGGCGTGCCAGGAAATCCTTGGTGAAGGCCTTGGAGCCTTCCAACTGGGCTGCCTTTTGCGTCGGGCCAAAAATCCGCAGGCCCTGCTGGCGGAAGTGATCCACCACGCCCGCGACCAGCGGTGCTTCCGGACCGACGATGGTCAGGCCGATGGACTCGCGCTGGGCGAACTGGCTCAGGCCTTCGAGATCCACTGCTTCAATGGCCACGTTGGTGATTTTCGCCTCGCCCGCGGTGCCGGCATTGCCGGGCGCCACGAACACCTGCTCCACCTGGTTGGACTGGGCTACTTTCCAGGCCAGCGCATGTTCGCGGCCGCCACTACCAATAATCAACACCTTCATGATGGTTTTCCCTCTAACTGCTGGCGTCTGAGTGTCGGCGCCTTAATGTCGAAAGTGACGCATGCCGGTAAAGACCATGGCGATGCCATGCTCATTGGCGGCGTCGATCACTTCCTGGTCGCGCATGGAACCACCGGGCTGGATCACCGCAGTGATACCGGCCTTGGCGGCGGCGTCGATGCCGTCGCGGAACGGGAAGAAGGCATCGGACGCCATGACCGAACCCTTCACTTCCAGGTTCTCGTCGGCTGCCTTGATGCCGGCGATCTTGGCACTGTAGACCCGGCTCATCTGACCGGCGCCGATGCCGATGGTGCGGCCGCTCTTGGCGTAGACAATGGCGTTGGACTTGACGAACTTGGCCACTTCCCAGGCGAACAGCAGATCCTGCAGTTCCTGCTCGGTGGGCGCGCGCTGAGTCACCATCTTCAGTTCGCTGTGGTCGACCATGCCCAGGTCGCGCTCCTGCACCAGCAAGCCGCCGGTAACCCGCTTGAAATCAAAGCCGGGCTGACGGGGCGTGCCGAGATCGCCGCAGGCGAGCAGTCGCACGTTAGCCTTGGTGGCCACAATGGCCTGGGCATCGGCGGCCACGCTGGGCGCGATGATGACTTCCACGAACTGGCGGTCGATGATGGCTTTGGCCGTTTCCGCGTCCAGCTCACGGTTGAAGGCAATGATGCCGCCAAACGCCGAAGTCGGATCGGTGGCATAGGCCAGGTCGTAGGCTTGGCGGATATCAGCGCCAATGGCCACGCCGCAGGGATTGGCGTGCTTGACGATGACGCAGGCGGCATCGGCGAACGGCTTGACGCACTCCAGCGCGGCATCGGTATCGGCCACGTTGTTGTAGGACAACTCCTTGCCCTGCAACTGGGTGGCGGTTGCCACCGAGGCTTCCTGCGGATTGCGTTCCACGTAGAAGGCGGCCTGCTGGTGCGGGTTTTCCCCATACCGCATGTCCTGCGCCTTCACCAGGTTCAGGTTGAAGGTGCGGGGGAACAGCGGGGACTGGTTGGCCTTGACCTTCAGGCCCAGGTAGTTGGCAATGGCGCCGTCGTAGGCCGCCGTGTGCTCGAATGCCTTCACCGCCAGGTCGAAGCGGGTGGCATGACTGAGCGCGCCCTGGTTGGCCCGCAGTTCCGCCAGTACCGGCGCGTAGTCCGAGGCATTGACGACAATGGCCACGTCCTGGTGGTTCTTCGCCGCCGCGCGCACCATGGTCGGTCCGCCGATATCGATGTTCTCGATGGCGGTGGCCAGGTCGCAGTCGGGCTTGGCGATGGTCTGTTCAAAGGGATAGAGGTTCACCACCACCAGATCGATCGGCGCAATGCCGTGGTCCTGCATGACCTGATCATCGGTGCCCCGGCGGCCGAGAATGCCGCCATGGATTTTGGGGTGCAGGGTCTTGACCCGGCCGTCCATCATTTCCGGAAAGCCCGTGTGATCCGAGACTTCCGTGACCGCGATGCCCTGCTCCCGCAGCAGCTTGAAGGTGCCGCCGGTGGACAGGATTTCAACCTTGAGGTCGGTGAGGGCTTGGGCGAATTCCACCACACCGGTCTTGTCGGATACGCTGATGAGCGCGCGCTTGATGGCGATCGTCGATTCTGTGTCTGCCATGGTTCCATCTATCGCTGGTTTGAAAAGACAGACGGGAGCTTCCGCTCCCGCCACTGATCAGAGAAATACTGGGCTCGATTGTCCTTACAGCAAGCCGTACTGCTTCAGTTTCTTACGCAGGGTGCCACGGTTCAGGCCCAGCAGCGTGGACGCCTTGGTCTGGTTGTTGCGGGTGTACTTCATGACCTGTTCCAGCAGGGGCGCTTCCACTTCAGACAGGACCATCTGGTATACGTCCGTCACCGGCGTGCCGTCCAGTTGCGCGAAATAGTTCTGCAGGCAGTTCTCAACGCTGTCGCGCAGGGTCTTTGCCTGACTGGTGCCCTTGTCAACGGTCAAGATGTGGGCGGAGTCGGTCACGCCCTGGGTGGCGGCTACGGATTCGGTGGTCATGCGGCGATTTCCTCTACGTTGATCAAGTGCCTGAAGTGTTTGGTCAATGCGTCGAGTTGCTGAGACGGCTCTTCAAGCTGATTAAAGTGGCGCTTAAACAAATCCCCATCGGGCCGGGCGCTGAGATACCAACCAACGTGTTTGCGTGCGATACGGGCGCCCATGAACTCTCCATAGAACTCATAGAGCTCCTGGACATGAGTCAGCAGAATGTCCCGTACCTCCTGCACCGTCGGCGGCGTGCGTATCTCCCCGGTCGTGAGGTAGTGATGAATGTCCCGGAAAATCCAGGGTTGTCCTTGGGCGGCGCGACCGATCAGCAGACCGTCGGCGCCGGTGTGTTGCAAAACCTGCTTGGCCTTCTGGGGCGAATCGATATCGCCGTTGGCGAACACAGGAATCCTCACCGCCTGTTTGATGGCGGCGATTGTGTCGTACTCGGCCTCGCCCTTGTAGCCACAGGCGCGGGTCCGTCCGTGTACGGCAATGGCCTGAATGCCTGCATCCTCGGCGATGCGTGCAACGCGGATTCCATTGCGCTGATCGGGGCTCCAGCCGGTTCGCATCTTCAAGGTAACCGGAACGCTGACGGCGGCGGTCACCGCCTGCAGGATCTCGGTGACCAACTGTTCATCCTTGAGCAGGGCGGAACCAGCAGCCTTGTTGCACACCTTCTTGGCCGGACATCCCATATTGATGTCGATGATCTGCGCCCCGTGCGCCTCATTCAGACGGGCGGCCTCCGCCATCATGCGTGGGTCGCCGCCGGCGATTTGCACCGAGCGGGGGCCAGCCTCGCCGTGATGGTCCAGACGCAGCCTGGATTTGCGCGTGTTCCAGAGACGGTGGTCGGAAATGACCATTTCCGACACGGCCAGACCTGCGCCAAGACGCCGGCAGAGCTGCCGGAACGGACGATCCGTGACTCCCGCCATGGGTGCCAGGATCAGACAGTTTTCCAGAGTGTAGGGGCCGATTCGCACCATCTAAAAAGCCTGCCGGATCACACGTACATCAAAAAAATGGGAGTCATAACGCCTGCCCAGGATCCCGCGAAGGGGTCCCGGCCATTTCAGGGGGGCCTATGATAACAGAAGCGTTCGGCGGATAAAGACTTGAAAAATTCAAAAACTGCATATTTTTTGCGCTTTCTGTTGCCGCTTGTTGCGGCACTCGTCCGGCGCGGTGAGGTGGGCCGGGGCGGCTGGCGCCCCGGACCAAGGAGTTAGGAGTTGGAGGGACTGCGGTGGCTGAATCCCATGGTGTAGTTCACCGCGTCTGGGCCCGGATCGAGGATTTCCAGGGTCACGTGGACGGGGCGGTCGGACGGCATCAGCTTCAGTTCCCTGAATTCGCCGCTCAGGTATTCCTCGGGCGTGAATACCCGCTGTGCCACCGGCTTGCCATTGAGGTCGGCAAACTGAAAGGTGATATTGGGGAACGGCTGATCGAAGGGGGCTTCGTTGGTCACCATGACATCGATGACCAGTGCCTTGCCGGCCTTGGGATGGCTGCGTACCACGAGGTTGTTGCTCTTGATCTTATCGATGTCGAGCAGGGTGGGCAGCGTGCAGCCAAGCCGCTGACAGGCCTCGGCATAGAGCGAGCGTAAACCCTCATGCTGGGCCACCCGGTCGAAATGGAACCAGCCGAGCTGCGCCGCCAGGGCGAGCAGCAGCAGGATGTTGACCAGGGTCCAGGCAAGTACCCGCACCAGGCTGCCGGTCTTGACGCCTTCGTTCTCGACCCGGATGGGGTCGTACTTCAACCGGTCGAAGGCGGCGAGAGGGGTAATGGCGTCCTGCTGTGTGGACAGCGGCTCCTGTTCCGGTTCCAGGCCAAACGAAAAGTCTCGGGCATCGCTGGCATGCAGGTTTTCACGGGGCGTGGCCGGCTCGGGCGTTGGGCGCGCGGGCTTCCTGCCTTCGATCTCTTCCAGCATTTCTTCCGCCCAGCTTTCGTCCGAATCCGTCTTCTCCAGTTCGGTGTCGGCATCATCGGCAAAGGCTGCCTGGGTGGGACGATCCAGGTCCCGGAAGCTGTCGCTCAGTTCATCGTCGCTGATGCGCAGGCCCGTGTAACGGTCTTCGGCACTGTCTTCCTCAGGGTTGTCCTGAAAGATGAACTCCTCATCATCCTCATCGGATAGAGCATGCTCCGCTGTCAGGTCCTCGGCATCGGGCGCCAGGATGGCATCCAGCTCGGCACCTGCCAAGGCCTGCTCGTCCAGCTCATGCAGTTCGTCTGCCAGTTCGCCATGGGCCTCTTCTTCCTCGGCCAACAAGGCGTCCAGGTCCTGGGCCGGATTCAGGTGGCTGGCCGCTGAGCGGCTGGCGGGAGCGGCCGCATCCTGTTCCTCTTTCAGCGCGGCCTCAAGTTCGGCCACGAGATCGGCGTCGCCCAGCTCCTCGTCCGGCAGCGGCGTATTGTCGTCGATCAGAAAATCATCAGAGTCGTCCTCGGCCGCAACCTCTGTGCTGGTTTCGAAATCGGCTTCGGGCTCCGCGGTGGTCGCCTCGGGCTCATCCTCAAAGCGGGGCTCTCGACGGGGTTCCGCGGCAGGGACGGGGGCGGCAGGTGCGACGTCCGGCGTTTTCAGCAAGTGTTCGGTGGCATTGAAGATTGCCATGCAGGCGCCGCAACGAACTTTCCCGTGCGCCGCGTTCAGATGGGCCTCGGTTACCCGGAAGGTAGCACCACAGTGGGGGCATCGCGTGAGCAAGTTCAAACTCCTGAAGCACAGGCTGGTCGAAAGTTTGGTTCTGGTCGCGCCCGCCAGCCGGCCTTTATCAAAGGCAGGTCTGGGATCGGGCGGCGGTTTGGTACCTAAACGCTGGTTTGGTACCTTCGATGCGTCTATAACAGGCTGTCTGTAGTGTAGCCGCTTTTACCTGGCGCATGTAGCCAGCCGGAGTCCTGCTCAGCTGCGGCGAATGCCGGTAATGCGCACCCAATCTTCCTGGGCCTCAATGGCGCTGATGTCGAACCATTCCCGGTACCGTTCGGCCACGCCTTCCGCCTGCTCGCGCAGAATGCCGGACAGGGCCAGCAGGCCACCGGGGCGGGTCAGCGCCGCCAGCCGGGGAGCCAGCTGGATCAGGGGTTGGGCGAGGATATTGGCGACCATGATGTCCGCCTGGGTGTCCGGTACCTGATCCGGCAGCAAGGTGACGACCTGGTCCTGAACATCGTTGCGCAATGCGTTGTCGCGGGTGGCGGTCAGTGCCTGGGGATCGTTGTCCACCGCCAGTGCCTGGCGAGCGCCTAACAGCAGCGCGGCAATGGCGAGAATGCCGGAGCCGCAGCCATAGTCCACCACCAGCCTATCCTCGAGTGCCTGCTGATCCAGCCACTGCAGACACAGCTTGGTGGTGGGGTGGGTGCCGGTGCCAAACGCCAGGCCCGGATCCAGTTTCAGGTTCACCGCCGCGGGATCGGGCGGCTCGCGCCAGCTGGGGCAAATCCACAGGCGTTGGCCGCACTGGATCGGGTGGAAGTTCTTCATCCACTCCCGTTCCCAGTCCTTGTCTTCCAGCAGCTCGGCGCGTGCCAGCAGCGTTGCGGGCTCGGCACGCTCAGCCAGCCAGGCGAGAATCGCCTCGCTGTCGGCGCCTGCGTCGAACAGGCCGACCACCCGGGTTTGATCCCACAGCGGCGTGGTGCCGAGCGGGGGCTCGAACAGCGGCTGGTCGGCACCGTCCTCCAGGGTTACCACTTCGGCGCCGGCTTCCATGAGCCAGTCCTCGAACTGGCTGGCCTGCTCTGCGTGAACGTCAATCTTGATCTGGATCCAGGGCATGAGTGCTTCTCTTCGGCCTAGTCGCTCAGCAGTTTTTCCAGGTAATGGATGGTGAAATCCACCCGGCGCAGGCAACTGTCGCGCACCAGTTTGCGAAGGAGCGGGATGTTGGTCTTGATGCCTTCGACCACGGTTTCGTCCAGGGCAATTTTCATGCGATCCAGCGCGCTGTCCCGATTCGGCCCATGGCTGATGATCTTGCCGATCAGCGAATCGTAGTTCGGCGGTACCCGGTAGCCACTGTAGAGGTGGGAGTCTACCCGGATGCCATTGCCGCCAGGGGCGTGGAAATAACTGACCTGACCGGGACTCGGGGTGAAGCTGTGCGGGTCTTCGGCATTGATCCGGCACTCAATGGCATGGCCCTGGAAGTGCACGTCTTCCTGCCGGATCGACAGCGGCAGACCGCTGGCGATGCGCAGCTGTTCCCGGACGATGTCGATGCCCGTGATCATCTCGGTGACGGGGTGCTCCACCTGTACCCGGGTGTTCATTTCGATGAAATAGAACTGGCCGTCCTGGTACAGGAATTCGAAGGTGCCGGCGCCGCGATAGCTGATATCGAGACAGGCCTTTATGCAGGCCTGGAAGACGGCCTCCCGTGCCTTCGGATCGATATTGGGGGCGGGCGCTTCTTCCAGTACCTTTTGGTGGCGGCGCTGCATGGAGCAGTCGCGGTCGCCCAGGTGAATGGCATTGCCCTTGCCGTCGGCCAGGACCTGGACTTCCACGTGGCGGGGCCGGTCGAGGAATTTTTCCAGATACACGGTGCTGTCGCCAAAGGCGGCCTGTGCCTCGGCCTGGGTGATATGAATGGCATTGAGCAGGGCGGCTTCCGTATGTACCACCTGCATGCCGCGCCCACCGCCGCCGGCGGCGGCCTTGATGATCACCGGGTAGCCGATCTTCTGGGCAATGCGCAGGGTTTCCTCGGCATCCTGACCGACCGGACCGTCGGAGCCGGGTACCGTGGGTACGCCAGCTTCGCGCATGGCCTGGATCGCCGAGACCTTGTTGCCCATCAGGCGAATGACATCGGGGGTCGGGCCGATGAAGACAAAGCCGCTTTTTTCCACCTGTTCGGCGAAGTCGGCATTTTCCGCCAGAAAACCATAGCCGGGGTGGATGCCGACCGTGTCGGTCACTTCGGCGGCGCTGATGATGGCGGGAATGTTCAGGTAGCTTTCCCGAGGATTATTGGGGCCAATGCACACCGATTCGTCGGCCAGGCGCACGTGCATCAGATCACGGTCGGCCACGGAATGCACGGCGACGGTCTTGATGCCCAGCTCCTTACAGGCGCGCAGGATGCGTAGCGCGATTTCGCCGCGATTGGCGATCAGTACCTTTTCCAACATGTCAACCCAGCCCTTTAGACGATCGTGAACAGGGGCTGGTCGAACTCCACCGGCTGACCGTTTTCCACGAGAATGGCTTCGATGACGCCCGCGCGATCAGATTCGATCTGGTTCATCATCTTCATGGCTTCCACGATGCAGAGCACATCGCCGACCTTGACCCGCTGGCCCACTTCAACGAAGGCCGGGGCGCTGGGCGTGGGCGCGCGATAAAAGGTTCCGACCATGGGGGAGCGGACTTTCTCGCCGTTGCCCGTCGCTGCGCTCGCGGCTGCAGTGTCGCCCGCAGGTTGGGGCGCGCTCATTGGCGCTGAAGTCGGCTGGGCAACGCTTTCATAGGTTGGAACCGGAGCATAGCTGACAGTCGTCTGCCGGGTGCGGCGGCTGATCCGCACGCAGTCATCGCCTTCCTTGATTTCGATTTCCTCAATGTCGGACTCTTCGATGAGTTCGATCAGTTTCTTAACTTTACGAATATCCATAGGACAATCTCTAGACCTTTAGTTGTTTTTGCAGCTGGATGGCGAGACCGGAGATGGCTGCGTACCACTCTGATCGGCTTGGTGAACACTGGCCTTGGCCAGGTGAGAACAGGCTGCCTGCAGGGCGAAATCATAGCCCTGGCTGCCGAGACCGCAGATTACGCCCTGCGCAACGTCGGAAAAGTAGGAATGGTGCCGGAATGGCTCCCGTGCATGCACGTTGGACAAATGAACTTCGATAAAGGGAATGGCAACCGCCAGCAAGGCATCGCGCAAGGCCACGGAGGTATGGGTGAAGGCCGCGGGGTTGATGATGATGAAGGCGACCTGCTCCTGGCGGGCCAGGTGAATCCGGTTGATCAGCTCGTATTCAGCATTGCTTTGCAAGGTGAGGAGTTGATGGCCGGCGGCGCTGGCTTGGCGGATGAGGCGCTGCTCGATGTCCGGCAGGGTCTCGCGGCCGTAGACCGTCGGCTCACGGGTGCCGAGCAAATTGAGATTAGGCCCGTTCAGAACGAGGATTGTGGCCATGCTTCGTGTCCGGTCTCAGTAGCTGGGTTCGGTAGCTGGGTCATGCAGGCGACTGGATCGGCGCCATCCTGATGAGTGCCCGGTAGCCACGGCGGTCAGAGCCGCAGTGAAGACTTCCGGGGGCGCTGCAGGATGAGCGAGTGATCGCGGAAATGCTGCGAATTCTCGTCAATCTTCAGCAAATTCTCCGAAGTTTGCCGGGTTTGGGCGCAACATTCAAGCATGGAGGGGCGCTGGAGATCCCCTCCTCGTGAGGGGATTCTAGGTGCTTGTGGGGCTGCTGTCACGGTGCACGCGCACCGTATTGCGGCCATCGTTCTTGGCTTCGCGCAGGGCGGCACGGGCTCGGTCCACCAGGGCACGGGCGCTTTCGCCGCGGGATTGGGCCAGGCCGCAGCTGAAGGTGACCTGGAACTCCTGGCCGCCGGCAGGTTGGCGCAAGGCGCCGAAGCGCTCGCGGATTTCGTTGAGCAGGTGCCGAGCGTCGGACTCGGAAGTGTTGGTGAGAACCAGGGCGAATTCCTCGCCGCCGAAGCGGCCGCAATGGTCGCTCTTGCGCAGGCGCTGCTTGAGGAACAGGGCCAGGCTCTTGAGCACCCGGTCGCCGATCGGGTAACCGTAGCTTTCGTTGATGGCCTGGAACTCATCGATGTCCATGAGTGCCAGGGTCAGGGGCGCGCCCTGCTGCGCCTTGGCAATCTCGGCCTCCAGTAAGTGCAGCGTGTGGGTGTGGGTGTACAGCTCGGTCAGGCTGTCCCGGATCATCAGGCTTTGCAGCGTGCGGGCGCGGCGTCCCCGGTTGTTCAGCGTGGCCACCAGGTGGCGGGGATTGATCGGCTTGGTCAGGAAGTCATCGCCGCCCAGGCTCATGGCATGCAGCTGCTTGTTGATGTCGTCTTCGGCGGAAATGTAGATGATGGGCACGCCCACGAAGCGATCCTGCTGGCGGATCACCTTGGCCAGCTCCATGCCCATGCAACCGGGCATGTACATGTCCATGATGATGATTTCCGGCTGGAATTCGTCCAGTGCAAACAGCAACTGCATGGGGTCGTTGATCACGTGGGGCGTCATGCCGGCCTTTTTCAGGGCCAGGTCCATGTAGGCGGCTTGCGCCTTGGAATCGTCCACCACCAGAACCCGGTAGGGCTCCTGGGGATTGGCGCGGGCATAGCATTCGATTTTCTCGATGAGCTGGCCCGAGTCCACGCTGTGGGTAAAGAATTCCTCGCCGCCGCAGCGCACGGCCTGCAGGCGGGTGGCCAGATCTACCTCGCGCTCGCAGACGAATAGCACGGGAATGGGCGTTTCCTGGGCGCTCTGGATCTGGCGCACCAGCTCGATACCGGCGCCGGTATCGCCGCCGAAAACCACGTCGATGA
>JAEZAA010000292.1 GCA_023430625.1 Pseudomonadota bacterium
CCTGGGCGCTCGCCGAACCCGCCTTCCTGGCCGCTTGCACCGCCTGTGGCGACTGTATTCGTGCTTGCCCAGAGGCGGTGCTGACACGAGGCGCCGGCCGCTATCCTGAAATCGACTTCGCCCAGAACGCCTGCACCTTTTGCCGCCGTTGCGTGCAGAGCTGCGAGACCGGCGCGCTGGACGCGACCCGTTCCACGCCCTGGGACTACCGCGCGGCCATTTCCGATCAGTGCCTGCTCAAAAGCCAAGTGATCTGCCAGTCCTGCGGCGATGCCTGCGAGACGGAGGCGATCCGCTTTCGGCCAGAGCCCGGCGGCGGCCTGCGGATCGAGCTGCAGGCCGATCTCTGTACGGGCTGCGGAGCCTGTGTCGCTCTTTGTCCGACCAACGCCATCACCATCCAATTACCGGAGGTCGCTGCATGACTGCTGTTCTTGGCCAAAGGCAGGACGTCGGACCGGTCCCGAAGCAGGCGCCGGTGAGCACCGAAGGCCACGTCGGTACCTATGTCCACATTGCCAGCTTCATCGTGCATTGCCGCCCCGCGTATCTGCCGCAACTGCTGGCGACGATTCCGCAGCTGCCTTTGACCGAGGTCACCCACCGGAGTGACAACGGCAAGCTGGTGGTGGTTGCGGAACGTGGCAGTGCCCGGGATATCACCCGCTTGACGGAGACCCTGACCGACCTGGACGGCGTGTTGAGCGTCAACATGGTGTATCACCAGATCGAACTAGCCGAAGAACTGGAAGAGGTTGTGTCCCCATGATCACACGCCGCGATTTCATTAAAACCACGGCGGCCACCACGGCGGCGGCCACCGCCGGTATTCCCCTGGCCACCGATGCCGCCAATGTGGTGACGGACTCGGAATACACCCGGCTCAAGTGGTCCAAGGCGCCCTGTCGCTTCTGCGGCGTCGGCTGCGGTGTCAACGTGGCGGTGAAGGATAATCGGGTGGTGGCGACCCACGGCGACATGCAGGCCGAGGTGAACCGGGGCGTCAACTGCGTGAAGGGCTATTTCCTGTCCAAGATCATGTATGGCGCCGACCGCCTCACCCAACCGCTGCTGCGCAAGAAAAACGGCCAGTACGCCAAGGATGGTGAATTCACGCCGGTATCCTGGGACGAAGCCTTCGATGTGATGGCGCAGAAGTACAAGGAGGCGCTACGCACCAAAGGGCCCAACTCCATCGCCATGTTCGGCTCGGGGCAGTGGACCATCTGGGAAGGTTATGCCGCCAACAAGCTCATGAAAGGCGGCTTCCGTTCCAACAACATCGATCCCAATGCGCGCCATTGCATGGCGTCGGCCGCCTACGCCGCCATGCGTACCTTTGGCATGGATGAGCCCATGGGCTGCTACGATGACATCGAAGCGGCCGATGCCTTCGTGCTCTGGGGCGCGAACATGGCGGAAATGCACCCCATCCTCTGGACCCGGGTGACGGACCGCCGCCTGAGTTCGCCCCACGTGAAGGTGTCGGTGCTCTCCACTTTTCGTCATCGCTCCTTCGATCTGGCGGACCAGGGCATTATCTTCACGCCCCAGGCGGATCTGGCGATCCTCAACTACATCGCCAACTACATCATCAAGACCAACCGGGTGAACAAGGAGTTCGTCGAGAAACACACGACGTTTCGCGCGGGCGCGGTGGATATCGGCTATGGCCTGCGGGCGGATCACCCGCTGGAGAAAAAGGCCAAGAACGCGCTGGCGGCGGCGGATTCCTCGGACATGGATTTCGCCCAATTCGCCAAGTTCGTGTCGGCCTATGACGCGGACATGGTGAGCAAGGTATCCGGCGTCTCCAAGGCCGATTTGGACAAGCTGGCGGAGCTCTACGCCGATCCCAAGATCAAGGTCATGTCGTTCTGGACCATGGGCTTCAACCAGCACACCCGGGGTGTTTGGGCCAATCACATGGTCTACAACCTCCACTTGCTCACCGGCAAGATCTCGACGCCGGGCAATAGCCCATTTTCGCTTACGGGCCAGCCCTCGGCCTGCGGCACGGCTCGGGAGGTGGGCGTGTTCGCCCACCGGCTGGCGGCGGACATGAACGTGGCCAATCCCAAGCATCGGGAGATCACGGAAAAGATGTGGAAAGTGCCGCCCGGCACCATCGTTGAGAAACCGGGCGCCCACGCCGTGGAGCAGACCCGCAAGCTGCGCGACGGCGAGATCAACGTCTACTGGATTCAGGTCAACAACAACCTGCAGGCGCACCCGAATCTGATGGAGGAAACCCTGCCGGCCTACCGCAATCCGGCCAATTTCATCATTGTGTCCGATGCCTATCCGACCGTGACCACCCAGGCGGCGGACCTGATCCTGCCGGCGGCCATGTGGGTGGAGAAGGAAGGTGCCTACGGCAACGCCGAGCGGCGCACCCAGTTCTGGCACCAGTTGGTGACGCCACCCGGCGAGGCCCGCTCGGACTTGTGGCAACTGGTGGAGTTTTCCAAGCGCTTCAAGGTGTCGGAAGTCTGGCCGGAGGATCTGATCGCCAAGGCGCCCCAACTGCGGGACAAGACCCTGTTCGACGTGCTCTACCGCAATGGCAATGTGGACGCGTTTCCGGCGGACAGTATCGATCCCGCCTACGACAACTTCGAGGCCAAAGCCTTCGGCTTCTATATCCAGAAAGGCCTGTTCGAGGAATACGCCAGCTTTGGCCGCGGCCATGGCCATGACCTGGCGCCGTTCGATACCTATCACCAGGTGCGCGGCCTGCGCTGGCCGGTGGTGGATGGCAAGGAATCGCCCTGGCGCTTCCACGAGCACTCCGACCCCTACGTCAAGAAGGGCGCCGGCTGGCACTTCTACGGCAATCCCGATGGCAAGGCACGCATCTTTGCCTTGCCCTATGAGCCGCCGGCGGAATCGCCGGATCAGGAATACCCCTTCTGGCTGGCCACCGGGCGGGTGCTGGAGCATTGGCACTCAGGGACCATGACGGGACGGGTGCCGGAGCTGCACAAGGCGGTGCCCCATGCAGTGGTATACATGCACCCGGACGATGCCCAGAAACTGGGGGTGCGCCGTGGCAGCGAGATTCGGGTGGTGTCGCGGCGTGGCGAGATGAAGTCGCGGGTGGAGACGCGGGGGCGCAACAAGCCGCCGCGCGGGCTGGTGTTCGTGCCCTGGTTCGACGCCAATCAGCTGATCAACAAGGTCACGCTGGATGCCACCGATCCTATTTCCAAGCAGACGGATTTCAAGAAGTGCGCCGTCAAGCTGATTCCGGTCTAGGGGAGGGCTCGCCATGCGGATGTGGATAGCAGTGATGACAGTGCTGGGGCTGAGCACGCTGGTGTGGGCGCAGGAACCTCACGGGCGGCGCTCCACGCCCATTGCCGAGGAGGCCACGCCGCCGCCCATCTATAACGTGGAAAACAAGGATCTGCGGCGCAAGCGCGCCTATCCCATGCAGCCGCCGACCATTCCCCACAAGATCGACAATTATCAGGTCGATCTCAATGCCAATCGCTGCATGGCCTGTCACAGCCGCCGTCGCACGGAAGAGTCGCAGGCGCCCATGGTGAGCGTGACCCACTACATGGACCGGGAGGGCAACTTCCTGGCGGAACTCTCGCCCCGGCGTTATTTCTGCGAGCAATGCCACGTGGTGCAGACGGATGCGCCGCTTCTGATCGAAAGTGATTTTATGGATGTGGACGACATCAT
>JAEZAA010000224.1 GCA_023430625.1 Pseudomonadota bacterium
GAGCGAGAACGCTGATTATCAGTACAACAAGCGGCTCCTCAGGCAAATCGACCGCCGCGTCAGGTATCTACAACGGAGCCTGGAAGAACTCCGGGTGGTGGATTACGCCCCAGAACAGGAAGGCCGCGTTTTCTTCGGCGCCTGGGTCGAAGTTGAGAATGATGAGGGAGTCGTCAAACGCTTTCGTATCGTCGGTTACGACGAGATCTTCGATCGGAAGGATTACATCTCTATTGATTCGCCCATGGCCAGGGCGTTGCTGAAAAAGCAGGTGGATGATGAGGCCGTCGTTGAGACGCCTTGCGGGCCGGCTCATTGGTACATTACCAACATTCAGTACGAGAAGTAGCCTGCAACGCTCGCTAATCGGTCAGCGGCCACAAAAAAAGCCCCGTGCGGGGAGCACTGGGGCTTTAACAGGGCTGGGAGCCCGTTGGCAGTTAAGGAGACAGTAAAGCAGGCAGATCCGGGTAGGTCCCAGGCATCACACGCGAAGTGTGGCGCCTCTCGCCGGATCGGCAGCATGACCGTTCCAGATCTGGCATTTGTAGGATATGTCTATAGGTATTAACCGAGCATGGCGGCCGCGTTACGATTTCTTCATTGTGCCTCAGGCCAGGCTAGCCGAGCTGGTCGCCCAGCTGAATCACCAGCACGCCCGCGGTGATCAGCCCCATACCCAGCAGCGCCGTCGAATCCAGGCGCTGGTCGTGTATCCACCAGGCCAGCAGGGTGACCAGAACAATTCCGAGCCCCGACCAAAGCGCGTAGACGATCCCGACCGGCAGCGTGCGCAAGCACAGGGACAGGCCATAAAACGCGAGGCTATAGCCAATAATCGCAACCAGGCTGGGCCAAAGGCGGGTAAAGCCGTCACTGGATTTCAACGCCGTGGTGGCGATTACCTCCATCAGGATCGCCAGCGCAAGATAGACATAGGCCATCTCTCCTCCTTTGCTCGCACATAGTCCTCCTTTGCTCACACATAGTCGGATGCGGGGAGAAGGCAGGCTCAGCCCCCTCCCTGCCCCCATACCCTAGGTTGAATTCCCTAATTTT
Source organism: Pseudomonadota bacterium (assembly GCA_023430625.1). Lineage (GTDB taxonomy): Bacteria > Pseudomonadota > Gammaproteobacteria > Pseudomonadales > Oleiphilaceae > JAEZAA01. The sequence goes on from JAEZAA010000224.1 coordinate 1,060, forward strand.
TGTCTCTAGCCTGTCAGGCCGGTTCCGACGCGGACGGACGCGCCCCACTGCGCCACTCTCATGCGACACATTCAATTGACCAGGACAGACAAATGAAACAGGCACAAAAGATTTTGGACAGAGCGCTCAATGGACTCGACACGCTCGGCTATCGCCTGGAAGAACTGGGCATTACCGACAAGATCAATCGCCACAACTGCGTGGCATTCCTGTTTGCCGAACAGCAACGCATCAAGGGCGAGCTCGACCGTCTCAACGTCAAGCTCGACACCCGTAAAGTGCAGTTGGATCAATTGCGCCAGCAGGCCGAACAGTTGGCCCAGACCGGGCTGAATTCGCTGCTGACGCCCGTGCGTTCGACCTTGAGCCTGCTGCAGAGCCGCTCACAGTCCTCGCAAAGCAATTAAGCCACTCAAGCAACCTGCGGCTGACGCCTGTCAGCTGTAAGGTAGCTCCAGAATGACGCGCAGGCCGGGATCGTTCTCTTCAAGCCAGACCCGGCCTCGATGCAACTCCACCACCGCCTTGACCAGACTCAGCCCCAGGCCGTTACCCAGGGTGCTGCGGTCCTTGCCCACCCGGTAGAAGCGCTCAAACACCTTGCCCCGCTCCTCGCTGGGCACGCCAACCCCGGTGTCGCTGACCACCAGTCGCGCCTGTGCTCCCCGATCCAGCCAGACCCGGATACAACCGTGCTCGGGCGTGTACTTGATGGCGTTATCCAGCAGATTGGCCAGCGCCTGAAACAGCAGGTCGCGGTCGCCTGGAATCTGCACGTCATGGCGCACATCCGCCCGCAGCTCCTGGTGCTTGTCCTGGGCCAGCGCCTCGTAGAGATCCACTGCGTCGTCCACCAACTCCTTCAGCGACACCTTGTCGGTGGGGCGCTGAAAGCCGCCGGACTCAATGCGCGCGATCCGCAACAGCGCGTTAAAGGTCTGCAGGATACGGTCGGCCTCCACCAGGGCCTGGGCCACGGATTCCTGCTGCCGAATCGGCTCGTCGATGTGGTTCTGCATGGTTTCCAGCCGGTTGCGCAGGCGGGTCAGGGGCGTGCGCAGGTCATGGGCGATGTTATTGGAGACATGGCGCACCCCTTCCATGAGCACTTCGATCTGGTCCAGCATGGCGTTGAGGTTTTCCGCCAACTGGTCGAAATCATCGCCGCTGCCCCGGGTTGGGATACGCCGGGACAGGTCTCCCTTCATGATCTCGCGGCTGGTCTGGTTGATGGATTCGATCCGACGCATGGTGCTGCGGCTCATCAGCAAGCCACCGACAAACGCCAGCGCGATAGTGATGCCCATGCCCCAAGTCAGCGCGCGCGACACCAACTCCTGCACGGCCATCAGGTCGTGCACGTCACGCCCCACCAGCAGGCGCATGCCACCCTCCACCCGGAACACCCGCCCGCGGGCCAGATGGTGCGGCCCCGAACTGTCCGCCACCACCGGTGGCTCCAGCATGAAATTGATCCAGCCCTCGTCGGACTCCACTTCCGACGGCCAGGCCTGCAGGTTGCCGAACTGATACTCCCCGGTTCGGGAGATAAAGAGGTAGACCGAACTGTCGTCGAGATCCTTCTTGATCCGCTCCTGAATCACGCTGATCAACCCTTCCCGGCCCTGTCGCTGGTACTGCTCCGCCAGCCCCTGGATCTCCGCCTGGATGGTCTCATCGGTCTGACGCGCCATGTAGCCGGCTGTGGCCCAGTAGATAAACCCCAACAGAATGAACACGGAAGAGGCGAACAAGGTCATGTAGACCAGGGCCAACTGGAACGTGGAGGTGCGCAGGAGTTTGGTCAGTTTCACCGCAGGCGCCGCCTAATCGGTTTCACGCAAAATGTATCCGGCGCCACGCACCGTATGGATCAGCGGCCGCTCGAAGTTCTTGTCGATCTTGGCCCGCAGGCGGCTGACATGCACATCAATGACGTTGGTTTGCGGGTCGAAGTGATAGTCCCACACCTTCTCCAGCAGCATGGTGCGGGTCAGGACCTGGCCGGCATGGCGCATGAAATATTCCAGCAGCCGAAACTCGCGGGGCTGCAGGTCGATTTCCTGGCCTGCGCGGCGCACGGTGCGGGCCAGCAGGTCCATCTCCAGGTCCGCCACCCGCAGCTCCGTGACCACGTCGGTGCTGACGTGGCCGCGCCGCATCAGGGCCTCGATGCGGGCCAGAAGCTCGCTAAAGGAGAAAGGTTTGGTCAAATAGTCGTCGCTGCCGGCCCGCAGGCCCTGCACCCGGTCATCCACCTCGCCCAGCGCGCTGAGGATCAACACCGGCATCTGACGGCCGGCGGCACGCAGCGCCTTGATCAGTGCCAGCCCCTCCAGCTTGGGCAGCATGCGATCGACAATGAGCAGATCGTAGGCCTCCGACGTCGCCAGATAGAGGCCATCCTGGCCGTTATCGGCGTAGTCCACGGTATAACCGCTTTCCTCCAGCCCGTTCTTCAGGTAATCCGCAACCTCCCGGTCGTCTTCGACAACGAGAATCCGCATGGACTCTTATCCTCCTGACTTGCCAAGCTACCTGTTTGCCGTCACACCTCCGCGCCGCAAGATCCCCGCCCTCGCGCCTAGTCTGCCGCGCCTGGCAACCAGTGCGCCAGCCACTGCAGGCCGGCCAGGGTGTCGCCGGCCGGGCGGTATTCGCAACTGACCCAGCCGGCATAGCCGATGCGATCCAGATGGTGTAACAGGAACTCGTAATTGATTTCCCCCGTCCCGGGCTCGTGCCGGCCCGGCGTATCCGCGATCTGGATGTGTTTGATCAGCGCCAGATGAGTCTCCAGGGTGCGCGCCAGATCTCCCTCCATGATCTGCATATGGTACACATCATACTGATAACCTATCCGGTCGGCCCCCAAGGCCTGAATCAGCTCCAGCACCTTGGCGGTGGTGTCCAGGTAAAAGCCCGGCATATCCACTTTGCTGTTGATGGCTTCCACCAACAGCTGGATGCCGTGCGCCTGCAGCTGCCCGGCGGCATAATCGAGGTTGGCCAGCAGGGTGTCCCGCACCTGGGAGTCGGAATAGCCAGCCGGACGCAGCCCCGCCAGGCAGTTCAGCTGCCGGCATCCCAGCACCTCGGCATACTCGACCGCCTGCTCGACCCCGCGACGGAATTCCTCGACCCGACCCGGATGGCAGGCGATCCCGCGCTCACCGGCTGCCCAGTCACCAGGCGGCAGGTTGTGCAGGACCTGCACCAGCCCCCACTGATCCAGACGGCTTTTCAGGACCTGCTTGTCCCACTCGTAGGGGAACAGATACTCGACACCGGTAAATCCGGCTCGCGCCGCCTGCTCGAAGCGTTCCAGAAAGGGCACTTCGTTGAACAGGAGACTGAGATTGGCGGCAAACCTGGGCATGGGACTTTCCTTCGATCAGTCGTCGGCGCGCAGGCGCTGGGGCTTTTGGTTCAGGCGCGTCTGGTTCAACTCTTCCAGATGCAGTAGCAGACCGCTGTGGTCCACATCCTCATAACCGGCGGCGAGCAGGCCCAGATATTCTTCGTACACCCGCTGGGATAGCGGCAGTGTCAGGTTTTCCGCGCGCGCCTCGTCGAGAATCATCCGCAGATCCTTCACCTGCACCCGGGCGCGGGCACCCGCCACGAAATTGCGATCAATCATGCGCTGGCCGTGCAGCTCGAGAATGCGGCTGCTGGCAAAGCCTCCCATCAGCGCCTCGCGCACCGCCGCCGGGTCGGCACCACCTTGCGCCGCCAGCAGCAAGGCTTCGGACACCGCCCCAATGGTGATGCCGACAATGGCTTGGTTGGCGAGCTTGGCCAACTGTCCCGAGCCATGGGGACCGATATAAGTGGTGCGCCCCAGTGCCTGGAACACCGGCTGCGCCCGCTCGAAATCTTCACGCTCGCCACCCACCATGATGGACAGCGTCGCCTGGGCCGCCCCCACCGTGCCGCCGGAAACCGGTGCATCCAGATGGCCGACCTGCCGCGTAGCCAGCGCCTCGGCATGCTGGCGCGCGGTCTGGGGCGGAATCGAGCTCATGTCGATCACCAGCGCGCCGGGTTTCAGGGCGTTCAGCACCGCCTCCGCCAGCAGAACCTCGCTGACCACGGGACCGTTCTCCAGCATCAGGATCACCACATCCGCATTGGCCACGGCCTGTGCCGCGCTGTCCGCGACCTGAGCGCGATCCCGTAGAGCTTCTGCCTTGGCCCGGGTGCGGTTCCAGACGGTCAGGGTAAAGCCGGCCGCCAGCAGGTTCTCCGCCATTGGCCGTCCCATCAAGCCGATCCCGAGAAAGGCTATGTGCTGCGTCTTGTTCATAAGGGTCAGATTCCTGAAACAGTCGTCGTGAGATTAGCGAGTCTGCAGGCCAAAAAAAACCGCCTTGCGGCGGTTTTTCGAGGCACAGCCTGCAGTCGGAAGCCTTAGGCCTCCATCAGGTGTCGCACCTTCTTCATGGCGTTCTTTTCCAACTGGCGAATGCGCTCTGCCGAGACCTGGTACTCATCGGCCAGCTCATGCAGGGTGGCCTTGTCATCGGCCAGCCAGCGCCGCGCCAGGATGTCCTTGCTGCGCTCGTCGAGGGTTTCCAGCGCCATGTGCAGGCGGCTTGAGGAATCCTCCGACCAATCCACCTGCTCCAACTGACTGGCGGGATCGTAGCGGCGATCCTCCAGGTAATAGACCGGCGCATGGTAGGCGGTCTCGTCGTCATCGTCGACGCCGGCGTCAAAGGCGGCATCCTGAGCGCTCAGGCGACCTTCCATCTCCCGCACCACTCGCGGCTCAACCCCCAGATCCTCGGCCACCGCGTGCACTTCGTCATTGGTCAGCCAGGCCAGGCGCTTTTTGGCGCCGCGCAGGTTGAAGAACAGCTTGCGCTGGGCCTTGGTGGTCGCCACCTTGACGATGCGCCAGTTACGCAGAATGAATTCATGGATTTCGGCTTTGATCCAGTGCACCGCAAAGGACACCAGACGCACCCCGAAGTCGGGATTGAAGCGCTTGACCGCCTTCATCAGCCCCACATTGCCTTCTTGGATCAGGTCGGCTTGGGAGAGGCCGTAACCCGAATAGCTACGTGCAATGTGGACGACGAAACGCAAATGAGACATAACCAGGCGACGGGCCGCTTCCAGATCGTTGAAGCGATACAAACGCTCGGTCAGTTCGCGCTCTTCCTCGGCGCTCAGGATGGCGATGCCGTTCACCACTTGAATATAAGCCTCCAGGTTCGCGCCTGGTGCTGTTAATTCAAAAGGTTGTAAGCTTTTGCCCATTCGGCATTCTCCACGAGAAACAAATGACATGTTAACAAGTTAGATGCCAGTGCCGGAAAAAAGTTCTTTTCCCGGCCGGGAAGCACCCTTGCCGGGGGCTTCCAAAATCCGTCGGAACTCCCAATGATGGGGATTCTTGTAAAAAATTCAAGGCCCTTTCCAAATTCTTCCAAGAGGCCTGTGCAAGCTGGCCCTTACTCAGGATTTTGCCCGCACAAAATCGGACTCACAAGACTCCAACCAGCCTCCCTACTCCGGCTCAATGGCGTTCAAATGACGGCGCACCGCCAGCCAGGCTCCCACCCAGCCCAAGGCCATACCGCCGAACAGCAGGATCAGCGTCGCTTCCAGACCGAGTCCTTCGAGGTCGAACTCCATGAAATAGAGCCGCGCCAGCTCCTCCACTGGACCCGACAGCCAGAGAATCCAGAAGAACACCAGGATCCAGGCCAGAATACCGCCACCCAGGCCATACCAAAGACCCGTATAGAGGAAGGGACGCCGCACGAAGGCGTCGGTCCCGCCCACCAGCTTGATGACGACGATCTCCTCGCGCCGATTCTCGATGTTGAGGCGAATGGTATTACCCACCACCAGCAACACCGCCGCCGCCAGCATGATGCCCAGTGCCCAGGCCAGGCGCTCGACCAGGGTCATGAGACTATATAGTCGCTTGACCCAGTCCATGTCCAACTGCGCCCGCTCCACCTGGGCCAGGTTCTGGAGCTCCTTGAGCAGGGCCTCGACCGCCGCGGCCGAGGCCAGGTCGGCGGCCGGCGTCACCACCAGCACCGGGGGCAGCGGGTTCTCATCCAGATAATCGATGGCCTCCCCCAATCC
>JAEZAA010000009.1 GCA_023430625.1 Pseudomonadota bacterium
AGATTACCCATTGAGCTCATAGGACCAGCCATCGATCTATTTGAATTCGCGAATCAGGAAATCCGGTTGTTGCCCTTTCGACGACTGCTGCACAACGAGTTCCACGAACTTGGGGTCGTTCTTCTTCTCGAACTGATAGGCAACCTGGCGTCGGAAATAGTGATCGTCAGCACCGCGCCCGTTAAATACCGCTTCAATTTTATGGGGACCGGATGGCAGATTTCCCATGAAGACGCGCTGCACGCCGCCACGGTTCAAGGCGTTCACTTCCCGCTCCGAGTAGAGGTAGGTGGTGGCAAGATTCCCGTTCAGCTTGAGCTCGATTGAATCCAGCGCGAACGGGACCTTAGTGTTGACGGCCAGGAAGACCACGATCTGCGTGTTCGCCGGATAGAGTAGCTCCTCTTCCAGCTTGAACAGCTCCCGGTTGAGATCAACCGCCTGTTTCTTAAGGGTCTCAGCCCGCTTCTCCAAGGTGTCGCCCGCACCACTTGCGCTCGAAAACAGGGCGAGCACACCGAACAAACCAAATGCAAGAAAATGTTGTTTCATGATTCTTTTTACCAGGCCTTGTTACGCGAGATGGAGTTGCGTGAAGAACGGTGAATCATGATATCACCTTGCCCAGCAGGGGTTGTGAACCTGTTCCACCAAATTGAAGATGAGATCGGGCAGCCCGCACAGAATCGGGTTTCCCGCAAGAAAGGCACCTGAGATACAAGCATGGCGTCATCCATAAGCACTAACTCACCCTGTCCTTGGGTGATCATTGAAGAGATGTAGCGCAAAAAAAACCAGTGGACGCTTCCATGGCCGGAAGCGGTTGCGTTGGAAGGGCGCGATCGCTCACCTCCGGCGCTTAGCGGCGGCATTTCTGCCAGGTACCGCAATGCCGCCTAGTTTCTGCGATAACACATGAACTTACTGTGATACCGCCGATATTTTTTGCATGACCTCAGCGCTATTTACTGAGGTACCTCATGCCTTGCTCCAGCCCTTGCAGGGTCAGCGGATACATGTGGTCAGACACCAGGCGTCGGGTCAGTCCCAGTGAACCGCCCTCTCCCCAGTAATTCTCCGGCAACGGATTGAGCCAGATGACCTTCTCGAACTTGTCGGTCAGGCGCTGCATCCAGACGGCACCGGCCTCTTCGTTCCAGTGTTCGATGCTGCCGCCGGGCTGCGTGATTTCGTAGGGTGCCATGCTGGCATCGCCGACAAAGATCACCCGATAATCGGACGAATACTTATGGAGAATATCCCACATCATTGTGGTTTCATTCATGCGGCGGATATTGCTCTTCCAGACACTTTCATAAATGAAGTTATGGAAGTAGAAATACTCCAGATGCTTGAACTCGGTGCGTGCGGCCGAGAAGAGTTCCTCGCACACGCGAATATGGGGATCCATCGAACCGCCCACGTCCAGAAATAGCAGTACCTTCACGCTGTTATGCCGCTCGGGCACCATCTTGATATCCAGCCAGCCGGCATTGCGCGCGGTGCTGCGAATGGTGTCCGGCAGATCCAGCTCCTGATGCGCGCCCTGCCGCGCAAACTTGCGAAGCCGGCGCAGCGCCATCTGGATATTGCGGATACCGATCGTCACGCTGTCATCGAGATCGCGAAACCCCCGCTGCTCCCACACCTTGACCGCGCGCTTGTTGCGTGACTCCTTCTGGCCGATGCGAAAGCCTTCCGGGTTATAGCCATCAGCCCCAAAAGGCGAGGTACCGCCGGTGCCGATCCATTTGTTGCCGCCGGCGTGGCGCTCCTTCTGCTCTTCCAGCCGCTTCTTGAAGGTTTCGATCAGCTCCTCAAGCCCGCCCAGGGATTCAATCTTGGCCTTGTCGGCTTCACTCAGCATGCGCTCGAACTCCGAGCGCAGCCAATCGTCCGGAATCATGGCACGCAGCCAGTCGTCCAGATCTTCCAAGCCTTTGAAATAGGAGCCAAAGGCCCGGTCGAACTTGTCGAAATGGCGCTCGTCCTTAACCAGACAGGTACGACTCAGAAAATAGAATTCATCCAGGTCGGCAAACACGACGTGCTGCTTCAGTGCCTGCAACAGGTCCAGGAACTCCCGCAACGAGACAGGCAACTTGGCGCGCCGCAGCTCCAGGAAAAAGTCGATTAACATGTCAGGCCGACCTCATTTCTAAGCAGATGAATTTCAGGCTCAGCAATATATGGCGCGCGCAGGTTGAATGCCGCGGCAACCCGCGAGCCTCAGGACTTGCGCCGCGACATAAACGCCAGGCGCTGCAGCAGATGCACATCCTGCTCGTTCTTGACCAGGGCACCGTATAACGGCGGAATCGCCTGGGCCGGATCCCGGCTGCGTAGCACCTCGGCCGACAACTCGTCTGCCATCAGCAGCTTGAGCCAGTCGATCAGTTCCGAGGTGGAAGGCTTCTTTTTCAGGCCGGGAACCTTGCGCACATCGAAGAAGATATCCAGCGCGTCCCGCACCAACTCCTGCTTGATGTTGGGGAAATGCACATCCACGATGTCCTGCATCGTTTCCTTATCGGGGAAGCTGATGTAATGGAAGAAGCAGCGGCGCAGGAAGGCGTCTGGCAGCTCTTTCTCATTATTACTGGTGATCACCACGATCGGGCGATGCTTGGCAACCACGCGCTGTTGGGTTTCGTAGACGTAGAATTCCATGCGATCCAGTTCGAGCAGCAGGTCGTTGGGGAACTCGATATCCGCCTTGTCGATCTCGTCGATCAGAAGCACCACCTGCTGGTCGGCCTCGAATGCCTCCCACAGCTTGCCCTTCACGATGTAGTTGCTGATGTCCTTGACGCGGGAGTCACCCAACTGGGAATCCCGCAGACGGGATACCGCGTCATACTCGTACAATCCCTGCTGCGCCTTGGTGGTGGACTTCACATGCCAGGCATACAAAGGCACACCAAGCCCCCTCGCGAGCTCTTCCGCCAGCAAGGTCTTGCCCGTCCCCGGCTCACCCTTGATCAGGAGTGGCCGTTGCAGGGCAATCGCCGCGTTCACAGCCATTTTCAAATCTTCGGTGACAACGTACTTCTCAGTACCCTCAAACTTTTTCATCCGGTTTCCTCACTGGGGACACAGGGTGGCAGGCTGACTGGGCATACGCCCAAGGCGATAGGTTCGGGCCATGGGCCGATTTTTAATGCGGCAGTATAAACTTTTGGAGGAAGCACCCACAACCGAGCACCCGCCGACCCTTCGTCCAGGTCGGCCCTGCCAGGCATGGATTTCACGGAAGTTTCCCGTTATGTTGTGTCGGCTTACGCACGGCTCATATCACACCGAATGTTGATTGGGTCCCAAGGGACACGACTCGCAGGCACCGTACTCAAGGAGCACCTCATGGCACGGCTTTACGACGACAATTCATTCTCCATCGGCAATACGCCGCTGGTCCGCCTGAACCGAATCGGCAAAGGCAATATCTATGCAAAAATCGAAGGTCGCAATCCCGCCAATTCGGTGAAGTGCCGGATTGGCTCCAACATGGTCTGGGATGCCGAGAAGTCCGGACGACTCAAGCCGGGTATGACCCTGGTCGAGCCCACCAGTGGCAATACCGGTATCGCCTTGGCGTATGTGGCGGCCGCGCGGGGTTATAAATTGATCCTGACCATGCCCGCCACCATGAGCCTGGAGCGTCGCAAACTCATGAAGGCCCTGGGTGCTGAGATTGTGCTCACGGAAGGCCCTAAGGGTATGAAGGGCGCCATTGCCAAGGCCGAGGAACTGGTCGCTCGCGACCCCAGCCAGCACCTGATGCTGCAACAGTTCGACAACCCCGCCAACCCGGAAATCCACGAGAAAACCACCGGACCGGAGATCTGGAA
>JAEZAA010000050.1 GCA_023430625.1 Pseudomonadota bacterium
CCCGGGGCTGGGGGGGGGGGGGGCCCCCCCCACGGCCATTAGGCCGTCGTTTCAAGCAGGTGCCTGAAAAAGACCCCACCCCAACCCTCCCCTTGCCAGGGGAGGGAGCAAACTGCGCCCTTCTGCACGTATTGCGGAAGCGCATCTAACTCGATTTCCAAATTTCTTCGGGTGCCGTCATGGAATCACAAAAACAGTTCAAGCGCCGTTTCAGCTTCGAGTTCTTCCCGCCCAAGACCCCGGAAGGCATGGCTAAGCTGCAAACGGTCCGTGATGAGTTGGCCAGCCACGGTCCCGACTTCTTTTCCGTCACCTATGGCGCCGGCGGTTCCACCCAGGAACGCACCATCGAGACGGTGTTGAAGTTTCACAGCCAGGGCATCTCCACCGCACCGCACCTGTCCTGCATCGGCGCGACCCGGGAGAGCCTCAAGGAATTGCTCCAGCTCTACGTGGACAACGGCATCAACCGCATCGTGGCCCTGCGTGGCGACCTGCCGTCCGGCATGGGCGCGCCTGGCGAACTGCGTTATGCCAATGAACTGGTGGCATTCATTCGCGAACAAACCGGCGACCATTTCAACATCGAAGTTGCCGCCTACCCGGAGTTCCACCCTCAGGCGGCCAACGCCGAGGCGGACCTGGTGAACTTCAAGCGCAAGGTGGATGCTGGCGCCAACAGTGCCATCACCCAGTATTTCTTCAACATCGACAGCTACTTCCATTTCGTCGAGCGTTGCGAGCGCATGGGTATCCGCATCCCCATCGTGCCCGGCATCATGCCCATTACCAACTACAGCAAGCTGGCGCGCTTCTCCGACGCCTGCGGCGCGGAAATCCCCCGCTGGATCCGCAAGCAACTGGAAGCCTATGGCGACGACAGCGAGAGCATCGTTGCGTTTGGCACCGAGGTCATCACCCGCATGTGCGAACAGCTTCTGGCCGCTGGCGCGCCGGGGCTGCACTTCTATACCCTGAACCAGGCCGAACCCAGCCTTGCGGTCTGGGAGCGATTGGGGATCGGTCAGAAAATCTCCTTCTAATACCCTGCCCGTTCGCGCCGTCTCGGGATTTCCCCTGGCGGCGCGGGCGGCCATCCCAATTGCAACCTTCTTTACTTGCTATTCCCTCCCCTCCCTTTTTATCATCTGGCCACTCTCAAGCGACGGCTCCGGTCATTTCAGTCATGAATTCCGGGCCTTAGGGCGCAACCACCCTCAGTACTGGAGTTGCCATGTCGGACCTGAATGCCCAGCTCATGCAACGCGACCTGCGCGCGCTGTGGCACCCTTGCACCCAGATGAAAGACCACGAGCAGTTGCCGGTCATCCCCATCCGCCGTGGCGAAGGGGTCTGGCTGGAGGACTTCGACGGCAACCGCTACATCGACGCGGTCAGCTCCTGGTGGGTCAACCTGTTCGGGCACTGTAATCCACGCATCAACGCCGCCGTCAAACAGCAGGTCGACGAACTCGAACACGTGATCCTGGCGGGTTTTACCCACCAGCCCATCATCGAGCTTGCCGAACGTCTAACGGCGATTGCGCCCCCTGGGCTGGCCAAGTGCTTCTTCGCCGATAACGGCTCAGCCGCGGTGGAAGTGGCGGTCAAGATGAGTTTCCACGCCTGGCGCAATCAGGGTCATACCCGCAAGCGCAAGTTCGTCAACCTGGCCAACAGCTACCACGGCGAAACCCTGGGTGCCCTGGCCATGGGCGATGTAGCGCTGTACAAGGACACCTATGAGCCGCTGCTGATGGAGGTGATCACCGCCCCCAGCCCGGACTGCTTTCACCGGGAGCCCGGCGAGTCCTGGGAGGATTACAGCCGGCGCCAGTTCCAGGCGATGGAGCAGATCCTCGCCAGCCAGGCCGATGAGATCTGTGCCGTTATCGTTGAGCCCTTGGTGCAGTGCGCAGGCTCCATGCGCATGTACCACCCGATCTATCTGACCCTGCTGCGCGAGGCCTGCGACCGCTACGGCGTGCATCTGATCGCCGACGAAATCGCCGTGGGATTCGGTCGCACCGGCACCCTGTTCGCCTGCGAGCAGGCGGGCATCACGCCGGACTTTCTCTGCCTGTCCAAGGGGCTGACCGGTGGCTACCTGCCGCTTTCTGTGGTGCTGACCCGGCAGTCGATCTATGACGTCTTCTATGACGACTACGCCACCCTCAAGGCTTTCCTCCATTCCCACAGTTATACCGGCAATCCGCTGGGATGTGCCGCCGCCCTGGCGACCCTGAACATTTTCCGCGACGACCCCGTGCTTGAACGCAACCGGGAACTCAGCGCCTACATGGCCCAGGCCACGGCCTCGCTCGCCGACCATCCCCATGTGGCGGAGGTGCGCCAGCACGGGATGATCCTCGCCATCGAACTGGTTAAGGACAAGACAACCCGCACGCCCTTCCCCTGGCAGGAACGCCGTGGCCTGCGGGTCTACCAGCACGGCCTGCGCAACCAGGCCCTACTGCGCCCCCTCGGCAACGTGGTCTATCTGATGCCGCCGTATGTGATTCAGGAGCCAGAGCTCGATCATCTGGTGCGGGTTGCCCGCGAAGGCATTGAACTGGCAGTCCAGGACTAATCATGCGCAATCCACGTATCTACACCCCTCAGCCCTTGTCGGTCGGTGAGACCTTCGCGCTCGACGACAACGCTGCCAACCATGTCGGCCGGGTGTTGCGTATGCGCGCCGGCGACGAGCTGCGCCTATTCAATGGCGACGGCCGGGATTACAGCGCGACACTGGCAGACGTGGGCAAGCGGACGGTGATGGTACAGATCGCCGAGCAGCGCGCGGCGGCGGCCGAGTCCCCGCTTAAAGTTCACCTGGGGCAGGTCATGTCCCGGGGTGATCGCATGGATTATGCGGTGCAGAAGGCGACGGAACTGGGCGTTCACCAGATCACCCCGCTGCACAGCGAGCGCTGCGAAGTCCGCCTCAGTGGCGATCGGCAGGAAAAGCGGGAGGGTCACTGGCAACAGGTGGTGATCAGCGCCTGCGAGCAATCCGGGCGCGCGGTGGTTCCCGAGATTGCGCCGATTCGCCGCCTCACCGACTGGGTGACCGACGTAGACGCAGAGCTGAAGCTGGTGTTACACCACCATTGCGCCATTCCGTTGGAACAGCGGGAACCACCGGCGTCCGTCGCGCTCCTGATCGGTCCGGAAGGCGGTTTGACCGAATCCGAAGTCGCCGCCGCCCGGGATGCAGGCTTTCTGCCCGTGGCATTCGGCAACCGGGTGTTTCGCACCGAAACGGCACCGGTCGCGGCCCTGGCTGTCCTGCAGTGGCTATGGGGCGATTTCCGCTGATGGTGGCCCATGGTGACACTGGCTGGGACACCGCGCTCTATAATGACGCAAGTCCCGCAAAACTGCTCACAGCGCCTGTGGATAACTTTGTGGATAGGATTGTGGTCATTTCAAGCAAGTCTCTGAGATTATTGGGAGGACGAGCGATGCACCAAATCGAAACAATGAACATCTGTTCAATTTTTTCAATCGCTTGCCTTTGACACCAAAAATTCTGCCGAAATATTGACAGGACCTACAGGGGTATGCCAGAGCCTTCCCAGCCTGTGCATAAATGGCTACGGGAGGTTGCAGAATCAGTGCGTATGGAGACCAAGAAAAACAGCCGTTTAGGCGCGGTGGCTTGATTCCGAAGACAGTTGCCAGTGATACCGCCAAGATGTAACACAGGACAAAAATCATCATGAGTTGGGACTTTTTCACTTCGCCAGTGTTCTGGCAGTACTTGAGCATCCCGGTCGTCGCGGCCTTGATTGGCTGGGGCACCAACTGGCTGGCGGTCAAGATGAGCTTCTATCCGCTCGAGTTCGTTGGCCTCCCGCCCCTTCTGGGATGGCAGGGCATTATTCCCTCCAAGGCGGAGAAGATGGCGCAAATCAGCGTGGACGCCACCATCTCCAAAATCGGCACCGTGCAGGAGATTTTTCAGCAGATCGACCCTCAGGTCCTGGCTGCACACGTGGTCAAAACCATCGAGCCGCGCGTGGAGGAGTATGTGGACGAGCTCATGGACCAGGAGCAGCGTACCCTGTGGGGCAACCTGCCGCAGTCCGTGAAGAACCGGGTCTACGAGCGAGTGCGCAAAAGCATTCCGAATCTGGTGGATAACCTGGTGGAGGATATCAGCGCCAACATTCAGGACCTGCTGGACATCAAGCTGATGGTGACCGAGCAACTGGTCAAGGACAAACAGCTCCTCAACCGCATCTTCCTGGAGTGCGGGCAAGCGGAGTTCAGCTTCATCATCAAGTCCGGCATTGTCTTCGGTTTTCTGTTCGGCCTGGTGCAGATGGGAATCTGGATGTTCTATCAGGGCTGGTGGGTGCTGCCCGTCGCCGGTCTGATCGTTGGCTACGCCACCAACTGGATCGCGCTGAACATCATTTTTCGCCCCTTGAATCCCATCAAGATCGGTCCAATCCATATCCAGGGCTTATTCCTGCGGCGCCAGAAGGAAGTTGCCCAATCCTTTTGCCAAATCGTCACCCGCGATGTGCTGCGGGTCGGCAACATTGTCGAGTCCATGCTGAGCGGCCCCAATGGCGACCGCACCCGGGCCATTGTGCGCAAACACGTGAAGCCGCTGGTCGATGAAACCACCGGTATGGTCAAACCCTTGACCCAGGTCGCGTTCGGCCCCAAAGGCTTCGCCGACCTCCGCTACAGCGTGGGCGAGAAAGCCATTGAGCTCTCCCACACCACCTTCAACGACCCGGTGTTTAACAGCGAACGGGCGAGCGCGGTGGAAGCCATCATGCGGGAACGAATGGAGGCCCTGCCGCCCGCCGAATTCCAGGACCTGTTGCGCCCCTGCTTTCAGGAAGACGAGATCAAGCTGATTATGGTCGGCGCCTTTCTGGGTTTTGCCGCCGGTATCCTTCAGCTGTTTTTCGTCTTCTGATGCAGTTCTTTCCGAGAGAGCGGCGATCGTTTACCGACGGATTGGCGACGACAAACTCACCGACCGAAAATAAACGCAACAATTTATCAACATAAGTTTGACAGAGTTCACGGTGTGACATTTAATTGAGCAAGCCGTAACCAAAGGGACACGTCATGGCAAAAGCACCGAACTACTTACGCGTGGGCAAAACCGTCCTGCACCGCAATCAGATACGCCATCAATTGGCCTCTGAAGTGCAGCAACTGGTTGGCCGCATTGAGATTCTGAAGCGCTCGCCACTGAGCAGTTCCAGTCAGGTGATCCAGTCCTACGAAACCATGATTCAGGACCGTTGCTCGGTCCTGGCAAAACTGTCCGATGAGAAAGTTCTCGGCTAGTTACTTCTCCATAAACAGCAGCCGCACCCTGGCCGTCGCCACGACCGCCAGGGCCAAGGGATTGCCCCGCCGCGTTGCCGCCTTCCGACGGCTTTGCTCACCCGGTATCACATAGTAGACTCTGCGCTTCGCGTCATCCGCCTCCCGGAACCGGCTCAGAGAATTCCCGTTTATGTCTACATTGCTCCGCAACGTCCTGATGGGCTTGGCCCTTCTTGTTATCGTCGTACTCCTGCTGCTGTCGCTGGCCATGCCATGGGCTGCCAAGCATTACCTGCAAGGCTTTGTACAGGAACGAGGCGGCGAGCTGACCATCGAGCGCATGCGCTTCAATCCGTTTCGGACCCAACTCGCCATTGAGGACGTCCGCCTCGCCCATCAGGAACAGACGCCGCTCCAGTTCGACCGGCTGGAAATCCGGGTCTCCTTGATGGACTTATTGCACCGTCATATCCAGATCAACCAGTTGGACATCGACGGCCTCCAACTGACGCTCACTGAGGATGCGGAAGGCTGGCGCCTGGGCAATGAACGCCTGTCCTCCACCTCGGATGCCGAACCGGAAGCGGACCCGGCAGCCCCATTGGAGTGGACGTTCGAGCTGAACGCCGCCACGCTGCAGGATGCCTCCCTGTTGGTCGAGCAGCCGGTCCAGGCCAACCGGCTCCTCGCCCGTCGCCTGCATCTGAGCAACCTGGCGCTGGATGCTGCCACCCAGGCCGGACGACTCGAGTTGCTAGGCACG
>JAEZAA010000056.1 GCA_023430625.1 Pseudomonadota bacterium
CCCCTCTCCCGCATGCGGGAGAGGGGGGCCAGAGCCTAGTTCGGCGGTAATCTGCACAGGCATTTGCCAGCGAGTCCACCTCACCCATCAGGAGAATCCTCATCATGGACCCATTTATGCAAGCCCCCATCGACGAAGCCGAACTGGGCGTCAAAGAAGGCGGTATTCCCATCGGCTCGGTGCTGGTCCACCAGGGGCGGATCCTGGGGCGCGGCCATAACCGGCGGGTGCAGAGCGGCAGCGCGGTGCTGCATGGCGAGATGGACGCCTTGGAGAACGCCGGCCGCCAGCCCGCCTCGGTCTATCGCGACTGCACCCTGTACACCACCCTCTCGCCCTGCCCCATGTGCAGCGGCGCCATCCTGCTGTACGGCATTCCCCGCGTCATCGTTGGCGAAAACCAGACCTTCATGGGCGAGGAAGACTTGCTGCGCAACCGGGGCGTGGACGTTGAGGTGCGCCAGGAGCACCGCTGCATCCAGCTGATGCAGGAGTTTATCCAGCGTGCACCGGAGCTTTGGAACGAGGACATCGGCGAATAGTCTGCGGCCATCGCGCCTGTCCCCTAACTGCCAGCGGAGCGGCTCAGGCCTTGGTTCTGGCAGACACAGGGAGTAAGATGTTCGCCCGCTCAATCATCAGGAATCCGCTGTGTCTCCTCTCATGCAGAATCTCGACGCGAATCAGGTCATGCAATGGCTCGACCGCGCCCACATTGCCCACTACGTGTGCGGTGAATGTCACGGGATCCACTTCAACGATCTGCAGGCCATGGACGGGATTCTGGAAAGCCGCCTGTTTGTAGAGGCGGATTATCTGATGCTGTTCAGCGAGCTGGAGATTCGCCCCAGCATGCTGATGCAGGTGCTGGCCGATGTCAGCCGCCTGAATCTCAACTACATGCATCTGAAGATCTTCGTCGACCTGATCGACGAGAGCCTGCCGCGCCTGGTGATCCAGGGCAACCTGCCCCACAGCGCCGGACTGAGCTTCGAGCAGTTTCACCTGTTCGTGGAGAACGGTCTGCAGGCGACCCAGGCCCTGGTCGAGGAATGCCAGCAGCTGTCCTACGTGACCGGCAATGAACTGGCTCCGGTCAGCAGCCCCCGCTCGGCTATGCATTGATTCCTGCCAAGGCCCCTACCCGCTAGCCCGTCGGCTCGAACTGATCGTCCAGACCCAGCTTGGCAATGCGATACCGCAACTGGCGCAGGCTCATGTTGAGCAGGCGCGCGGCCTGGGTCTTGTTGCCGCGCGCACGCCGCATGGCTTCGATGATTTCCCGCGCTTGATCCGCTCCCACCCATTCATAGCCACGTTGTTCGCCGTCCCGTGACCGCCGCGCGCCCTCACGCAGGACCGGGTCCGTCGCGGCGGCAGCCTCCGGCACCTGAATGGTGCTTTCCTCGCGCAGGATACGCTGCACCTCCACCCCGTTGATCACGGCGGTTTCCGCCATCAGCATGGCCCGCTCCAGCACGTTCTGCAGCTGACGGATATTGCCCGGCCAGTCGTAACGCTCCAGCACCCGCAGGGCGTCCAGCTCCAGGGTGATGTTGCGGCCGTAGTGGTGATTGAGTTCGTTGAGGAAATGCAGCGCCAGCTTCTTGATATCCGCCTTGCGCTCGCGCAACGCCGGCAGGGCGATGGGCACCACATTCAGGCGGTAAAACAGATCCAGGCGGAAACGTCCGGCGTTGACCGATTCCTGCAGATTGACGTGGGTGGCGGTGATGATGCGGAAATTGACCGGAATGGCCTGGGTGCTGCCCACCGGGTCCACCTGCTTCTCCTGCAACACCCGCAGCAGCTTGGATTGCAGCTCCATGGGCATGTCGCCGATTTCATCGAGAAACAGGGTGCCGCCGTCCGCCAGCACGATCTTGCCCTTCTTCGCCTGACCGGCGCCGGTAAAACTGCCCTTCTCGTGACCGAACAGCTCTGATTCCAGAAGATCGCTTGGAATTGCCGCACAATTGATGCAAATGAAGGCTTTTTCGCGGCGATCACTCTGCTGGTGAATCATCCGCGCGAACTTCTCCTTGCCGGTGCCCGACTCGCCCAGCAACATCACCGGCGCATCGCTTTTCGCCACCTGAATCGACTGGCGCACCGCGTCCATCAGGCTACGGCTGGAGCCGATGATGCCGTGGGACAGGCTCTTATTGAGCATGCCCTCCAGCACGATGTCGTTTTTCAGGGTCTGGTTTTCCTTCACCAGATGTTCGGTCTGCTCCAGCACGAACTTGTGGATACGCAGCACCTGGCCGATGGCCGCAGCCGCCACCCGCAACAGGGCAATGTCGTTGTCGAACGGGCGGTCGGCCAGCCCTTCCCGCTGCACCGAGAGCACACCGATCGGGGTGCCGGCTTCCAGAATGGGCACCGCCAGAAACGACAGGCGCTCGCCCGGCCGCTCACCCCGCTCCGTGATGCGTTGGATATAAAGTGGTTCGCTATCCACATCCGGTACCAGGCCGATGGAGCCGGTGCGCATGACATAACCGGTCACGCCCTCGTCGTACGCCAGAGAATAGCCGCCCTGTACCAGTCGCGACGGCGACAGGCCGTAGGAATAGCGCACCTCCAGGGTGCTGCGCGACTCGTTGGGCATGACCACCCGGCCACAGTTCAAGCCCCGCATCTGGGCCAGCAGACGCAGGATGCCCTGCACCGTCTTGGGCGGATCCAGGGGCTTTTCCAGCAACTTGGCGATCTCGATGATAACCACCAATTCCTGCTTCATATGCGCTCTCGCCACCACATCCAGCATTCGTTCCATCCCCGCTGCAGGCTGATTGTCTGACAATGTCAGCCAATGCAAACGGCAAGCCATGACTCACTTCGCTGGTGCAGCGTTCCTGGCCGCGCGTGCGGGAAAGGCTCCTAGTGGCTAATCATCCAGGGTCGTCGCACCCCGGCCTGCTGTTTCAGCGCTGGTCCCGCGTCGGAGGCCGCACCTTTTGAGGGCGCGGAGCCGCCGCCGTGGCTGGAACAGGTGCCGTGGGCGCAACAACTGGGCTTCTTGCTCACCCGCGGCTCATGTCGGCTGCGCTCGTTGGTTTCATGGGCTTGGCGCTTGTGGGGCGAGAGAATGCTGAGCCGAGGCGCCGACACCATGCGCGGCGCGGCCGAGCCGCAATCGGGGCAATCGGCATCCTGCGCGCTTTGGGCCAGGGGCCGGAGTTGTTCGAAACTGCCGCAGTGGGGGCAGAGATAGTCGTAGACGGGCATGTTGGATTCCTTGATCCGATAGAGGTTTTGAAACCTCCCCCCTGCCAAGGGGGGATAGAGGGGGGTCGACGGCCGTAGGCCCGCGGTATTTAGCACGCGCCAGGTACAACCCCACCCCTAGCCGGGCGCCCCAACCCTCCCCTTGGCAGGGGAGGGAGTAATCCGTGCCAATCCCCGCCCTACTTCTTCCAATAGGAAATCGGCACATCCACCTCATCCGTGACGAACTTCTGTGGTCCGGAGGCATTGGGCATGATGTCGAAGTCGAAGATCTCGGTGGGCAGCCAGAGCGTGGCGCAGACGTTGGGAATATCGACAATGCCGCTGATATGCCCCTGCACCGGCGCCGTACCCAGGATCGAGTAGGCCTGGGCGCCGCTGTAGCCGAACTTCTTGAGGTACTCGATGGCGTTCAAACAGGCCTGACGGTAGGCAACGTGGGCATCCAGGTAATGCTGCTCGCCCTGTTCATCCACCGAGATGCCTTCGAAGATCAGGTGTTCCTTGTAGGAGGGCGACAGAGCACTGGGCTTGAAGATGGGGTTCTTCACGCCGTATTTCTTCACGCCGTCCTTGATCAGGTTCACCCGCAGATGAATCCAGCCGGCCATCTCGATGGCGCCACAGAAGGTGATCTCGCCGTCGCCTTGGGAGAAGTGCAAGTCACCCATGGACAGCCCGCCGCCCTTCACATACACCGGGAAGTACACCCGCGAGCCCTTGGTCAGGTCCTTGATGTCGCAGTTGCCGCCATGCTCGCGCGGCGGCACGGTGCGTGCACCCTCCATGGCTGCCTGCTGGGCCGCCTCACCCTGCATCCGGCCCATGTGGGCGGTGCCGGCGCAGGGCGGGTTGGCCAATGGCGGCACCCGGTCCGGCTCTTTCTCGATCAGTCCCAGCTCGCGCCGGTTCCACTCGTCCAGCAGCTCTTTCGACGGCAGACAGCCGATCAGACCCGGGTGCATCAGGCCAACGAACTCCACGCCCGGCACATGCCGGGACTTGGTATAGATGCCGTTGAAATCCCAGATCGATTTACGGGCTTCCGGGTAATGCTCGGTGAGAAAGCCGCCGCCATTCTCCTTGGCGAACACCCCGTTAAAGCCCCAGAGGGAATCCTGGAACACGCCCACATCGAGAATGTCCACCACCAACAGGTCGCCCGGCTCCGCACCCTCCACTCCCACCGGACCGCTCAGGTAATGCACTTTGGACAGATCCACATCGCGCACGTCGTCGGCGCTGTCATTGTTGCTGATCTGGCCGCCGGTCCAGTCCATGCACTCGATGATGAAGTCGTCACCCGGCTTCACCGTGGCCACCAAGGGGATGTCTGGGTGCCACCGGTTGTGGAAGTTGTCATGCTCTTCGGGGGATTTGGACAGATCGATCTTGATAATGGTCTCGGCCATGGAGCGTCTCCTGTGAATGCCCGGCGCGGGCGCTGTGATGATTCCGCGCGGCATCCGGATTAGGGTCCGGCGCCGCGACTGGTGGTCATCAGCAGTAGAGCAGCAACCATGCCAGCACTTTCGCATCGCCCCGAATCTCGCACATAGCAAGGGGTTAGCAACATTTAACTGACATTGTCCGCCGTCCATCCAAACCACAGTGGCTGACAATGTCAGATGACAAAGCGTGACATTGTCACCTCTTGGCCGAGCAAGCTTGATCAGGCCGTGCGCCGCGCAACGAGCTCACCAAAATTTTTCATAACCGCCATCTGTACAGCGCCACGCTTACTGCCATCGGGGTTTGCGCCCTCTCCTCCCCCAGCCGTTCACCACCGCTTCCCATTCCAATTCCACCCCGGCTCGAAATCCCTGGCACAGCCGTTGCTCTGGACCTGATAGACGGTCCGGTATTTCTTGGCCAACCACGGCCAGGGCCTCCACCGTTGTCCCAGCTGCTCATAAGGTTCCAAACGCAAAGCCTCGCACCACCCCAAATGGTGACGTCGCGAGGTCATGAGATCCATCAACTGACGGCCCACGGGCCTGGAGGAGTTCTTTCATGCGCAACCCCGCACGACGATTCAATCTCAGCCAGCGGTTTACCCCCTGGCTGCTGGCGGCCAGCATCGGCCTGAGTTTCAGCACGCCGGCCACGGCGGCGAGCTATCCCACGGCCGAGGTCAACACCACCGGACTGGCGGTGACCGACACCACCGTCAAGGTGGGGATTCTGCATTCGGTCACCGGCACCATGGCCATCAGCGAAACCGGTTCGGTGGAAGCGGAGAAACTGGCCATTGAGCAGATCAACGCCATGGGCGGCGTGCTCGGGCGCAAGATCGAGGTGATTCAGGAAGATGGCGCCTCGGACTGGCCCACCTTCGCCGAGAAATCCAAGAAGCTGCTGACCCAGGACAAGGTGGCGGCGGTGTTCGGCTGCTGGACCTCGGCCTCGCGCAAGGCGGTGCTGCCAATCTTCGAACAGAACAACGGCATGCTCTACTACCCCACCTTCTACGAGGGCCTGGAGCAGTCCAAGAACGTGATCTACAC
>JAEZAA010000128.1 GCA_023430625.1 Pseudomonadota bacterium
GTCCCAGGCTTTGCGTAAGCTCACGGGTAACCTGCGCACGGCAAACTGCCTCTGCATATACATCAACCAGATCCGGATCAATATCGGTGTGATGTTCGCCCGCCCCGAAACCACGACCGGTGGTAACGCGCTGAAGTTCTACGCATCTGTGCGCCTCGATATCCGCCGTACCGGCGCGGTTAAGGAAGGCGAGGAAGTGGTCGGTAGCGAGCCCCGGGTGAAGGTGGTCAAGAACAAGGTTGCGCCGCCATTCCGCCAGGCCGAATTCCAGATTCTCTACGGCGTGGGCATCTATCGCCTGGGTGAGATCATCGATCTGGGCGTGAAGGAAGGCTTTGTCGACAAGTCGGGTGCCTGGTATGCCTACCAAGGCGAGAAAATCGGGCAGGGTAAGGCCAATGCGGCGAAATACCTGGAAGAGCGGCCGGAGCTGGCCCAGACCATCGAGCGGCAAATCCGTGCCAAGCTGATGCCTCATGTTTACAAGGAAGACGACAAGGCGGCGGCCGAGGCATAAGCCTCTTCACTAGCTGCTTGCTCCATGAGGGGTCGGCCTTGCCGGAGCCTGACAAAAAAGCCCGGGGATCTAACGATCTCCGGGCTTTTGTTTTTTGGTTTCCAATGACAGAGTGTTTCGCTGTGCCCGCGCGTCGGATGCTTTGAAAAATGCCTAACCCAGCGGCCAGGGATTCTTGCTTAGGGCAACACCCACGATATAGAAAAACACCAAGTAGGCCCCGAGAGCAGCAACCGCCCGTGTGGCCTTGGACTTACCCAACCGGAGTGCGACTAGTCCCAGCACAATGTAGGCAATCAACCCCAGCAGCTTGGCGGTCAGCCAGGGCGCCTGAAAGGGATATTGCTGCAGCGTAACGGCCAGGGCAATGGCACTGACCAGCAGCAGCGTGTCGTTGATATGCGGCAGAATCCGGATCCATTTCTTATTGAGCTGTGGTGAATTCATCAGCATCCAGAGCACCCGGAGTGTGAAGAGCACGAACGTAATTGCGACGGTGGTCAGGTGAATATGCTTGAGTGCCATATAGCTCATGGAGTGGGGTCCTTCGTTGGCCGTTATTTAAATCGAAGCGGTTGGCGTGCATTGTCGCGCAGCGATGCAGTGCGTCCGCTTGTGAGTGCGCGCCTACTTTATAACGCAGCAAATAGAAAAACCCAAACGGATCTCAGGGTTTAAGGCTTGAGTCTCCAAGCAGGAAGGTCAGAATGGAGTTCCGGCCGAATGATGAGGACTACGCTGTGCGTACAGCCATTGATATTCAGACCAGTGATTTTGATGTGAGCAAGGAGATGGCCTGGCTACGAGCCGACAGCTCAGACATGGGTGCGGTGGTGGCCTTTGTTGGCCTGGTTCGGGATTTTAGCGAACGGCCTGATGTGCAGGGACTGTACCTGGAGCATTATCCGGGAATGACTGAGCGTAGCCTGGCGGATATTGCAAGCGAGGCGGGTGAGCGCTGGCCGTTGCAGGCACTGCGCATCATTCATCGGGTCGGAGAGCTGACTCCGGGGGAGCAGATTGTGCTGGTGCTGGCCGGTAGCGCCCATCGCGGGGATGCCTTTGCCGCCTGTGAGTTCGTGATGGATTATCTCAAGGTGCGGGCGCCATTCTGGAAGAAGGAACGGACATCCGCTGGCGATCAGTGGGTGGAAAGCCGGGACGGCGATCAGGTTCGTGCTGAAAAATGGCGCCAGACTAGGGACTAGCGACCAATCGCCTCGGCGCCCTGACGCTGGCGTTGCCAGGTCGTGAGTTCTTCCAGTGTATTGATGTTGCGAAAGAGTTCGGGACAGTCGCCAAAGTGAATGATGTCCGGTGTCCAGGGGTTCAGCCAGCCGTTGACGCTATGCTGGCCTTGCGCCAGGTAAGCATTGATCGAGTCCGCCAGATGACGCGGTAAGAGCTGGTGCAATACCTGTTGGCGCTGGCCGTCGTGCGCAAGGCGTGGACCGCTGGTGGCGGTTAGCCCATGCAGCATACGCTGGGGAAATCGAGCATCCAGATCGGGCGTGTCGCAGGGTGTGATCAGGAGAAAGTCCGCGTCGGAGCGCCGGCTTGCGGCCACAATGCCAGCCAGTGGACCTCGCGAGGAGGGCGGGTCGTCGGCAACCAGTTGATCGGCAAAAGTCCGATACTGATCCTGATTGCGGTTGCAGCTGACCAGTACCTGGCGGCAGTAGGGCCGTAGCAGGTCGGCCAGTGCCCGTGCGAACGAGGTGGCGGGATCAAAGGGCAGCAACCCCTTGTCGGTGCCGCCCATCCGCCGCCCTTGGCCGCCGGCGAGAATCAATGCGTCCACCACCGGATTCGCATTCATTTCAGCAATCCAGACATGGCGTCAATCCATTCTTATTTACGCCGGTCACGGCCCCACACGTCTCATGAGCCGTTTGCCCGCTGTCAGGAAATTGAGTTCTCGAGTTCAGATTGGCTGCACAGGCTTTCGATACGGGACAGGGCGTTGTCGACCTCCCGCGAGTAGAGTTTGCTATAGGTGCAGTAGGCAAAGGCAATTCCATAACGGTAATGCCCGTTACAGTTCTGTGTACTGACCACGATGCCTTCGATGTCCGATTCGGCAATATAACGGCCTTTGAACGCCAGCCATACGCGCTCGTTCTTGCGCAGTTTCTGGGCTGTTTCCAACGCCATGCCATAGCGGTTGATATCAATGCAACGCACCTGAACCGGCTGCCGGAAACGCCGGAGCCATCCGGTTGGACTCAGGGTAACCTGGAGATCCGGCGCTCTGTGCCGAACTTTGAGGCGCCGATCCTGCCGATCCTGCGGTCGTGACGCTAATGCTTCCTTCATGGTGTGACGGTCGCTTTAGGTTTTTTTATTT
Organism: Pseudomonadota bacterium; assembly: GCA_023430625.1. Taxonomy (GTDB): domain Bacteria; phylum Pseudomonadota; class Gammaproteobacteria; order Pseudomonadales; family Oleiphilaceae; genus JAEZAA01. The sequence continues at coordinate 2,865 of JAEZAA010000128.1, forward strand.
TAGGGGTTTTATTCTAACCACATCTGCTGCCGGTTAAATAGTCTCGATTGAGAAAATCTCGGGCAGCCAATCATCCCCGTGGCAACGGACCTCGAACGCGCTAGACCGAGATGTCGATGTGAAGTCCCTTGCGTGGTGTCAGCCGCTCCGGCTTACGCGTCTTGGCGCCAAGCAGCATGGGCGCGCGGCGGCTGCGTCGGCGACGGTCTGGAGAAAAGTTGGGAATCTCCTGTACACGGCGGTCGGGATGACGACGTTTATCATGAAGGAGGACCTCGCCGACCAGCTCGGTTTCTGGCGTGGGCGCGACTTTGGTGGGTTGGTGCGGGGCACCCGCCGTAGGGTCGTAGACGGGAGGGGCATTGGCATAGATCGTGAACATCGCTAGTCCTTTCAGCTATACTCGTGCATCACGACATGAATGGTGAACTGTCCGGAGATCGATCAACGGACGTAACCTGGGTCAACAGGTTATCGACCAGGTGCGTCGAAACTTAAGCGCCTTCAATTAAAGATCGATCACGCGGAAGGGGGTGGATCCATATTCCCCCAGCTGGTTTCGTGAACGCTTCACATTAGATACACTTCTAACCAATCCTCGGCAAGCAAAGGCTCTTGGCTCAGGCCGATCCCACGCTGTGACGCATCCCGTATTTCTCAGGCCGTGTCCTGATGTAAGAGAAATCAATGAG
>JAEZAA010000251.1 GCA_023430625.1 Pseudomonadota bacterium
CGCTTGTAGTGCATATGGACGTCCTTTTCTGAAAGTCATGTGCTTCCTCTTGTCCACAAACTGGCCAAGTCTTTCAGCACGAAGTTGATGGACTTGAAGCCGGTTACCATTGCCAGACCTGATCCACCTGCCCATATAACACAGGTAGCGCGTCGCGGCTGATCACCTCCACGCCAGGCTGCACGGGCAGATGGCTCAAACCCCGCTCTTCCAGGTCTTCCCGAATGACGTAGACCGGCACGCCCTTCTCTACCAGGCGCGACAGATCCTTGGGAACTTCAGCCGGCTGGGTTTGGCGCCAGTCACCCAGCGCCAACGCCGGCTGGCGATTTTGCTGCACGGCATAGTAGGCGCAGTGCCCGCTCAGCAGCACTTCGAGGCTGGCACCGGCCCCGACCATGGATTGAGTCAGCCAGAGAATGGCATCGTCCTGTTCTTCAACGATGGTGCGAAAGGCATGTTCGACGACTTGTAGGACTTTCATGGCTTACCTCGTTCCAATGGTGAGGGTATTGAACGCAGTCTCGGCATAGCGCCACAGATCGGGCGGACCGCCACGGCCACAGCCTTCGATCACCTCGTTGACACCGCGTTCGTCGACACAGAGGCCGCAGTTGATCCATTCGAATGCCAGGCCTTTGGCACTGGCCTTTCGCTGCAAGGCCGCGATCCAGTCTTTGGTCAGGGGGTGGTCTTCATGGTCCGCATCCCGGCCGTGCACCGCGTTGCCATGCTGCTTCTGGCGGGCAAAGGCCAGCGCCACCGCACCTTCGTAAGCGAAGATCCGCACGTTGGCGCCACGATCCAGGGCTGCATCCAGTAGACGAAAGAAGGTAATGGTCCGCTCGCTTTCGAAGGGCGGATCCATGAAGGCAAAGGTGAGAGTTTTGGTATCGCTCATGGGGGCTCCTAGTTCCAGATGACCTTATCGCCGGCCAGCATCGCGTCGATTACGACGTGGATGCCGACCGGTGCGACGTTGGCTTTCAAGTGGCGGTTTTCTATTTCCCGCTGCTTCAGCGAAAACTCGTCGGCAAGCAGTTTTACGCCCTGCCCTGGCAATGCATCGAAGGCATCGCACTTCGCCCCCTGACGGGCGGCAGTCACGCCGTTCTGGACCAGCAGCAGGGAGACCTCGTTGCCGGCGCCCACCAACCGTCGCGCCAGGTCGTACTGAGCATTCGTGCGAACCTCCATGAAGGGGTCCTGACTTTGGATAAACAGGTATCGAGCCATATCAGTTTCCTCGTATGAATAACCGTGATCAGGTGAAAAGGGTCTGGTGCCGGTAGGCCGGGCTATAAGAGATCTACATTGACCGCTGTGGTGTCCAGTAACCCGGAACGAGCCAGAAAATCGCCAAAATGCTCGTTCGATTGCCGTCCTGCGGCGTATTGGACGAACAACGGATCCAGCAGCGCGACAATGCGGGCTTCATTGACATTGCCCGCATACAGGCGCGCCAAACGCTGCCCCTGATAACCGCCGCCCAGGTAGAGGTTGTACAGGCCCGGGGCCCGCCCGGTCAGCGCAACCTCCGCCAGATACGGCCGCGCGCAGCCGTTGGGACAACCGGTAATGCGCAGCGTTATAGGCGTGTCCTGCAGGCCATGGAGTGCCTTCAGCCGGTTGAACAGCGCCAGAAACTGGGGCTGGTAGCGCTCCGCTTCGGCCATGGCCAGGCCGCAGGTTGGCAGGGCTACGCAGCTGATGGTATGAGCCGCCTGGGAATTCGGTTTGAGCCGCTCACTGAGGCCCAGATCGTCCAGACGCCAGGTCACCTGCGCCATTTCCGCCGGATCCAGATCGGTCAGTTGCAGGTTTTGGTTCGTGGTTAGCCGGATACGGCCCCCGTACTGCTGAAAGAACGCTTCCAGCTGACTTTGCAGGACGCCATCGACCCGTCCGTTCTCGATCTGCAGGGTGCCGTGCCAGAGGCCGTCATCGCCCTGCTGCCACCCTGCCCGATCTGTGTTATGGGTAAACTGAATCGGGCGAGCCGGTGCCAGCGGCTTGCCTCGTCGCTCGGCAAGTGTGGCGATAAACCAGTCGTTACCGAGACGGTCGAGGGTGTACTTGAAGCGAGCCCGGTGACGGTCCTTGCGGTCGCCGAAATCCCGTTGGATGCCCATGACGGTTTCGGCGAATTCCGGCGCTTCATCTGCCTCGATGAATCCAAGTTGCTCCGCCAGGCGGGGATAACTGTCTGAGCGACTATCCAACTGTCCCATGCCGCCGCCGACACAGACGTTGAACCCAAGCAGGCGGCCTTGCTCGACCACGGCGATCAGACCCAGATCCTGGCCGTACACGTCAATGTCATTGGATGGCGGGATGGCGAAGCCGACCTTGAACTTGCGCGGCAAATAGAGCGGCCCGTACACCGGATCCTCGTCCGCCTTGAGGGACCGCTTTTCGCCATACCAGATTTCCGGATAGGCGCCGGTTTTGGGAATCAAGCGCTGGCTGGTCGCACGCGCCAGTTCGGCCACCTGGCGGTGCACCGCGGAAATTGCCGGGTTGGCGCCGCACACCACGCCCCGGCTGTCGTCGCCACAAGCGGCGATGGTATCCAGGCCCAGATCACGCACAGCGCACATGAATGCCTGTAACTGCCATTTGCGCACACCATGGAATTGGATGGTCTGGCGGGTGGTAATGCGTATGCCCCGTTCCGCATAACGCCTGGCAATGGCGCTCAGGCCAAGCCACTGATCGCGGGTTAAGAGTCCGCCGGGAATCCGCAGCCGAACCATGAACTGGTAGATGGGCTCCAGCTTGCGTTTGGCCCTTTCGGCCCGCATGTCGCGATCATCCTGTTGATAGATGCCATGGAATTTCATGAGCAGCGGGTCATCGCCGGGCACCGCACCAGTGATCGGGTCGTTCAGCCCCCTGAGGATGTCACCCCTGAGATAACGGCTGCGGGCTTTCAGCTGTTCGTTGCCGTTGAGTGTGGCCACGTCTTGCGTGAGGTCGCTGCTACGGTCGATCGTCGAGAGTGTCATAAGCCTCCTCAGTACAGGTTTCGGTGAATGCGCTTGGTGCCATTGAGCTCTTTCCAGCGTAAGCCGGTGTGGGCTTCGAACAGCGCTTGCAACTCCTGCTCACAGAGGCTGAGCCGGTCTTTATCACCGCACAGATACAGATGCCCGCCCTGCTGGAGCCAGGCAAGGAACTGGTCAGCGTTCTCCGCGACGGCATGGGCCGGCTCACGCTCCGGCTGGGTGTCGGCAAACAAGGTATCCATGCGCTGGATCAGGCCTTGCTGGTGCCACTGCTGCCAGTCCAGCTGATACAGGAAATCCTGTTCGAAGGACTTCTCGCAGAAGATCAGCCAGCAGGGATGTTTGCGCTTGCCAAGGCTCATCTCCTGCAGGAAGGCGCGATAGGGTGCGATGCCGGTTCCGTCAGCGATCAGGATCAGGGGCGCCTCGAAATCGTCGGGCAACCGAAAGCGCTGGTTGTGGTGGGGATAAATCCGCAGGTTTTCACCCGGCTGCACCTGAACCAGGTAATCCGAGGCGATGCCGGTCTCCTCACGGCCGGCGAATGGATACCGGTACAGTTTCACCGTGAGATGAAGCTCGTCGTTGGTGACCTCGATACTATTGGCCACATCGTAAAGCCGCGGTTGTAACGGACGCAGACTGTCGACCAGCACCTGTGCGTCCGGCCGTGCTGGATAGCGGGTGACCAGGTCACGAATCTGGACTGAGCGCAGATAGGCACGCTGCGTTACGGCGTCAGCGCCTTTCAATTCGACCAGTTCCAGGTGGCCGGTGATTTGGGCCCAGATTTCCAGAAACCGTTTGCTGGGTATGGTGAGGTCGCATTCTGACCGTAACGCCTGTACCAGGGGCATGGCATTCCCGTTCAGGACCACGGCCTGCTCACCGGACAGGCTAACGGCATCCAGAATGGCCGCCACCAAAGCCGGCGGATTATCCGTGAGAACGCCCACGGCATCGCCTGGCGCAACCGGAAAATCCGCTACATCCAATGCCAGTTCCAGGTGGTGGATCGGACTGTGCCGGCTGACATCGCTGAGGCAGATGTTCTCAAGCACCTCGACCCGCAGTGGCTGCTGTTTGTTGTAGGCCTGTTCCTTTGAGCGCGCTGGCTCTGGCGCAAGCTCAGCCCCAACCTCGGCTTGTGCGGCAATGCTGATGATCGCTTGAGAGCCCTGATCGGAAGCCAGTGTGCCAAGCACCGACTCCATCCAGCGTTTGGCGGGTTCCGCGAAATCCACGTCGCAGTCCTGGCGTGGGGCAAGGCGTTGCGCTCCAAGGCTGGCAAAACGTTCATCGAGCTGGGCGCCGGTAACACAGAACTGCTCGTAGCTGCTGTCGCCAAGTGCCAGTACGGAATACTTGAGGCCCTGCAACTTCGGGGCGCTGGCATCGTCCATCAGCGCCTCAAAGAATCCATGAATCGGCTCCGGCGGATCGCCATCGCCATGGGTGCTGCAGATCACCAGGAGGATGCGTCTTTTACTGAGATGTCGCACCCGCAGTTGGGCCAGATCCGCAACCTCCGCGGCGATACCCTGCCCGTTGGCGAGCGCTGCCATGTGCTGGGCCAGGTTCTTGCAATTACCGGTTTCGCTGCCGAAGGCGATCAGGATGCTGTCGCTGGATGTTGCCCGGGAAGGCAGCTCCGGACCCAGTTGTACCCGTTCGTTCCGAAGCGGCGTCACCACGCCGCCTTGCGCGGCCAGAAAGCCACTTAGCCAGAGGCATTGCTCGTTGCTCAGTCCTTTCAACAAGTGCTGGATTTCCAGCCACTGAGTCTCTGTCAAAGGATGGGGTAGCACGCTTACCGTCATCAAAAGTGTCTCCCGACGTGTCGCAAGCGTGAAAGTATGCCGCCGTATTCAGACACTGAATAATGAAATAGAATGCCTTTTAATATGAATAGTTTTGATATAAATCATGGATATCGATTTAGCCCGTACCTTTCTTGAAATCGTCCGTAGCGGAAGCTTCATCGCAGCGGCTGAACGCTTACACGTCACCCAGACTGCGGTAACGGCCCGTATCCAGAACCTGGAAGGTCAGCTCGGCTGTCGCCTGTTCATCCGCAATCGGGGCGGCGCCAAGCTGACTGATAACGGTGAGCGCTTTGTCGGCCATGCCAGCCAGTTGGTCCAGACCTGGGAGGCTGCGCGGCGGGAGATTCCGCTGCCCACGGGCACGGGCAATCTCATCACGATTGGCAGTGAAATCAGCCTCTGGAATCCTCTGCTGTTGAAGTGGCTCTGCTTGCTACGCGCGGAACAGCCGAGCCTCGCAGTGCGTGCCGAGGTCGGCGAGTCCCGCACTTTGCACGAGAAGTTGAAGCACGGTGTGCTGGATGCCGCCCTGGTGCACCAGCCCGATTATTGGCCCGGCATGCAGGTGGAGCAGTTGCTGGAAGAAAAGCTGGTGATGGTGCGCTCGACGCAAAAACCCGACCCCTACATCTATATCGACTGGGGCGATGCTTTCCGTCAGCAGCACGACGCCGTCCTGCCCCAGTACGCGCGGGCGGAAGTGTCGCTGGATTTTGGTCCCCTGGCGCTGCATTACCTGCTGCAAACCGGCGGCAGCGGCTATTTCAGAACACGTGTGGTTCAGCGCTATCTGGATGAAGGTGTGCTGGAGCACGTGCCCCAGTCGCCGGAATTTTCCTTTCCTATTTTCCTAGTGTATCCGCGCAACACTCCAGCGCGGTCATTGGCGCCCGCGCTGGATGTTCTTCGCCAGATCCTGGATAAGCAGAGCCATTGGACCTAACAGGTCACTTAGGCCGGGAACGCACTGATCTGCATGGCTCTGCACGGGCTGTATTCCCGCGGTGCGGGGGTTGGCGTCGTATCGCCATCCATCACTTTGATCCGCACGCGCAGAGACTGGTAGCCTGTACCGGTTTCATAGTCGAACAATTGGCCCTTGCTCCAATGAAACGCGGTGTCCACTTGCAGCCAGTCAATCGCTGTGAAGTAACGGGCAGCCATCTTGATGACGTCGATCTCTTCATTTTGAAAATGGCCGATGTACTGGTACAAATAGGCGAACCCAGCCTTGCAGAGTGCTACGCGTGAAAAGTCGTTGTCCCAGGCGGCCGCCAATACTTGGGCGTGAAGTTCGCGCCCGCGAGCCACTAATCCTTGGTACTCTTCCAGGATCGACTGCACAGCCGGCGCGCTGTCGGGGTGGCGCTCGATCAGGCGCTTGTAGAGTAAAACGGCAGAGGGATGCTGGTAGCGGTCCGCATATCGCGTGAGATACTTCAGAATATCCAGCATTAAGGTGTAGTCGACAATGCCGACTCGTTTGAGTCCAACAAACTGATGGGCAAGCCCGTACAGCAACTCATAAAGCGCATCCTGTTCGTGACGTAGGCGCGCTATGGACCCGATCATGACGTATCTCCCCTCAAGGCAACGGTTAGAACTTCTCGCCAAAAGTTCTTTCTCTGGTATTCAACCAATGATCGTGCCAGCCTCTAGGTCATTGAAAATCATTGCGATGCGAATGTATTGATGTCTTTATGACGACAATAGATCGATGTTTATTTGACTACACCGGGGAGCTATGACAACGACCACCCAAGTGCTGGAGCATTTCGCCGCAATTGTCCGCACCAGCGCCATTGAGACCCGGGCGCAGGCGCTCCTCCAGTTAATCACCTCCCTGGTCACCGTTGACGCGGCGGCCATCCTCCGGCTGGAGCAGAATCGGGTTCTACGGCCGATGGCGGTGGAAGGATTTGCCAGGGACACACTGGGGCGGCGCTTCAAGCTGGATGAGCACCCGCGCCTGAACCAGATCCTGGAAACGGACGCACCTCAGCATTTTCATGGAGACAATGACGTCCCCGACCTCTTTACCCGCTCGCTCGATAACAGCTACGCAGATGCCTCCGCCCATGAACTGATCGGATTCCTGATCGCGCGGGACGGCATCCCCTGGGGAGTTCTGACCCTGAGCGCGCTCGCCCCTCGTAACTTCCACACACTCGATTACGACTGCGTCCGGGCCTTTTGTGCCATGGCGGCCGAAGTGTTGCCGAAGCTCCAGGAACAGGCGCTCTGGAAGACCTTCCGCGGCCCCTCTCGCCTGATGAACCTGAAGCCAGCGCTGCCTCATGACGAGATCGTTGGCCGTAGCCCCAGCATCCTGAAGCTGAAAGATGAGCTGGATATCGTGTCCGCCAGTGACCTCACGGTGCTCATCCAGGGTGAAACCGGTGTCGGCAAGGAGTTGGTCGCCCGCTACATTCAACAACGCTCGGCACGTGCCAGCGGCCCCTTCGTCCATGTCAATTGCGGCGCTCTGCCAGAGAACATTGCCGAGAGCGAGCTCTTCGGCCATGTGAAAGGCGCCTTTACCAGCGCCGTGAGGGATCGGATGGGCAAGTTCGAGCTTGCCGATAAAGGCACCATCTTTCTCGACGAGATCGGCGAACTGCCCTACGCCCTGCAAAGCAAGCTGCTTCGCACCCTTCAAAATGGCGAGATCCAGCGGGTTGGCTCGGAACGCACCTTCCAGGTGAACACCAGAGTCATCGCCGCCACCAACCGCAATCTGGCAAAGATGGTGCAGGAGGGGCGATTCCGGGCGGACCTGTATCACCGGCTCAGTGTGTATCCGGTGACGGTGCCGCCCTTACGGGAGCGCGGCGAGGATATCGTGCGGCTGGCCGGCTATTTCCTGGAGCTGAACCGAACCAAGCTCGGCCTACAGGGCGTGCGGTTAACTCGGGCGGCGGAAAAGGCGCTGATGGAATATCAGTGGCCGGGTAACGTGCGGGAATTGAGCCATGTGTTAAGCCGCGCCGCCATCCGGGCCCGCGCCAAGCTTCCGGCGCCGTCGGATATGGTGCTGATCGACGTGCCGGTTCTGGATCTCGATCTCTCGTACTCGGTCGAGGCGAATGAGTCAGAGGTACCGACGCAAAGCGTTGTGGATTTCAAAGGCGCGGTGGATGCCTATCAACGGCAATTGATCGAGAATGCCTGGCTTGCTAACCAAAAGAACTGGGCCGCGACGGCGCGCGCCTTGCGGATGGACCGGGGCAACCTGTTTCGGCTGGCCAAGCGCCTGGGGCTGCACTAGATCGCGACGCCCACGCTATTAGACCGGGCATGAATGGTACGGCGGCTCCTTGTACACATAGGCCAACTGCATCGCATCCAGCATGCTCCAGAGAATATCCAGCTTCATTTGCAGCAGATTCAACGCATGCTCCTGCTGCTCCGCCGTCACGAAGTGCTCCAGGGTGATCTTGAGTCCGTGGCGCACGTCGGTTCTTGCTTCCTGTAGGCGCCGGCGAAAGTATTCGTAGCCGGAACGTTCGATCCAGGGGTAATGCTGGGGCCAGTTGTCCAGGCGCCGTTGATGGATTTCGGGCGCGAACAGTTCCGTCAGTGACGAACAGGCGGCTTCCTGCCAACTGGCACGGCGGGCAAAGTTCAGATAGGCGTCACAAGCAAAGCGGACACCGGGCAGTACGTGCTGGAAGGACGCGACCTCCTCGCGGGGCAGTCCCACCGCTTCGCCCAGCCTGAGCCAGGCCTCGATCCCGCCCTCGCCCTGCTCGCGCCCGTCATGGTCCAGGATGCGTTGGACCCAGATACGGCGAACATCCTGTCGCGGACAATTCGCCAGAATGGCGGCATCCTTGAGGGGGATATTCGCCTGGTAGTAAAACCGGTTTGCCACCCAGCCCCGAATCTGTTCCGGGGTACAGAGGCCGGCATTCATGGCGACCTGAAAGGGGTGATGGATATGGTAGAAGCGCCCCTTTTCCATGAGCTTTTGCTGAAAAACGTCCCTTGGCCAGGGTTCTTTCATGGGGATACTCGTTCAGTCCTAATTGTTATTCTCGAATTCGGCTAACTGTGGCGGCTCTGATCGATCAACCAACGGAATCAGGTCTGACAATGACCGCCGACGCGGACGTGGCGAGCGCATCTCGACTGCATCAGACGTACCAGCAGAATCCCGTAGTCTCAGAACCTGGGCATGATGGGGCGACTTGTCACACACGGGATCCGTCGCGCAGGGATCGCCCGTCAACAGATAGGCCTGACAGCGGCAGCCGCCGAAATCACGTTGTTTTTCCGGGCAGGAACGACAGGGTTCCTGCATCCACTCCGAGCCACGAAATTGATTGAACATCTGGGAATTGAACCAGATCTCCGCAAGCGATTGATCCCGCACATTCGGCACCTCCATGCCGGGCAGGTCGAACGCGCCCTGACAGGGCGAGGCCCGCCCATCGGGAGCGACCGTCAGCATGGTGCTGCCCCACCCATTCACACAGGGCCGGGGCCGGCTTTCATAAAGGTCCGGCACCACGAACAGAATCGGCATGGGCCTATCCAGCGACTCACGAAACCGCTGTACGGTCGCCTCCGCCTCCATGAGTTGAGGCTTGGACGGCAACAGGGCGTTCAGGTTGCGATACGCCCAGCCCTGGAACTGGCAGTTGGCAAGCTCCACCGCCTGTGCCCCCCACTCCACCGCCAACTCCAGCATGGCTTGCACCTGGTGGATGTTGTGCCGGTGCAAAACGAAGTTGAGCACCATGGGGATACCCAGTGCACGGATCTCCTGCGCCATCTCCAGCTTATGGTGAAAGCAATCGGTACCGGCAAAGAAGTCGTTGGTGGCCGCATCGACGCCCTGAAAGCTCACCTGGATGTGGTCAACACCGAGCTCCTGCAATCTACGCACGCGGCCCTTGTCCAGACCGACGGTGGAGGTCAGCAGGTTGACGTAATAGCCAAGGGAACGCGCGCCCGCGACAATCTCCTCCAGATCGGTCCTGACACAGGGCTCGCCACCCGATAGCCCAAGCTGGACCGCACCGAGGGCCCGGCCCTGCTCCAGCACCCGAAGCCACTCTGCGGTGCAAAGCTCATGTTTGCGGGTCTGCGCATAGTTGACCGGGTTGGAACAATAAGGACACTGCAGCGGACAGGCATAGGTCAGTTCGGCAAGTAACCAGAGCGGAAATGGCGTCTGGCGACTGCTGCTCGGTTGGTCTGTGCAAATTTCGCCCGTCTCACTCATAGGCTTTAGATCCGGATGTGCATGCCGTCATAGGCGACTTCGATCTGCTTTGCCGTCAGCAGTGCACGCTCGGGCGACGGCTCATCCAGAATCGGGTTGGTGTTGTTGATATGGATCAGGATCTTACGGGCCTGTGGCGCCCAGATTTCCAGCGCTTCAATCATTCCGTCGGTACCAGACAACGGCAGATGGCCCATGTCGCGGGCGAGCTTTTGTCCCAGGCCGACCTTGGACATTTCGTCATTGGACCAGAAGGTGCCATCCACCAGTACACAATCCGCCTGCTGGAGACAGGCCCGGATGTCTGGCGTGATTTCCGCCAAGCCTGGTGCGTAGAAGAGGCCCTTGCCCGTTTGCGTGTCTTCGATATAGAGCCCGATGTTATCGCCAGGCTTCGGCCGGTTGCGGCGAGGCGAATACGGCGGCGCGTTGCTGACCAGCGGAATCGGCTTGAGTCGTAGGGTCGAGAAGCCTGACGGGGCGATCATGCCCGACAGATCTTCCGCAATCGGGTGAAACCGGAACCCTCCATTCCAGTGCTCCAGAACGGAGAGCACCGGGAAGGACTCAGTGAGCTCTCCATACACCGACGGCGTGCAGAACAGATCCAGTGGACAGCCTTCCCGCAGCATGAGCAGGCCGGCGACATGGTCAATCTGGGCGTCAGTCAGGACCACGCCAACCAGCGGCGTGTGCCTCGGCCCAGTCACTGGACGAAGGTGGCGGCTATTGGTGAGCTGCTGGCGAACATCGGGAGAGGCATTGATCAGCAACCAATTCTCGCCATCCTGACTGACGGCAATCGATGACTGGGTCCGCGCCTTGAAGCGAGAGGATCCTTCCCGGACTGCAGCACATTGGGCGCAATTGCAGTTCCACTGGGGAAAGCCGCCGCCCGCCGCCGAACCCAATACCTCAACCAACATGGGACACGTGCATCCTGCTGACCGGGTCCGGCGGCGGCATCATCGGTTGTATGTCCTGGCACACAAGATCCGCCGCCTGGCGCCCCATGAGATAACCCTCATGCAGCTTGTTGCGATCCTGGGTAAAACGCCCAACGCGAAAGCCCTTGGGCGGCGCGATCACCTTCACCCTGCAATCGTCCGGTGGATTGTTGATGAAATCGATGGCCCGATTGTACTGTTCGTGGCGGCGCAACACGGCGTCCACCAGCCTGGGCACCTGCGGCAAACTCTTGCGAACCAGCCAGGGCGACGGCGGCGGTCCCTTGCGAAAGCCCTGCGGTTGGGAAAGAATCACGGTGATATCCCGTGCGCCCCGGTTGTAGGCCTCGATGACGGGGATCGAGTCGCCCACGCCGCCATCGGCCATGGGAACACCGTCGATTTCCGGATAATGCCGGTAGGCGACGGGCACTGAGCAGGATGCCTTGAGCAAAAGTTCAAGACGATCGACACTGGCCTGGTTGTACACGGCCTGACCATCCTCGACCCGGGTCGTCACCACATAGAAGTCGGTCGACTGTGCTTCGAGGGCATCGTAATCCAAGGGTATTTCCTTGGCGCAGATGTCGAACATCCAATCCAGGTCCAGCATGTGCCCACCCCGGAAAAAGCGGCTGTACTGGATTAATTCTGGCCGGCAGGAATGGTCTGTGATGATTCGGTAATTACGAAAATGTTGCCCGGCAAGCCAGCTCGCCAACGCCAGCGCGCCCGCCGAGACGCCGATACAGAAGTCGAACGGGCGATACTGCCGTTCGTGGAATATATCCAGGACACCGGAGGCAAATATGCCCCGCATGGCGCCCCCCTCTACCACTAATGCCGAAGTGTTGCGATGAGATTGCTGCATACTCTTTCCCCTCTCCCTGGGTTGGCATAATGCGGTACGGCCAAGGTTAGGATACTGAAGGGGTTTGGCCAGCAACACCCGAATGCCCGCAAGCGCCTGTTTCGGTGCCGATTTAGGGCGGAATCATCCGGAACCAAAGGCCGTTGAGTGGGGGCTAAGCGCGAAGATGTGAATGAATATCAACTCACACGGCAATGGCCTATAATTGAGCCTTTCCGGCGCATTTGCGGCCATCAATATCATTTGTAGCAGGCCGTTGGCGCGACCAGAGTCGCACCAGGCCACGGCGACCCGTTACAACGCCAGACTGACAACAAGAGAGAACTGCATGTCCACAGCCAGTAGTCAAACCTTTGGCCTCCGCGACCTGCTGGATGCTGCCAAGCACGCGCTTCCCGGCGCGCCACAGAAACTAAGCAGCCTCATCCAGCTTGCCACGCTCAAGCCGACCAAGAACTTCTCGATCGGGTTGCTCTTGGAGCAGCAGGCGGCTGCCCGCCCAACCCATCCCTTTCTGCGCTTTGAAGGCCGCACCTGGACCTATGGCGAGTTCAATACCTGGGTGAATCGGCTGGCCCATCTGTTCAAGGCGCAGGGCCTGAAGACCGGCGACTGTGTGGCGGTCATGTTCGAGAATCGCCCGGAAGTGCTGGCCTGTGTGCTGGCAACCGTGAAGTTGGGCGGCGTGGCCGGACTGATCAATTTCAATCAGCGCGGCGATGTGCTGGCTCATAGCCTGCGCCTGGTGAATCCGCGCATTGTGGTGGTGGGTAGCGAATGCCAGGCCGCCTTCGATGAGATCGCGTCGAGCCTTCCCTCGGGAATTCAGCTGTTCTGGCAGGGCGATGGCGACTGCCCCGCACCCTACCGCAATCTGGATGTGGAAGGACGCAACCAGCCTGCCATCAACCCGCCGGACACCCAGGACGTCAAGCTGGGCCAGCGCTGCTATTACATCTTCACGTCCGGCACCACCGGCCTGCCCAAGGCGGCGGCCATGACCCATATGCGCTGGTACAAATCGTCCATCGGTCTCGGCAAGACTGCCATGCAGCTCAGAGCCGACGACGTTCTCTATTGTCCCCTGCCCCTGTATCACAACAACGCCCTGACGGTCGCGCTCAGTTCCGTCATGGGTAGCGGTGCGACCCTTGCCCTGGCCCGTAAATTCAGTGTCAGCCGTTTCTGGGACGATATTCGCGAAACCCGGGCGACCGCGTTTATCTATATCGGCGAGCTTTGCCGCTACCTCCTGAACCGACCCCAATCCGACCAGGATCGTAACCACCGGCTGCGCGTGATTATCGGCAACGGCATGCGCCCGGAAGTCTGGGACGAGTTCCAGCAGCGCTTTGGGGTAAAACATATCTGCGAGTTCTACGGTGCCAGCGAATGTAACCTGGCATTCGTCAACGCCTTTAACCTGCCCCGCACCGCCGGATTCTGCCCGCTCAAGTACGCCGTAGTGGCGTTCGACCAGCAACAGGAAGAACCAGTCCGCAACCACAAGGGCTATATGCGTCGGGTGAAGCGTGGCGACGTCGGCCTGCTGCTAAGCGAGGTGTCGGAACGCGTACCGTTCGACGGCTATACCGACCCCAAAGCCAACGAGGCAAAATTGCTTCGCAATGTCTTCAAGAAGGGCGATGTCTGGTTCAACACCGGTGATCTGGTGCGAGACCAGGGTTTCCGTCATATCGCGTTCGTCGACCGGGTTGGCGATACCTTCCGCTGGAAAGGTGAAAACGTGGCGACCACTGAGGTGGAAGGCGCGCTGATCCAGTGTCCGGGTGTCGCCGAGGCCGCCGTCTACGGCGTCGCCGTGCCCAAAGCCGATGGCCGTGCCGGCATGGCCGCGCTGACGTTGGAACCGGATGCCCGGTTTGATGCCCAGGCGATCTATGCTCACCTGCGCCAGGCTCTGCCCAGCTATGCAATTCCGCTGTTCGTGCGCCTGCAGGACCAGCAGGAAACCACCAGCACCTTCAAGCTGCGCAAGGTGGAACTTAAGCAACAGGCGTTCGATCCGGACCAGGTCCGTCAACCGCTGTATGTTCTGCTGGACCGCAACAAGGGCTATGAGCCGTTGACGCCAGACATCTATGCTGCCATTGAACGCGGCGAAAAGAGTTTCTAGGCGCTCGCGCTAATTCCTGCGTTTGAACGTTCACCCCAGTGCATGCCTCAAGGCTCTCTGGGGTGAGCCATCCATCCTCAACCAGGTTTCAACCCAGCCCCAGCAGGCTGATCATCCCTCCCGCCAAGGCCGCGAATAGAACCACCACCCAGGGCGCGAGTCTCCCCCAGGCGAGCAACCCAAACGCCAGTGCAACCAGGCCAACGTCCGTCAGGTTCTTCACCGCACTAGTCCAGATGGGGTCATAAAGCGCCGCCGCCAGAACCCCCACAACAGCCGCGTTGGCGCCGGCAACCGCCGCCTGGGCTGTGGGAATACGGCGTACAGCGTCCCAATAGGGCAACAGCCCGATCACCAATAACACACCGGGCAGATAAATCGCCACCAGGGCAATGGCTGCGCCCACCAGCCCGTTCGGCTCAGGCGACACCACAGCGCCAAGATATGCCGCAAAGCTGAATAGCGGCCCTGGAACGGCCTGCACTGCACCATACCCGGCCAGGAATTGATCCATGCCAACCCAGCCGGTATCCACCAGATTGGCTTCCAGCAGCGGCAGTACCACATGACCGCCGCCGAACACCAAGGCCCCGGCGCGATAAAAGGTATCGAACAGCGCCAGGCCCTGAATCTGAAACTGGGACGCCACCATGGGCAAAAGGAACAGAAACACGGCAAAGGCAACGATGGCAGCATGCGCCGAACGCTTTGACACTGATCCGGCCAAGCGCCCGCTCGTTTTACTTTGAACCTTTCGGCACAGCACCATCCCGCATAGGATGCCAATAGCCACCGCACCAACCTGTGCAATCGCCGTCGGCAGCAGGCTTACCATGAGAGCACTGAATATTGCGATACCGAGCCGCTGCAGGTCCGGGCACAGCGTGCGCCCCATGCCCCACACTGCCTGTGCGACCACCGCGCAAGCCACCAGTTTCAGACCATGAATGACGCCCGTACCCACCGGTCCGCCAAACAGGGTGGCGCCGTAAGCAAACAGGAGAAGTAATAGAACCGAAGGCATGGTAAAGGCGGCCCATGCCGCCAGTGCGCCGAGATAGCCGCCGCGAATCAGGCCCAGGGCGTAACCGACCTGACTGCTGCTCGGCCCTGGCAGAAACTGGCACAGAGCAACCAGATCCGCGTAAGCGGAATCGCTGAGCCAGCGCCGTCTTACGACAAATTCGTCGCGAAAATAGCCGAGGTGCGCGACCGGCCCGCCAAATGAGGTTAAGCCAAGCTTTAGAAAGGCCCACAGGATCTCGCCAGTCCGGCGATGTTCTACGACAGGCTGTGCTTGCATCTGGTTGATCGCCTTGCGTCGGGAGCCCGGGATCTTAGGCAATATCGATGACAAACAAAATACTGCCAGGGCTGATTGGACTCGGCATCGCGCAAAGAATGGATTAAATTGACAGAGGTCATTCGTCCCCTGGAGTTCCATGGGATATGATGACGGACACGTTGTGGCAACCACAGCGATCTATACGGGAGATTGATCAGGAATGAGCAGACAGACTGAAACGGATGCCGCTAGAAACGTCCAACCCCTCTACGCCGTCGCAGAAGAGATCGCCAACAGCCTGACCCACGGCCTGGGTTGCGCCCTGAGCGTGGTCGGCATGGTGTTACTGCTGGCGTTTGCCTCCACCCAAGCGGACCCCTGGAAGATCGTCAGCTTCACAATCTACGGCACCTCACTGATTCTGCTGTTTCTCGCCTCGACCCTCTACCATGGCTTTCGCCATCCCGAACTCAAGCGAATTTTCAAGATCATCGATCACTGTGCGATCTTCCTGTTGATCGCGGGGACTTACACGCCGTTTCTATTGGTCAATATGCGCGGGCCTACGGGATGGACCCTGTTTGCGATCATCTGGGGACTCGCCTTTGCCGGCATCGTCTTTAAGATCTTCTTTGCCGGCCGCTTCCAGATTCTCTCGGTCAGCATCTATCTGTTGATGGGCTGGCTGATCGTGTTCGCCTCTTCCGAGCTGGTGGCCAAAGTCGCCGAAGGCGGGGTCACGCTGTTAGCGGCAGGCGGCATCACCTATAGCATTGGCGTCATTTTCTACATGCTCAAGCGTGTGCCCTACACGCATGCGATCTGGCACCTGTTCGTGCTGGGTGGCAGCCTGTGCCATTTCCTGGCGGTGTTTTACTACGTGTTGCCCTCCACCGCCGTCTGATTCTGTATGCGTCTTCATTGATCAATCTGCGGAGGCAGGTGGTTCCTCACCCGCCTTCCGCCTTTGCCTCAACCACCCGACAACAACATCCTCTATACCCATTGAATCCGCATATTGATCCTGAGGGTTAAATGAATGAGCCGCAGGGTCAAGAGCAGCTAACCCACTCCCGTTATGCTTGTCGCGAGACATATCTGTCTCATAAACGGGAGAATCCTCATGCTACAACAACCGAGTTACACCCGGACGGAGCTGGATGCCATGTTCAAGGTGGCTGAGCCGCCCGCCATGCAGCTGCCGCAAGGCCCGATGCAGATGATTGATCGGGTGACCCGTGTTACTCAGGACGGAGGACGATATGGCAAGGGCTACTGGGAAGGTGAGTTGGACATTAATCCGGATCTCTGGTTTTTCCGGTGCCACTTCCCCGGCGATCCTGTCATGCCCGGATGCCTGGGATTAGACGCGCTCTGGCAAGGACTTGGCTTCTTCCTGGCCTGGAGCGGATACGAAGGCAAGGGCCGCGCCCTGGGCGTGGGCTCCGTGCGTTTCGGCGGCGAAGTTCTGCCGGATGCACGCTGTGTGCAATACAAGGTCCACATCAAGCGCGTGATGATGCGCGATATTGTCCTTGGCATCGCCGACGGCGAAGTCTGGGTCGACGGTGTGCGTATCTATGAAGTGGAGAACCTGCGCACGGCCCTCCTGCCGCTGCCCGGTCGCGGGAGGTGTTCATGAAGCGGGTGGTCATAACCGGAATGGGCATCGTTTCCAGCCTTGGCAATGATGTGGGTGCCGTGCTGGAGTCACTGCGCGAAGGTCGTAGTGGTCTCGCCTTCGATGAATCCTTCGCAGAGGAAGGTTTACGCTCCCATGTCAGCGGACGGATCAGGGTGGAACCGGCGAACCTGATCGACCGCAAGCTCTACCGTTTCATGAACCGCGCGACGGGCTATGGCTATCTAGCCATGCAGCAATGTATTGCCGATGCCGGACTTGAAGCGGCGGAAATCCAGGCCGAGTCGACCGGGATCATCATGGGCACCGGTGGCCCGGCCACCGATGACACACTGGAATCCGTTGAGCGGTTCCGCGCCGGCGGTGTGCGCCGCACAGGTCCTTACCGGGTCACCCGCGGCATGAACAGCTCCCTGCCCTCGATCCTGGCGACTGCCTTTGGTATTCGTGGGATCAATTACTCCATCACTTCAGCCTGTGCCACCAGTTCCCACTGTATTGGCGCGGCGATGGAGCAGATCCAGTTCGGCAAGCAAAGCCTGGTCTTTGCCGGCGGCGCCGACCATTCCCATTGGTCCCAGGCCCTGCAGTTCGATGCCATGGGCGCACTCTCGACCCGTTACAACGCGACGCCGCAACAGGCATCCCGTCCCTATGACGTCAACCGCGATGGCTTTGTCATCTCCGGCGGCGCCGGCGTGCTTGTGCTGGAAGAGCTGGAACATGCCCTGGCGCGGGGCGCACGGATATACGGAGAGATTATCGGCTATGGTGCCACCTCGGATGGCCAGGACATGGTACAGCCATCCGGCGAAGGTGCCGAACGTGCCATGCGCCACGCCATACGCCAGGCTCAGGGGCGGCCAATCGATTACGTCAATGCCCACGGCACGGGCACGCCAGTTGGCGACCTGATTGAGCTGCGCGCAATCCGTCGCCTGTTCGGCAGTGAAATGCCGCTGATCAGCTCCACCAAATCCCTCAGCGGCCATGGCCTTGGTGCGGCTGGTGTCCATGAGGCCATTTATTCCCTGTTGATGATGCAGCATGGGTTTCTGGCCGCGAACGCCAACCTTGAGCAGTGTGAACCGGAAGGGGAATCCCTGCCGTTGGTTCGCGCACATCAGAAGGCCGAGTTGCAAACGGTGATGAGCAACAGTTTCGGTTTTGGCGGAACCAACGCCAGTCTGGTGTTTGGTCGCTATCAGTAGCACCAGTAGGCGAGCGGCCTCTGTTTTCACTATCCCGGTACCTGATTTTCAACAGAGCGGTACCGGCTTTCATGATGTGTTCCTATGGAGTTGTACATGTTCGATTTAGAGCAAAAAATAATTGATGTGGTTTGCGAACAACTTGGTGTGGCGCGCAATCAAGTCACCCTGGATTCCGACTTTCTGAAAGATCTGGGTGCAGATTCGCTGGACACCGTGGAGTTGGTGATGGCATTTGAAGAGTCCTTCAAGGTCGAGATCCGCGACGATGTTGCCGAGCAGCTGACCACCGTACGCGACGTTATGCGCTACCTGGAACACCAGCGCGCAGCCTGACCTCGCTTTATCCCCACCGGCCAGGCCCACCACACCGAGTGTGGTAACCAGTCGGTGGGTGATTTCCCCCAGCAACCGCAACCGTTCAGGTCCGATAGTATCGGTTAACGGCGCCACCCTCTGTTGAATCGCGCTGCCGTCGCGAGCCACCTGCTTACATTTAGGCTAATATCCTCAGCAAAAGTCGCGAGGAAGCCATCTTGAAACGTACCGGCGCCAGCTTAGTGGTCTATGCCCTGGAACAATTGGGGGTTCGATATACCTTTGGTATCCCCGGTGTGCACAACACCGAGATCTACGACGAGCTCAACAAATCCGAGCAGATCACCCCAGTCCTGGTCACCCATGAGGGTGGCGCATCCTTCATGGCAGACGCAGTCAGTCGGGTGTCCGATTCCACCGGCACCCTGGTCTTAGTCCCAGCCGCCGGCCTGACCCACGCAGCCAGCGGCATTGGCGAAGCCTTCGTCGATGGCATCCCCATGTTGATCATCAGCGGCGGCGTGCGCACCGATCTGCCCTACCGCTACCAGTTGCACCAGATCGACATGCACCCGTTGCTGGCGGGATTGACGAAGAAAACCTATCTGATCGAACGCCAGGAAGACATCGTTCCGACCTTGTTCGAGGCGTATCGGATCGCCCATGGTGACGAGCCAGGGCCGGTCTATATCGAAATTCCGGTCAATCTCCAGTTGTTTCCAGGCGAGATCAGCAGTCTGCCAACCTTCCAGGCTACGCCTGCACCGGTGACCATCGTGTAACCGCGCGCGAAAATTGACGCCTTTCGAGCGCGATAAATAGCCTCAGAATAAATTTCACATACTGCAAAAGAATATCAGAAACTGCGCGCTCCCTCCCAGCGTTCCACCCTCTCGATTGATCACCTCCTGATCTGAGATACAATTCCATTATCAGCCATTGAGGTGTTAAAGGAGATTCAGGATGTCGAAGCTACTCATAGCAATCGTGGGATGCCTCCCGCTCATCGCCAGTGCGGAAGTCTTCAAGTGCACCGAGAGCGGCCGAACGGTTTATACCGATAAACCATGTGCCGGTGCTGGCACCAAAATTGAGATCCGCGACACTCGCAGTGGCGACGACACCGGCATGGTCAACGCCAGCATGACCAATATCACAGACGCCATGGTTAAGGACCGTCGATCGTCAGAGATTCGCCGTGAAGTAGCAGCCCGCGAAGAGAACATTCGGACCCTTAGAGTTGCGATGCAGAAAGAGATTAGAGAGATCCAGCAGGCCAAGGGTTACGCCAACAACAATTTGGCAGGAGCCACGTGGCAGCAAAGTCTATCGACTCAACAAGAGGCTGTAACGAAGCGCTATGAGATAGAGATTGCAGCCGAGCAACGCGCCATTGATCGGCTGATTGAGGAGCGCGGCCGACTCTAGACGTACTGTATTGCTGTGGGGAGGTCTGGGGCCTCCCCGATGATCTGAACGCCCTCGACCCAGGCCTTTCGGCCTACCGCAACCAACCCTCCTTTCAATCTTACCTTCTGCCCATCGCGCCTTGTCGCATAGCTCGTACCATCGGCATTCACGGCCGTAATGGTGACAGTGTATCGACCTGCGCGCGGTAGTAACCGCTGAAAGCGAGTCCACGGGTTTACTGTTGCCATGGCCTTTACTCCTGATAGTGATGGCGTTCGATGCTGACGGTCTGAAGGACACGCCCAGTACCTGGTTTGCTAACACCGATCCTATTGCTCAGCACGTTGCCACGCCAGGTATTAGTCGGCTCTCTGGTGTCTCGATACTCGATGAGCATAGCCGGCTCTATTAGGCCGGGCGCGCCGCTGGTTGGTAAAACTGTTTCGATAGTAACGATCTCCTGATCACCGCTTGCCGCAATAGCGCTCAGGCCACGCAAGCGACACTGTGAAGCGTCCAGGTTGAGGTCATCAAACAAATCAGGCGCCGGCTGGTCGCCAGCGGTGCCCTGGCGGATAACATCGACAGAGATACCTGCAGTGACACCGCTCACGAACACAGCGTTATACGCCGGCTGTGGCTCCCATTGGCTGGCGTAGGCCTTTGTCATAGCGTCAGCAATAATTGCGTCGACATCTCCGATAGACAAGGCCGGATAGCCCCAGGGGCCGGCTTGCTTATAGCGGTGCCGGATGTGCAAAACGTCTGACTCGCGATCGGGAACCACAATTGCCCCGACAGCGGCGGCCAGCTCAGAAATAACTTCAATGGCCGTCTTCTCTTCATACCCCCAAGCATCAGCTGGAATCACAAAATCCGGCAGTCCACTCTGGAGTGTCACAGTGTAACCGGTGTACTCCAGTTGCTGGGTCATGAGTTGGCTCATGTTGATCGGGGCATCAACTCGCCCGGTACGTCTTGGTGCATATGGGGCTGCAAGCAACTGCGAACGGCTCACGCCGTTCACCTGGTACTGCTCAGTGCCGAACCTGCTGTCTCGGCTATATCGCTCAACGACGAAACGCCACTGAAAACCGTTGATGGTCGCGATCACCTCAGTTGGGCCACTGGCCGTCGGTCTGATGAGGTCCATGCTGGCGCGGTTCAGGATCTGCACGGACATTGACCAGGCAAATGAATCGGCATCCAAGCTGATGTTTAAATCCTTGAAGTCGAGCGGCGTCCCGCTCGGAAGTGCAATAAGACTGCTTGAGTTCATAACGATGTACGTCCCTTTGATCTCGGGTTCGGGGGGTGGCTCGATATCGGGGCCGTTAGGCTCCTGCGGTACTGGGAAATTAATCTCAGTGTTGAGGCGTGGCTTGCGATCCCAGGGGTGAACAGTTCTGCCATCGAGTGCGTCCTTTAAGCTCCAGCCGTAGCGGTCGTGGCGGGCGTCTACGCTACGGGTGGGAGGCTCAGGTATCACCTGCAGTGCCTCTGGCACTAATTCAAAGTCCACTAGCTGAGCGCCCGGCGGGGTGTAGGGCGCGCGCTCCAGGTTCAGGGTACCGTCCTGTACCGGGTCTATCTCTATCGGCTCTGGCTGCCAGTTCAGCACGGCGTCGGTGTGCTGGTGGCTCTCGGTCACGTTATGGTCGGCCGGGTCGTTGAAGTCCTGGCGTGTCAGGGAATCCTTGGCTGGCTGTACGTCCCAGGGATGACCGGCGGCGCGGTCGTGGCGCTCGGGTTGGTTCCAGTGTTCTGGCGCCGGGCGTGGGTCGCGGGTGGTGGGCCGGTCCCAGTGGTACCCAACCGGTGCGCGATCCAGGCTCGGCACGCGGTCGAACAGTTGTGCCCAGCCTGCCAGGGTCAGCGGGCGCGCTTGGTCGGTTCGCTGGCTGGCTGCGGCCGGATCTATCGGCTCCGGGGTGCCGTGGTGGTGGCCTCGGGCCTGGGCGGCTTGGTTCCCGGCGGCCTGGCTGGCAAAGCGGGTACCCACGCGCAAGGCCGGCAGGGGTAGCCGGTCTGGCGGCTGCGGCTCGGCCCCGGTTACGAACTCCAGCAGCAGCGCGGCCGGGTCCGCCGGCGCCAGGTAGGGCGCGCCGGTGAACTCCAGTAGTGCCTGGTGGTCCGCTGGCGGCTGGTAGGCCATTAAGCCGGCCCTTTATCTGGAAAGGGCTTATCAGGCGGGGTAAAGGTTTCGGTGTAGCGGGCCACGCCTTTGGTTATCCTTACTTCGTCCATGTTTCCGTGGAAGGCGTAAGGCGTTGTGCTCTTGTCGTCGTCCAGCCTGCCGAGGTTTACTGATGCCGTCACGCTTGGGATCGATATTGTGTTGAACTGAATCGATACCAGCTCCCCGTTCACGAATAGCCGCCACGCATCGCCGGCGCGGGTTGCCGCTAC
Source organism: Pseudomonadota bacterium (assembly GCA_023430625.1). Lineage (GTDB taxonomy): Bacteria > Pseudomonadota > Gammaproteobacteria > Pseudomonadales > Oleiphilaceae > JAEZAA01. Next base: position 22,295 of record JAEZAA010000251.1, read on the forward strand.
GTGGTACCACTCGCCAGAAACTAGCGGCCGTGGATCGCCAAGGATCACGGCGCCGTTTGCAAATCTGAACGATATGCCGGTGTTGTTCTGGTTCTGGTACAGCGTAAAAGCAAACGTGCCAGAGTTTCGGCGGTTGCCGATAATTCCTCGGTATTGATTTGCCGTCGCGAGCGTGATCGGCCTAAAAAACAGCTCAATTGTGAAGTCGTCGCCACCGAACCGCAGATCGTCATGGATTGGCGTTTCTATGTAGCCATTGCTCCCGCCAAAGAGCGCCGATCCACCAAAGCCGCCTTTTGATTCGCCTATTTCGACGGCTCCTGTGGCCGTCCAAGTGCGCCCCGTTTGGTCTATGATCGCGGTGCTGCCGTCTGGGCCATCAAAGTGCAGCAAGGAAACTACCTTGCTCCAGTGTTCGTCATAATTTTTGGCCTCTGCAACAAGCGGCCGGATCGGACCATGCACAACTGGCCGGTAAAACTGGCGGGCGATCATCGAGGCGGTGCCATAT
>JAEZAA010000233.1 GCA_023430625.1 Pseudomonadota bacterium
CCCACGTGGTATTTGGGCGCGCGCGACTGCCTTTCCGCCCGCCTGCGTTTTATTGGTCGAGCCAGTAAGGCTCTCCGCAGTCTTTCTATTACGCATATATACCATCACCCGTTGGTCTGGTTGCACATTCCGCCGAGCGATGTGCGGTTGGCGCTGACACGGAGTCAGTAAATGGCCGTTTTTGAACGAGAAAAAACGTGATGGTATATGCCGGGCCGCAGATTTTGGGAAGTGAAGCTCCATTCAAGTTGCCTTCTTTACCAGTAACACTTTGATCCGATCAATCGCCTTCATCGGGTTGAGTCCCTTGGGACATACCCAGGCGCAGTTCTGAATATTTCGGCAACGAAACACGCTGAAGGGATCCTGCAGATTTTCCAGGCGTTCTTCCGCCGCCGTGTCACGGGTGTCGCTGATGAATCGATAGGCCTGCAGGAGACCGGCCGGTCCGATATAGCGTTCCGGGTTCCACCACCAGGAAGGGCATGCGGAGGTACAGCAGGCGCAAAGAATGCATTCGTAGAGTCCATCCAGCTTCTTGCGATCCTCAATCGACTGTAATCGTTCGATCGCCGGAGGCGGCGTGTCGTTGATCAGAAATGGTTTTACCTGTTCGTAGTGCTTGAAGAACAGGCTCTGGTCCACAACCAGGTCCCGAATAACCGGCATGCCTGGCAACGGGCGGATCACCAGGGTATCGGAGCGGCCAAGGGCCTCGCCGATCTGGGTGATGCACCCCAGCCGGTTCTTGCCGTTGATGTTCATGCCATCGGAACCGCACACGCCTTCCCGGCAGGAGCGACGGTAGGTGAGGGTTGGATCCTGGGCTTTCAGGTACTCCAATGCGTCCAGCACCATCTTGTGGCGAAACTCGTCACCGATCCCATAAGTCTGCATGTGGGGAGTGGTGTCTTGTTCCGGATGGTATCGGTATATCTGGACGTTGATCATGGTCGCGCTCCAGGGTTTTTACCCATTCGTCGGAGATCTGCCGTCGTAGCGACCAGATCCTGATTAATGGCCGCTAAGGCATGAATGACAACATCAACCGGAGTGACCTGGGTATGGAAATGCTGAGGTTGATCTTGGAAAAGGACCAGACCGGTCCGGACGCGTCAGACCGGTCTGGTATCCGAAGGATCGTGGAAAAGATTAGGCGGCTTTGCGGCTCCGCTGCAGGCCAAGGCCGAGCAGACCCATGCCTAACAATGCCACCGTGTAAGGCTCTGGAACTTGAGTTGCACCGGTGGACGAGAAGGAAAACTTTCCTTCAGTGCCTTGTCCGCTGAAATACCAGTTGAGAGTCGTTTCGTCATAGCCGTTACCGCTCACGGTCCCGGACCCGACTAGATCGATGAAGTTATCGTTCTGCTGAGTGACCGCGAGGGTAGTCAGTACAAAGTCGAAGCCTCCTGTGCTCCACAGGTAGGCGCCGTCCACGGAGAGAGGGCTGAAGGTCAGGTCGTTGATGCTCGCTCCGCTGCTGAAACCCAGGCCTTCGTCGGCAAAAGTGCCGGTTGCGTCCAGTACCAGGGCATTCGTGTCTGTGTTGTTAAAATCCAAGCCGGTTGCACTGCCGAGGCTGGAGGCGCCACCTTCATTCACGGGAGTGAAAGGGCCGCCGATATCAATGGTGCCGGTAATGGGAGCGGCCATTGCAATGGATGCAGAGAATGCCAAGCAAGCGCCGAGTGTCGTTTTCGCCAGGTTTTTAACAGTCATCATTGTTAGCTCCTTAATGAACGACAACTTGTTGAGTATTGTGATAACGCCCTCACTCCTTTTGGCGTCGAGATCAGTAATGCACCAGTTGTGCCACTGTCTTAATTTATCGACAAAACAAACACATAGTTTCAGTTGTATAGGGTGTGGCGCACGATCACTGGCCCATTCCTCGTAAAGGAGCCTGACATCTACGCGTTATTACGTATAACCGCTAGACGCTTCCAGTGGGCTTTTTTGAGTGGTGGGATGATCAATGCGAGGGGGCAAGCCGATTGTTTGCGAGTGAACACTTAGAATCAGGTCCACGTAGTATAGGGGGCAGTGGTGTATCGCTAACGAATCCCCGTAACGAGTAAAGCCGGATGGAAGTAGCGCTGGGAGTGTGATCGCTCTCTCAAACTTGTGTAAACGCAATCGACAGTTTTGTTTTCGGTTGAGGCCTGCTGACATTGTTAAAAACGGCTGGCGGCATTAGCCTCTTTCGGTCAAGAGGTTAGCCGCGGCTAAGATGGTGTGCTCAAGAGCTGCCAAGTTGCTGGGGCGCGGCCTCGGTACGGGTGTAAAGACGCAGGGTGCGTTCGGCGATGTCATCCCAGTCGAACTGCTCCAAGATGCGCTGGGTGTTGGCTTGATACTGCTCATAAGACGCCACAGCGAGCTTTGCTGCCAAGGCCTCTGTATTGCCAACCGGAAAATAGCAGGTCGCTGGCAACTGGACATCCAGGTTCGGGCCGATGTCGCTCAGTAGGACAGGGATGCCGAAACTCAACGCCTCCAATGCGGCGATGGGTAATCCTTCATGGTAAGACGCGAGAACGAACAGCGCGGCATTGGCGAACAGAGCATGCAGTGCATCGCCTCGTTGGAAACCGACGAACAGGATTTGCTCCGATTGCTGCTGCAACAAGCCGCGTGAAAAGTCGTCCGGATGGTCGGACGCACCGGCGATGACCAGTGGATAGGGCAGTTGGGCTGCGCGCACGGCCTGCACCAGATCCTGAAACCCTTTCTCCGGTACTAGCCGCCCAACAGAGAGCACATATTGTCCGGGTTTAAGGCCAAACTGCGCCAATACCGGGTGATGGCGCAGCTGGTCGGCTGCAGCACGAGGGCCCACATCGGCACCATTAGGAATGTACAGCAACTTATCCTGGTGCGCCGGGTATTGTTGCTTCAGGGCTTCGCACAGTGTTGCACCGACCACGATGGTGGCGTGGGAGGCGGCAATTGCCATAGCTTCGCCCTGGCGCAACAGCCACTTTGCGAAAGCGCTCCATTTCTGGCGTTGATAATCGGCTCCGTGGTGGGTGACGACGACCTTCATTCCCAATAGGCGAGCCAGCGGCGCAAACAGTCCGGGGCCGATGGCGTGGATGTGGACCAGATCCGCACGGGCGACAAAACGGGCATAAAAAATGGCGATGAAGGTATGGAGGATCGTTTCGAAGTATTTGTTGCGCAAGGTCCAAAGGGATACGACCTCCACATCCTGGTGCTTGCTATTGGAGCTTGTGAGGTAGGGGCTGCGGCCGGTGATCACCAGATCGACGCCCGCTTTTAGGGCAGCGATACGCGGATAAATCTGCTCGCAGTGCTTCTCGATGCCACCCATCACACCAGGTATGCCACGCAAACCCACTACACAGACTTTCATGATCTGGAGGTCCCTTCCTCGGATTTAGATGATGGTGGTTTCCATACGGTCATCCTGACCGCCGCCAGATTGCTGGAATCCGGCTGTTAGTGCCGCAAAGTATGCACTGACGGTTCGGGCGAAGCCAAACTCCCGGATTCGCAACTGACTCTGCTGCCGGTAATGGGCGCGAACCGTCGGATCACCCAGATACTGCAATGCCTGGGCCATGCTCTCCTGATCATTGACCGGAACCAGTACGCCATAGTCGGCAGGAAAGGCACTTGGCTCATGCACATGAATGACGCCATGCAGGATCTCGGCTGGCCCGGAATCGCAATCGGTCGCGACCACCGGTAGCCCCAAAGCCATCGCTTCCGCCATGGCATTGGGAAAGCCTTCAGCGGAAGAGGCAAACGCCGCATAGGCTGCGCGTGCCATCACGGCATAGGGGTTCTTGACGAACCCGGCGAGTATCACGCGCTCCTGAAGGCCCAGCTCGTTGATCAGGTTGGTAAGCGAATCCCGTTCCGGACCTTCGCCAAGAATCACCAGCTTCTCCGGAATCCCGGACTGGTGATAAGCGCGGATCAGCAAGGGGAAATTCTTGTTCGGCACCAGGCGCCCGACACTGACAATATAAGGATCAGCAAGTTGCAGGGCCGGCGTCTGTGTCCCAGCTTGTTGCAGCTGATCCAGATCATAGGGGTTGTAGATCACCATGAGCCGGTCTAGCGGCACACGGAAGTTACTCCGCAGATCCTCCGCCACGCCCTGGGAGACTGCCAGTACCTGATCCGCCAGTGGGTAAAGCATGCGTACGATCAGCTTGTTGATCCGGCCTTTGAGTCCAGCACCGAAATGGCTGGATGTGTTGACCCGCTCGCTCAGGATGCAGCGATAGGAAAGGGTTCGCGCAACGAGAACGTTGGCGCAGTTAGCGCGGTTGAGAAAACTCAGAACCACGTCTGGCTGAATATTTTTCAACTGACTCTGCAGCGACAGGATGCTTTTGATTAGGCTGCCCTGGCAATCCAGTCGAATTGCCTTGATGTAGGCAGGAATCGGGTGAACCTCAGGTTTGCGATCCAGCAAAATCAGGTAGGGCTCAGCGTCTTTGAGCAGCGTTTCCATGCGTGCCAGCAGGAGGCTCAGAACCCGCTCCGCACCGCCACCTTCAAGCGAGTTGATGACGAACACGACCCGGAAGGGCGCTTTCGCTCCTGAGTTCCATCTCATCCCTGTAAGACTCCATTAGACTGCGTGGCCGCCAATCAGGCTGGGTAAGGTCGCATTATGCCTAGCGATCATGGCGATAACCACAATGATAGGGTTAGGTGATCCTCATCGGTACGGGCCACACTGTCTACGGTTTATTCTCTATAAGAACAGTGCTGGATGAAGCGGACGTTACTTCTTCGCCGAACAAGCAGCCTCAATTTTCTTGGTCAGGCCCTTGCGGCTATCGTCATACTTATCAATTTCGGCCACTCGATCAGGGTCGTTAACCACTTTCGCGCGGACCCTATCTTGGTAGATGAGGTAGGAAAGATAGCTTTCGTAGAAGAGTTCTTCTGCCGGAATGTCTTTCACGAAGTCTGAGCCGCATTCACATTGCTTCTTCTCTGCGTCCGTTGTTGCGCCCTTGAGACACCCTTCGAGATAGATTTGGCTTTGGTTGGTGAAAGTGCCGGAGTCCTTCGCTTTCTCATACAGGGCGACGTTTTCAGGTTTTGAATAGAACTCGGCCTGGGTAGGGTATTCGTTAGAGTGGGCGATTAAGGGGGAGAAGGCGAGGGTTGCAGTTAGAAGAAGCTTTTTCATTGTTTTTATCCTTGGTGAAAAGGTTAGATTACCTGAAAGCGGGTGACTCTGCCGAGCTAAGATGCTGGGTAGTACGATCAGAATGGGCCACTGAGCGAGTCCTGGCGGTCGCGCCGGCTTATACGGATACGTCAGAGTCGATGTTGACGCTATAGGGCGTCATGGCCTCCGCCCTGGACACGAATAGTCAATGCCGGGTGACTATCTCTTGTCCTCGGTCAGGCTGTTAGTGGTCCTAGATCGATACCACTAGACCCAGACGCTTTATTGCCCCTGCCAAGAATTAGAGATATCCTGCCGCCACATTTTTGGCCCAAGTGAGTGGGTCGTAGCCGAATTCGGTGGTGTCGCCATCGGCATCGGTGCGCTTGAGCAGACGTCCCAGCGGGTCGCGCTCGAAGCGGGTGATCAGGGTCGCGTCTTGATCCTTCTGGCGCCAGCGCTCGATCTGTTCGATCAGCTGGC
>JAEZAA010000273.1 GCA_023430625.1 Pseudomonadota bacterium
CTATAAGAGCATCCTGGCGGAAGGCGATCAGCGTAAGGTGGTCGACATGATGCAGACCCGCATGGAACTCTACGACTACCTGAATTACCACGACTTCGAACAGAAGCTCGATGCACTGTTCGCAGAAGGCAAGAACAAGTAAGCGCCACACCAGGAACAGGTAGTTCAATCGATTTTTAACCTTCATCCGTTGGATAAAAAGTTTCGAGAGGAGAATAATGATGGCAGCAGGAAAACAACTGAGTGGCGCGGGTCTGCGTGGGCAAGTGGCAGGTAAGACGGCCCTGTCGACCGTAGGTAAGTCTGGGTCTGGATTGACCTATAGGGGCTACGACGTAAAGGATCTGGCGGCTCAGTGTCAGTTTGAGGAAGTGGCCTACCTGATCCTGAAGGGCAAACTGCCGACGCAGAGTGAGCTGGATGCATACAAAGCCAAGCTGAAAAACCTGCGTGCGCTACCCCAGGCGCTGACCGAAGTGCTTGAGCGTATTCCCGCGTCTGCCCATCCCATGGATGTGATGCGGACCGGCTGCTCCATGCTGGGCAATCTCGAAACCGAAACCAGCTTTGAGCAGCAGCAGGACGTGACCGATCGCCTGCTAGCGGCGTTCCCGGGCATGATCAACTACTGGTACAACTTCAGCCACAACGGCAAGCGCATTGAGGTGGAAACCGGCGCGGAGTCCATTGCCGAGCAGTTCCTCTGGACCCTGCACGGTGAGAAGCCGTCCGAACTCCACACCCAGGTGATGCAGGCCTCGCTGATCCTGTACGCAGAACATGAGTTCAATGCCTCCACCTTTACCGCCCGCGTCTGTGCCTCCACCCTGAGCGATATGCATTCCTGTGTTACGGGTGCCATTGGTTCACTGCGTGGCCCGCTGCACGGCGGCGCCAACGAAGCGGCCATGGAGCTGATCGAAGGCATGCGCGACCCGGACCATGCGGAAGAAACCCTGCTGGGGATGCTGGCCCGCAAAGAAAAGATCATGGGATTTGGCCATGCCATCTATTCCGAATCCGATCCTCGCAACGCGGTGATCAAGGAATGGTCGGAAAAATTGGCCAAAGCCAATGGCGACACCATGCTGTATGACATCTCCGTTCGTTGCGAAGCGGTGATGTGGCGCGAGAAGAAGCTGTTTTGTAACGCCGACTTCTTCCATGCATCGGCCTACAACTACATGGGAATCCCCACCAAGCTGTTTACCCCGATCTTCGTCTGCAGCCGCCTGACTGGCTGGGCCGCCCACGTGATGGAGCAGCGCGCCGACAACCGCATTATCCGTCCCAGCGCTGACTACGTCGGCGAGGCGCCACGTGCAGTGCCGGCAATTGGCGAGCGTCAGTAATCGTTATCCGCTGCGGCGTCGGTCCAGCCTGCGTCCAGCCTGTAACAGTTCCGGATTTAGTTGAGAGAGAACTATGAACACGCAATATCGCAAATCCTTGCCCGGCACCGACCTGGACTACTTCGACACCCGAGCCGCGGTGGAAGCCATCAAACCCGGTTCTTACGACACGCTGCCGTACACCTCGCGGGTATTGGCGGAGCAACTGGTACGTCGCTGTGCGCCGGAGCAGCTGACCGACGCGCTGACCCAAATCATCGAGCGCAAGCGCGACCTGGACTTCCCCTGGTATCCCGCCCGCGTGGTGTGCCACGACATCCTTGGCCAGACCGCGTTGGTGGATCTCGCCGGTCTACGTGATGCCATTGCCGAAAAGGGCGGTGATCCATCCAAAGTGAATCCGGTGGTACAAACCCAGTTGATCGTGGACCACTCCCTGGCCGTCGAATGTGGCGGTTTCGATCCGGATGCCTTCCAGAAGAACCGCGACATTGAAGAGCGTCGGAACGAAGACCGCTTCCACTTTATCAACTGGACCAAGACCGCGTTCGACAACGTGGACGTGATTCCGGCCGGTAACGGCATCATGCACCAGATCAACCTGGAGAAGATGTCGCCGGTGATTCAGGCCCGTGATGGCGTCGCTTATCCGGATACCTGTGTGGGTACCGATTCCCACACACCGCACGTGGATGCCTTGGGTGTGATTTCGGTTGGCGTCGGCGGTCTCGAAGCCGAAACCGTGATGCTGGGCCATCCGTCCATGATGCGTCTGCCCGATATCGTCGGTGTGGAACTGACCGGTAAGCGCCAGCCCGGCATTACCGCAACGGACATCGTCCTGGCCCTGACCGAGTTCCTGCGTAAGGAGCGAGTGGTGGGTGCCTATGTGGAGTTCTTTGGCGAAGGGGCGTCCAGCCTGTCCATCGGAGACCGCGCCACCATCTCCAACATGACGCCGGAATACGGCGCCACGGCGGCCATGTTCTACATCGACGAGCAGACCATCGATTACCTGAAGCTGACTGGTCGTGAGCCTGAGCAGGTGGCCTTGGTAGAGCAATACGCCAAGGAAACCGGCCTGTGGGCGGATTCCTTGAGCGCAGCTCAGTACGAACGAGTGCTGCGCTTTGACCTGTCCAGCATCGGACGCAACATCGCCGGCCCGTCGAACCCGCACGCTCGCGTATCGACTAGCGATCTGAAAGCCAAGGGCATTGCCGGCAACCTGGAACAGGCCCGCGCGGAAGAAGCCGAAGGCTTGATGCCGGATGGCGCGGTGATCATCGCGGCCATTACTTCCTGCACCAATACGTCAAACCCCCGCAACGTGGTGGCGGCTGGCTTGCTGGCCAAGAAGGCCAATGAGCTGGGCCTGGTGCGTAAGCCCTGGGTGAAGTCGTCCTTTGCACCGGGTTCGAAAGTCGCCGAGCTGTACCTGAAGGATTCAGGCCTGTTGCCGGAGCTGGAAAAACTGGGCTTCGGGATCGTGGCCTTTGCCTGCACCACCTGTAACGGGATGTCCGGTGCGCTGGATCCGAAGATCCAGCAGGAAATCATTGACCGTGACCTGTACGCCACGGCCGTGTTGTCCGGCAACCGTAACTTCGATGGCCGGATTCACCCCTATGCCAAGCAGGCCTTCCTGGCCTCGCCACCACTGGTGGTGGCATACGCCATTGCCGGTACCATCCGTTTCGATATCGAGCAGGATGTGCTGGGCGTGGTGAACGGCAAGGAAATCCGCCTGAAAGATATCTGGCCGTCGGATGAAGAGATCGACGCCATCGTCAAGGAAAGCGTGAAGCCGGAGCAGTTCCGCCAGATCTACATCCCCATGTTCGATCTGGGCAAAGCGGAAAGAGCGGCAAGCCCTCTGTACGACTGGCGCCCCATGTCGACCTACATTCGTCGCCCGCCCTATTGGGAAGGTGCGCTGGCTGGTGAACGTACCCTCAAGGGTATGCGTCCGCTGGCGATCCTGCCGGACAACATCACCACCGACCATTTGTCACCGTCCAATGCGATTCTGCCGGACAGCGCAGCCGGTGAGTACCTGGCGAAAATGGGCCTGCCGGAAGAAGACTTCAACTCCTACGCCACCCACCGGGGCGATCACCTGACGGCGCAACGCGCGACTTTCGCCAACCCGCAGTTGATGAACGAAATGGTGCGCGACGAAAACGGTAAGGTGAAAAAAGGTACGCTGGCCCGTGTCGAGCCGGAAGGCAAAGTCATGCGCATGTGGGAAGCGATCGAAACCTACATGAACCGCAAGCAGCCGCTGATCATCGTCGCCGGTGCCGACTACGGCCAGGGTTCTTCCCGTGACTGGGCGGCCAAGGGTGTGCGTCTGGCGGGTGTGGAAGCGATTGTGGCGGAAGGCTTCGAGCGTATTCACCGCACCAACCTGATCGGGATGGGCGTGCTGCCCCTGGAGTTCAAGCCGGGCACGACTCGTCTGACCCTGGGCCTCGACGGTACGGAAACCTATGACGTGATCGGCACGCGCGCCCCGCGTTCCGACCTGACCCTGGTGATCCACCGTCAGAATGGCGAGACCCTGGAAGTGCCGGTGACCTGCCGTCTGGATACCGCGGAAGAAGTCCGGGTCTACGAGGCCGGCGGTGTGCTGCAGCGTTTCGCCAAGGACTTCCTGGGCGAGGAATGAGACTGGCGGCCTTGCGCCGCCTTTCTCCTGATCTTCGATGATGAGGGTGGGCCATGCCCACCTTTTTTCGTGACATCGACGTCTAATTTGTGACGTCACTTCTGAGTGATTGGTATGTCCCACGTTCCTCAAATCAAAGTGCCCGCCACCTACATGCGTGGCGGTACCAGCAAAGGTGTGTTTTTCAGCCTGACGGATCTGCCCGCGTCTGCCCAGTTGCCAGGCCTGGCCCGTGACAAGCTGCTGCTGCGGGTGATCGGCAGCCCCGATCCATACGGTAAGCAAATCGACGGTATGGGCGGTGCCACCTCCAGCACCAGCAAAACCGTGATCCTGGCGAAAAGCGAACGGGCGGATCACGACGTGGATTACCTGTTCGGTCAGGTTTCCATCGACAAGCCCTTCGTGGACTGGTCCGGCAACTGCGGCAACCTGACCGCAGCGGTCGGTGCTTTCGCGATCAGCAAAGGATTGATCGACCCCGAACGCGTTCCAGACAATGGCATCTGCACCGTGCGGATCTGGCAGAAGAATATCCAGAAAACGATCGTTGCCCATGTGCCGATCACTGATGGCCAAGTGCAGGAAACCGGCGACTTTGAGCTGGACGGCGTGACGTTCGCCGCCGCGGAAGTGGCACTGGAATTCATTGACCCAGCCGACGATGGTGATGACGGTGGCGCCATGTTCTCCACTGGCAATCTGGTCGATGCATTGGACGTTCCCGGCGTAGGCCGTTTTGACG
>JAEZAA010000306.1 GCA_023430625.1 Pseudomonadota bacterium
GCCTCTACCATGGCCTGCACAAGACACCCTACCCCCTGCCCGACCACCGCAGCCGCAGCGTCCTGCGCTCCCAGAGCCTATCCGGCAATGGCGGCCATGAGCTAATGCTGGAGGACCGTGCCGGCCAGGAAAAAATTGCCATCCACAGCGCGCGGGACTTCGAACTCCACGTCACGCAGGATGCCCACACCAGCATCGATCACCACGCCCAGACACACATTGCCGCCGATGACCTGCTGGCCATCCAGGGCAGCGAGCATCTGCAGATCCAGGGCGAACGTCGAAGCCAGATCGACGGCCAGGACTCCCTGACGATTGGCGCCTCCCAACACTTGAAGGCCGGCACAGCCATCCATGTACAAGCCGGCCAGGAGATTCACCTCAAGGCCGGCTCGGTGCTACACATCGACGCGGGCATGGAGTTGTCGATCCAGGGCGGTGGCAGCAGCCTGGCACTGAATCCGGCCGGGGTGTTTCTGACCGGGCCGCTGATTAATCTCAACAGCGGTGGTGGGGCTGGCTCCGCGGTCGCAGCTTCGCCCAAGGCACCAAAGCTGCCGACCCAATTTGGTGGGCCGAAAGCTGGAAAAGAAGCGGCCTCCCGCCCAGAAATGGTGGCACCAGACGGCAATCAAATTGGGTTCAAAGAACTCCGAGGCGTCCCTGCCACTGCGATTGCAGCGGAATCCGAGATCCTGCACCTCCTACAACAGCCAACTGTCGATGCTCCGCCAGGTCAACTTGATACCTTGATGAGCCTGCTGAACGACGCGGCAAGAAAAGACCCGGATGTTGGCAGCATACTCGCTATGGAGGGGAGTGAAGGTCAGGGAATCGTCAAACGCTGGTCCAATGCCGCAACCGGAGATCTCCTGTTTCCAACAAAGCTGACGCACGCCGAAGAGCAAAGCCTACTGTCGAAATTCCGCAACCTCTACGGTGGTAACGACACAGCCCGCAATGCGCTGGATATCCAATCCTACAACGAGAAGCCGCTATTCGGCTCCGACGCCATCAGCCACGGCGACCTCTCCGACACCACGGAAATTGCGTCACTGGCAGCGGGGATCGTCGGCCTGCTTAAGCATGCGCCGCAGTTTGCGGCGAAGGTGAAGTCGTTCGGATTGGATGACATGGCTAAAAAAGCCGATGTGCAAACAGCAAAAGCAGACACTGAGCTAGATGCTGCTATCGCGCTCAAGAGAGTGACACCACAGAGTTTTGATGAGGTTAAAAGCCTACTCCAAAAGTCCCGCCAGCAATTGCAGGAAACGGGAGTATATTCGCCGAAGTACACTCAGCGAGAGCTGGAACACATGGCGCAGAAAGGCATTCTGGAAGAACGATTTATCGTCACCCTGCAGAAGACGAAGGACCCGGATGACACTATTGGGTTCAAGCGAGACTCCGGCAGAACCACAACCTGGACTACTACCATTGATCAGATGGAGCGCGGCGACTCAGATCCAAAATTACTCAGCGATCTGAACGGTATACCCTGGGATCCAGACGCCCGATGGGAAATCATTGTGATTGATCAGGGCAAGTACTTCCAAAAGGATGGCGGATTAACCTTCATCCCAACCTATAGCAATACAGCGAAGTTGGGTAAGCGAGAGTTTGATAAGGAATTTACAGGCGACCAAATCGATCGAGTGATGACGCCAGAATATTCTGAGCACTATGCCACTCTGATGAGTGAATTTAAGACAAGTGGCAAATCGCCTTATGATGAAAAAGAGATAATAAGGTTCGCTGAAGAAACCTTTGCTTATGATGACCAGGCTAGAGCCGATTTCCTAGCCCGGCATGAATTTACAAGAGAAGTAGGCACTAACGCCTATTTTTCAGGAGATGGCTTAACGAAAACGACCGGAGAGTCTGGCTATCTGGCGAAAGGGCAGCACGGGACGCTGGAGACGATTACTTTCGAGACAAATCCCGCCACCGTTGCTGAGCTTGAGCAACAAGGTGCAATTATGCGATTCCCTGCGATACCAATTCGATAATGGATAATGTTGATGACCTTTCTTGATACGAACAACCTGCCGCCAAATTTTAAATTATTGGGAATTGTTGATAGCCGTAGAGTTCCAGGGGAACAGTTCTATGTAATATTCGCTCATGAAGTGCTCTATTTGGTTGAGAAAACCCCTGCTACGGCCATGGTCATCCGCGGAAAAAGTATTCCCACCGATGAGCCGGGTTTTAATGTTGCACAGTTCGAGATGCCGACTGCTGCTCTTCCCTGGCTAATTGACACAATCGAAAATGGCTTTTGGAAGAAGCATAGTGAAGGTGGACTGCCGGGAGATGTTTTACATGTAGATCAGTGTGTTCAAGGGGAAGACCTTCGCATTCGTTTTTCACCCAATTGCGGCGCAGAAGAAATCAAGGGATTTACATTGAAAAACTACAGTCGGAAAGGGCGAGTTCAGAACTGGCAAGATATCGGCATCCCCTATAGCACTCTGCGCGATGGAGGCATGCTGGATCTCTGGAAGGAGATTGCGTTAAAGCACGGACAGGGGATTCTATAAGCACTTCATCTATCTGCTTAATCACCGCAGCCGCGTTTTGCACGTCCGGTAACGGCACGATAGCAATAAATACGCCGCACTGCTGAGGAGCGATATGGCGGTCGCCTACCAAATCTGTCGCATGAACACGCAAGCACTAGTTGGTAATTAAACATTTTTGTACTCAGCGCTTGCACAGCTCACCCAATGAACACATGAAATGTATTTTCGACAGATTGCACTGGATTTGGCTTTTTCCCCTCTCTCTTATTCAGGGATGCGCCTCCTTCTATGAGGAGCCCCTGGAATGGCGTGCACGAGTAGTCGTACCCCAACATTACAACGCATGGGTTCAACTCTTTGACATGGAAACCTCTGGCGTTCGCCATTGGCGAGTTCCCATTGGGAGCTTGTCCTGTTGCTGGAAATCACCTTCCGGTAAAGGAGGTGGTGGATATCAAATTCCACCTCCAAATTTCTTCCAAGTACGCTGGTTTTCCTACGCGGAACGCAAATTCTACGGCCGCCTTGTTGAACTACCTGCCGATCTAGAACAACGGATGCGACGTCAAACCCCTGCTCCACCAATCGAAGGCCAGCCTCTCTATGAACCGCAAGATACTCTCGTCATTGGACTTGCACCTGGCGGCCAAATCGTAGTCTGGCTGATGAACTATGCGCAGAACACAGAGGAAATCCTACGTGTTCGGGCTAATGAGCAAGAAGGAGACCTCTCGCACTTTAAGGTTCGATTAAAAGAATACGAAGCGAAGCACGGAGACTACATCAAGGCACACGGCCTCCAGTACGACAGTTGGTGAATGAGATGATTTGGCGCGCGCTATCCATATTCTTCATTTCATTGCTTGCGGAAGGCTGCGCCTATGACCACGAAAAGCCTTTCTACTGGACAATCGGAGCGGTAGTCCCGCAGCACTATGATGCCTGGGTCGAACCTCTTCAATTGGAAACATCGGACATCCGAACATGGCGCGTACCTATCGGCCGCGTATCTTGCTGCTGGAAAGAACCATGGAATACAGTGGGCGAAGACCAAACCCCTCCACCGAACTCGGTATTGGTTCGCTGGTTTTCATTCCCAGAGCGCAAATACTATGGTCGTCTCGTTTCATTACCAGCCAATCTGGAACAACGTATGCGGCGCACGACACCCGTAGTCTTAGGTAGCGGCCGTATCAGGCACGATCCTCAACGCAACATCATTCTTGGCCTTGCTCCGGGCGGACAAATCGTAGTCTGGTTAATGAATCAATCTCGAAATGCAGAAGAAATTATGCGGGTCCAGGCCGTTGAGTTAGCCGCAAATGCCGCAGATTACGACGTTTGGCTTACCAATTATGAAGCAGAACATGGTGACTACATGAAACAACACGGCCTTCAGCTAGACCGCTGGTGATGCCTTCTCAATCAAATCCTCCTGCGCACACCTGGCTCAGGCTTTAACCTAAAGCCTGAGCCACTGCACAAAATCTGATTAAAAGATCCGAGTCCGACTACTGGCTAACCACCAACTCGTCATAATCCGTTCCCGCCGGATTGGCGTAGAGCGTTGCCAGGATGTCCATGGCGGTATCGGACCAAAGCCCGAAAATGTCGTTTTCGTAGTGATGGTTGTACATACCCAGCATGTGGGCGATTTCGTGCTTGACCATTTCCGTGCCCCAACTGCAGGCTCCATTTCCCATATTGACCCAGCCGACGAAGTCGTTGGACACCTGGTGCGTCAAGGGATCTGCATAGATGGACAGTGATCCGGAATAAGGCGCGGTCGACGCATTGGCACAGTAGTGACTGGGATCGGCGCCAGCCGGCCAATAACCCGTATTGACGGCAATGACAATTCCGTACGAAAGGCCATGGTCCTCAAGAAATTTCATAGCATATGGGCGGAGAGAACCATCTCCATCCTCATACACGTCATACCAGGTCGTTGATGGCTGATTGCCTTGGGCGGTCTGATCCCTGAACTCAGTCAGGTCCGCCGTCACCGGCGTGATATCGGTAAAGATATCGCCCAGACGGGATTCCAGCTCGCTAACGGCTTGGCTGATGGCGGCGGGAGCGGCGGCACCGTTGGCCGACACAAAGTACAATGGAATCGGCTGAGTAGTATCGAAGCGAACCGTGCCGTTTCGCACAAAATGCTCCCCACCATAGGTTTTATAGCTCCCGCCCATGATGGGGAAATCATCATTGGTGGCGCGAACCAGCTCTCGCAGTTCGTCTGGTGAGGCGCTGTAGTCTTTATCCGAATCACCGCCACCACTGCTGCAGCCTGTGAGAAGAACAAGCAAAGACGTACTAAGACCTAAAAGTTTTTTGGACATGACAAGGCTTCCAAACAGCAAAATTGAAGGCCCGCTGGAGGCGGGGGTGAACCCACGGCGCAACACGGACACTCGGAGCAGTGGCTGGCTGACTCCAACCAGCATCAAGAGTCGCGATCTTACGCCTGCGCATTAACGGCACCAACGCCGAATGCGTCTTTTAATCGTGTATATTTGCAACCTAGATGTGAGATCTGAAAGGGACCGGCGAGTCTGTCCGTATCAGGGCCCAGCCGGCCCCCGATTATTCCGCCGCTCCTCCCCGGGCGCATTAACCTCCAGCCAGCCCCGCAGACGATGCAGTAATGCCGCATCCTGCCGCACCGTGTCGCCGCCACGCAGTGGCAGGTTGACCTGCACGTAATTGTCCAGCCGTAGCCGCCGGGCGCTGCGCAGGCGATCCTTGGCATTGGCGCGGCGTTCCGGCACCAGGGTGTCGGCCACATCGAGGATGCGCGGATAGGGAGGTTCGCCCAGTAGTTGCAGGAAATCCACCCGTTCCGCCGGTTCCAGGCGCGGGTCGATCCACACCAGGGTCATTCCCTTCTGGTCCCGGTATTCGGGATTGCGCGCCAGGAACAAGGTCACCAGACGGGCGCTATCCCCCACGCCGATCAGCACGATGTTGGCGAGCCCTTTTTCCTGCAAGTGCGCGAGTCCTGCCTGGATTCGCTCCAAGGCCTGCTCCTCAAAGGAGGGCACAGGTTCGGGCGTATCGTCCTGAGATGCCGCGCCCTGCAACTGGATGGTCGCAGCCTCGGCCTCGCTGGCCGGCTCATTGTCTGCGCTTGGCTCGTCCTCGGGATTTTCAGCAGTAGCTGACGTATCCGGCGCGGCTGGTTCGTCCGTCGTCTCAGGCTCAGCCTCGACAGCTGCCGATCTGGTTGCCAACACCCGTTCGGGTACGCTCAGTCCGGGCGCCTCCGGCAGCATAATCGACAGCGTATGCCAGCCATGGTCTGGCAGGCCCTGGCGAAGCGGGCGCACCACCTGAGGCCAGTCCGGGTGTTGTCCCAGATCATGGACGATCAGCACCGCGCCCATGGGTTGGGCCCGGTTCTGCGGTTGATAGAGTGCGAGGAACTCGCCTTGGGAGTCCGCAAGCCAGCGCTGTTGCGACTCCGGCAGTTGCTGGCGCAGGGCTTGCGCGAGACTTTGGCGGGGCTCGATGTGGACATGTTTTGGTGGGGCCACCTCCGCCGGCTCCTCGGCGGGCGTTTGTACCGGTTCTTCAGCCTCCGGCTCGGCCTTCTGGGCGGGCACGACACCAGCCAGCGCGAACCACATCAGGCCACAGCCCCCTAACCGCAACCACTGCTTTGTTACCGCGCCCACAATTATTCGCCCTCCCCGGATCAGTTTCGATAGAATAGCCCAGATTCCCTGTCGCCACCTTGCATCACAGACGGAGCCCGCCATGAATCAGGCCGTAATCGCCCCTTCCATCCTGTCCGCCGATTTTGCCCGCCTGGGCGAAGAGGTCGATAACGTCTTGGCGGCCGGTGCCGATTTCGTGCATTTCGACGTCATGGACAACCATTACGTACCGAACCTGACCATTGGCCCCATGGTGTGCGGCGCCTTGCGCAAGCACGGCGTCACTGCACCCATCGACGTCCATCTGATGGTGCAGCCGGTGGACGAGATGATCCGCATGTTCATCGATGCCGGCGCCACCTACATCACCTTCCACCCGGAAGCGTCCAGTCACATCGACCGTTCCCTGCAACTGATTCGCGACGGCGGCTGCAAGGCCGGCCTGGTGTTCAACCCGGCCACGCCCCTGCACTATCTGGATTACGTCATGGACAAGCTGGACATGGTGCTGCTGATGTCGGTGAACCCGGGCTTTGGTGGGCAGAAGTTCATTCCCGGCACCCTCAACAAGCTGCGGGAAGCGCGGGCGAAGATCGACGCCAGTGGCCGGCCGATCCGGCTGGAAATCGATGGCGGCGTGAATGTCAACAATATCCGCGAGATTGCCGAGGCAGGTGCGGATACCTTCGTGGCCGGTTCCGCCATTTTCAATACACCAGACTATCAGGCCACGATTAGCGCCATGCGCGAGCAGTTGGCCCTGGCGCGCTCTATTTAATATGCAGGCCCTACGCGATCTGTTTGACGGCCAGCTGCCGGCGCTGATCCTGTTCGATCTGGATGGCACCCTGGTGGACAGCGTGCCGGATCTGGCCGATGCCATTGATACCATGCTGGAAGGCGAAGGATTGCCGCTGGCGGGCGAGGCCCAGGTACGCCACTGGGTCGGCAATGGCGCCCGCATGCTGGTACGACGTGCCTTGACCTGGGGCCTGGGACTGACCGACGGCGAGGAGCTTGATTCCGCTCGCTTCGATGCCGGCCACCAGGGATTTCTCCGCGCCTATCGAACTCGCTTCCACCGCCGCACGCTGCTGTACCCCGGTGTTCTTGATTGTCTGGAGCAGTTGCACGGGGCGGGTATTCCCATGGGACTGGTCACCAACAAGCCCCAGGAGTTTATCGCGCCGCTGCTGGAACACTTTGAGATCGCGCCTTACTTCAAGCTGTCTCTGGGCGGCGATAGTCTGGCGGCCAAGAAGCCCGACCCGCTGCCCTTGCGCCATGCCTGTGAAGCCTTTGGCGTCACACCGGCGCAGTGCCTGATGGTGGGCGATTCCCGCAATGACATCCTGGCCGCGCGCGCCTGCGGCATGCCCGTCGTCGCCCTCAGCTACGGCTATAACCATGGCGAACCGATCGAGGCGACCCAGCCCGACCGGGTTATTGATTCACTGACAGCCCTCCTGTAACCTACCGGGATTGTCAACCTCACCTGATGAACTCTTTAATCAGGCGGACGCTCCACGCGGGAATCACCGATTCCAGCGAGATAACTCCCCAATCAACTTCGGAGACCAGGCGTGTTTCCTCAACCGCAGCACGGTGTACGGCAGCTTGTAATCGCCCGATGGCGATGGTGACGCTCGTCCAGAATTAAGGCCCGGCCACATAGCCCGGCTTTTGACGTTGCCCGTTTTCACCGACTGTTGTGTACCGGTTACCCGGTTGATAATCGAATGTTGAGGAATACACCATGACGCCCGAACAGTTCGCGCAGCTTGCCCGCGAAGGCTACAACCGCATTCCCGTGACCCGTGAAGTTCTTGCGGATCTCGACACCCCCCTCAGCACCTATTTGAAGCTGGCCAACGCCCCCTACTCCTATTTGCTGGAGTCGGTCCAGGGCGGCGAGAAATGGGGCCGTTATTCCATCATCGGCCTGCCATGCCGCACGCAATTGCGGGTGCAGGGCCATGACATCAGCCTCAGCACCAATGGAGAGGTGGTCGAACGCCACCGGGTTGAAGACCCGCTGGCCTTTATCGAGACCTTCCAAACCCGCTTCAAGGTACCGGACCTGCCGGGGCTGCCCCGCTTTCATGGCGGCCTGGTGGGCTACTTCGGCTATGACACCGTGCGCTATATCGAGCCGCGCCTGGCCAAGTCCACCCCGCCCGATCCCATCGGCACGCCCGATATCCTGCTGATGGTGTCCGAACAGGTGGTGGTGTTCGATAACCTGAGCGGCAAGTTGCACCTGATCGATCTGGCCGACCCCAGCCAGCCTGACGCCTATGCCGAGGCCGAGCGCCGGCTGGCGCACCTGGTACAACGCCTGCGCCAGCGTGCCTCGGTGGATGACCTGTTGCCCCATCAGGCCGGCAACAAGGCGGTGGCGGAAACCGATTTCGTCTCCGGCATGCGCCAGGAAACCTTCGAAGCCGCCGTGGGCAAGATCAAGGAATACGTGCTGGCTGGCGACGTGATGCAGACCGTACTGGCCCAGCGCATGTCGATCCCATTCAAGGGCGCGCCGCTCAACCTGTACCGGGCCCTGCGCAGCCTCAATCCTTCGCCCTACATGTACTTCCTCAACCTCGAAGACTTCCATATCGTGGGGTCGTCGCCGGAGATTCTGACCCGGGTCGAGGATGGCGAGGTCACCGTGCGTCCCATCGCCGGCACCCGCAAGCGCGGTGCCACCGAGGAAGAGGACAAGGCCTTGGAAGCCGACCTGCTGGCCGACCCCAAGGAGATCGCCGAGCATCTGATGCTGATCGACTTGGGCCGCAACGATGCCGGCCGGGTCAGCCAGACCGGCACCGTGGCCGTCACCGACAAGATGGTGATCGAGCGCTACTCCCATGTGATGCACATCGTCTCCAACGTCACCGGCTCTCTAAAACCGGGCCTGTCCAACATCGACGTTTTGCGCGCGACCTTGCCCGCCGGCACCCTGAGCGGCGCCCCCAAGATCCGCGCCATGGAAATCATCGACGAGCTGGAGCCGGTCAAGCGTGGCGTCTATGGCGGCGCCGTGGGCTATCTGGCCTGGAACGGCAACATGGACACGGCAATCGCCATCCGCACCGCCGTGATCAAGGACGGCACCCTGCATATCCAAGCCGGTGCCGGCGTGGTGGCCGATTCGGTACCGCGCCTTGAGTGGGAGGAAACCATGAACAAAGGGCGCGCCGTGTTCCGCGCGGTCGCCATGGTTGAACAAGGCCTTGATGGTTGAGGAGACGTACCATGCTAGTGATGATCGATAACTACGACTCCTTTACCTACAACGTGGTGCAATACCTGGGCGAGCTGGGCGCGGACGTGCGCGTGTTTCGCAACGACGAAATCAGCGTGGCCGAACTCAAGCAGCTCAAGCCCTCGCACCTGGTGATCTCGCCCGGCCCTTGCTCGCCCAACGAAGCGGGCATTTCCATGGAAGCCATCCAGAGTTTTGCCGGCGAAGTGCCGATCCTGGGCATCTGCCTGGGTCACCAGAGCATCGGCCAGGTGTTTGGCGGCCAGATCATTCGCGCGGGCCAGGTCATGCATGGCAAGACGTCGCCGATCCGCCACAATGGCGCCGGGGTGTTCGCGGGCTTGCCCGATCCGTTCGAGGCCACCCGCTACCACTCGCTGGTGATCTGCAAACAGCACCTGCCGGACTGCCTGGAAGTCACTGCCTGGACCGAAAACCCCGATGGCAGCATGGAAGAAATCATGGGCGTGCGGCATCGCACGTTGCCCATCGAAGGCGTGCAGTTCCATCCGGAATCGATTTTGACGCAGCATGGCCATGACCTGCTGGCGAATTTTTTAAAGCAGTCGGTGTAAGGCGAATGAAAGCCCCTCTCCCTGAAGCACACTCTTGCATTCCCTCTCCCCTCGGGGGAGAGGGCTAGGGTGAGGGAGAGCGGCGAAGCCGCTTGAAACACGGAGCTGGCATGCTCCCACCCTCACCCCGGCCCTCTCCCGCCAGCGGGAGAGGGAGTAATAAGCAGTAACTTGAAAGATGTGTGCATCGATTGGGGGGGGGGAGCAAAAATCCTAGCGAGGTTCTAATTCCCATGGAAATGAAAGAAGCCCTGGCCCGGGTGGTCGACCACCTGGACCTCTCCACCGAGGAAATGACCGACGTCATGACCCAGATCATGACCGGCAAGGCCACCGACGCCCAAATCGGCGGCTTTCTGGTGGCGCTGCGCATGAAGAGCGAAAGCCTCGACGAGATCACCGGTGCCACCAAGGCCATGCGCGACCTGGTCACGCCCGTGCCCGTCAGCGGCCCTCATCTGGTGGACACCTGTGGTACCGGTGGCGATGGCGCCAACCTCTTCAACGTCTCCACCGCCAGTGCCTTTGTAGTGGCGGCGGCCGGCGGCCAGGTGGCCAAGCACGGCAACCGGGGCGTATCCAGCAAGAGCGGCAGCTCCGACCTGCTGGAAGCAGCCGGCATCTACCTCAATCTAACGCCCGAGCAAGTAGCCCGCTGCATCACTGAGATCGGCGTTGGCTTCATGTTCGCACCCGCCCATCACGGCGCCATGAAATACGCCATTGGCCCGCGCCGGGAAATGGGCCTGCGCACCCTGTTCAACATGCTTGGCCCCATGACCAATCCGGCCGGGGTGAAGAAGCAGGTGATCGGCGTGTTCTCCAAGGCCCTGTGCCGCCCCATGGCGGAAGTGCTGCAGCGCCTGGGTAGCACTCATGTGCTGATCGTGCATTCCGTCGATGGCCTGGATGAAATCAGCCTGGCCAGCCCCACCCATATCGCGGAGCTGAAAGATGGCGTGATCCGCGAGTATCAGATTCAGCCGGAAGATTTCGGCATTACCAGCCAGAGCCTGATCGGCCTGAGCGTGGAAGGCCCCGAGGCCAGCCTCAAACTGATCCAGTCTGCCCTGGGCAAGGGCCAGGAGCCGGTGGTGCAGAAAGCCCGCGACATCATTACCTTAAACGCAGGCGCCGCCATTTATGCCGCCGACCTCGCCGACACCCTGGCCGAAGGCGTCGCCCGTGCCCAGGACGCCATTGGCAGCGGCCTGGCCCTGGAAAAAATCGGTGAACTGGTGAGCTTCACCGCCTGCTTTAACGAGGCTTCCTGATCATGACCGATTCCAATACTCCGACCATTCTGCGCACGATCGTCGCCCGTAAGCACCAGGAAATCCTGGAACGCCGCGAGCTGGTACCCGAATCCGCTCTGCGGGCCAGTATTGAGCAAGCCTCACCGACCCGCGGCTTTGTTGCCGCCATTGAGCGCAGTCTCGACGCCGGACGCTCCGCCGTGATCGCCGAGATCAAGAAGGCCTCCCCCAGCAAGGGTGTGATCCGTGAGAACTTCGATCCGGCCGCCATCGCCCAGAGCTATGCCGACGCTGGCGCGACCTGTCTGTCGGTGCTGACCGATGTGGACTTCTTCCAGGGTGCCGATATCTATCTGCAGCAGGCCCGCCAGGCCTGTGAGCTGCCGGTGCTGCGCAAGGACTTCATGGTGGCGCCCTATCAGATTCTGGAAAGCCGTGCCCTGGGGGCGGATTGCATCCTGCTGATTGCCGCCTGCCTGAGCCAGGCACAAATGCAGGATCTGGCCCAGCTGGCCCAGGAAATTGGCCTGGATGTTCTGGTGGAAGTGCACAATGGTGAGGAGCTGGAACAGGCGCTACAGCTGAACACCCGCCTGATCGGTATCAACAACCGCGACCTGCACAGCTTTGACGTCAGCCTCAACACCACGTTCGAGCTGCTCAAGCAGATCCCGAAAGATCGGATCATTGTCACCGAAAGCGGCATCCACACCGTCGACGACGTCAACGCCATGCGCCAGCACGGCGTCGATAGCTTTCTGGTGGGCGAGTCCTTCATGCGCGCCGATGATCCAGGCGCCAAGCTCAAGGAGCTGTTTTTCGGCTAAGCCGGCGCGCACTCCCTAATCTCTCCCAATAACACCGAGGCGATCCGCCTCGGTTGCCCTTCTTGTGTTATCTGCCTGTCTTACTCGCTCGCGGGAAACTGGCGTCGGAACTGTTCCGGCATTGGCGTCACCTTACGGGCCTGGTGGTCGAAGAACACAAAGCCTTGCTTGGCCAGAACCACCAGTTGCCCGGTGGGATGCTTGGTCACCCGGAAGATCACATCGGCGCCGTATTTGTTGAAGTCCATGAGCCCCACTTCGAACTTCAGGTTGTCCTGGGCGAAGCTTTCGCTCTTATAGGTGGTCACCAGATCGGTGATGATGATGCCTTTGCCGATGCGGCTGAACTCGTCCATGCCGTAGTGATAGAAAAACCGATAGCGGGCTTCCGACAGCAGCGAGATCATCTGGTCGTTACCCACATGGCCGCCGGTGTTGAGGTCGGTCATGCGAACGGTGAGTGTGGTGGTGAAGTAAAACTGTTCCGGCAATTGAAGCTCGACCCGGGCCACGGCAATCTCCTCGACATCCTGATAGAGGCGCTATGATGCCGAGGCCGGGCCGGTTTTTAAAGTAGCACGCTTGTACTTGCATGCGCGCACTCCCCACACATCAATGCGTGCAGGAGCCAGATGAGGTGGCCTTGCCGGGATTCGAACCCGGCTCACAACCCGCTCAGGCGAGTTGCAGTCTCCCAGAGACAGTCCTAGGCCGTGGAATAAAGCTGTTTAATCCGATCGGATCGCGCCTGTAGATCCCGCAGTGCCTTGTTCCAGCGACGCGGGTCGGGGCGCTGCGGCAGCTCCGCTTGCAGCCGCCGAATGCCATCCTCGAACATTTCCGTGATGCGGGCATACTGCTTTTGCCGCCCGTAAAGGCGGGCCAGCCGGTCGTACAGGTGTACCCGCTCAGGTGTAACCAGAATCGCCTGTTGCAGATAGAGTTCAGCCCCCTGCAAATCCTGCTCCGCCAGACACTGCCGGGCCATGGTCTCGAACAAGTTGAAGCGGTGCGTGCGATGCGCCAGGGAGGGGTTCATCAGATGCACCTGACGAAGGCGGACCGCCTGACGTGGCAGGTGCCCGGAACACAGGCGGGAATGATGAATGCGACCAGAGACCGGATGCATAACCAGATGATCCTGCACCCTGGCCTGTGATGCCGCCACCGAGCGTCGTGCCGTCCCGGCGGCCTGACATGCGTGGCCGGACAGTAGCCAGAGGCTGGCGACCGTGCCCAATAAAAATGTTCGTCGGGTCAGCGATACCCGTTCATCCTGCAACGCATCCATGCGCGTACTCCATTCCGTTCTTGCCGGCGCAACGCCATCCTGGCATTACGATTCCGGCATTACCCTTTGTTATGTCCTCAGGCCAGACGCGCCCCGTTCGGCACCTCGCCATCCGGCACGGCCAACACTACCGCACCGTCCACCCGATGAAACCCGGTCACCAGGCATTCCGACATGATGGGTCCGATCTGCTTGGGCGGAAAATTCACCACCGCCATGACCTGTTTACCCAGCAGGCTTTCCTTGGTGTACAGATCGGTGATCTGGGCACTGGATTTGCGGACGCCAATCTCTGCGCCGAAATCCACCAACAACTTGAAGGCCGGCTTGCGCGCCTCGGGAAAATCCTCCACCCCGACGATGGTGCCAACCCGCAACTCAACCTTTTGGAAATCACTCCAGTCGATCGTACTCATGCCGTACAAGCCTAGGTTCCGTCATATCGATTCGAAGTTCAGCCTTTTCCCGCCGCATCCCCGCGACAAAGGGTGCACAGCTTACTCAGTCTGAGCGCGCTGTCTCTGAACCTGGTCTCATATTGAAGCCAAAGCCCAGGTCACGGTTACTCGCCAGGATGTTAATCCCCAAAGCCGTACTCCCGCTTGATCTCCACCACCTGCACTCTATAACGGCGATACCAGCTTGAACGCCCCAGGGATTGTGCCAGCAGGTGCTCCACATCCTGCTTCCAGGCCTTGATCTGGCTTTCGCTTTCCCAGTAGGAAATGGCGATTTCCTGGTCGCCTTCGGTCAGGCTCACAAACTCGAGACAGCCGTATTCACTCAGGGCCAACTCCCGTAGCCGCGCGGCCATGCGACTGTATTCTTCATCCAGCTGTGCCACCTGGGCACGGAAAATGACTGCATACATTGATTTAGCTCTCTAGTGGATCCATTGTTCAAAGCGCGCAGCCGTTCGCTTGCATTCCGAGCAAGCTGCGAGTGAAATAGCTGATCCAGGCTTTATCGATCATGGCCTTAACCCAATAATGACGGGGTTGCTCATCGGCCCCGCTAATCCCTACCAGGCTGGCCGGTGACCATTGTTGCCCCCAAGACCTGAGATGCTGCAAGGTAAATTTATGTCGACGACGCATTTTGACGTCCTGATTATCGGCGCGGGCCTGTCCGGCATCGGCGCGGCCTACCACCTCAAAACCCATTGCCCGGGCAAGACCTTTGCCATCCTCGAAGGCCGCGACACCATCGGCGGGACCTGGGACCTGTTTCGCTACCCCGGCATCCGCTCTGACTCGGACATGTACACCCTGGGCTACTCCTTTCGCCCCTGGAAACAGGGCAAGGCCATCGCCGACGGCCCCTCGATTCTGGAATACGTCAAGGATACGGCCAAGACCTACGGCATCGATCAGCACATCCGCTACAACCACTGGGTCAAGCGCCTGTCCTGGTCCAGCGAGGATGCAATCTGGACCCTAGAAGCCCAGCAGGGCGACCGGACCCAGACCCTGAGCGCCAACTTCGTCATCAATTGCAGCGGCTACTACCGTTACGACGAAGGCTATACCCCTGACTTTGCCGGCACGGACCGCTTCAAGGGGCAGATCATCCATCCCCAGCACTGGCCGGAGAATCTGGACTACGCCGGCAAGCGCGTGGTGGTCATCGGCAGTGGCGCTACCGCCGTGACCCTGGTGCCGTCAATGGCCAAGCAGGCCGCCCATGTCACCATGCTGCAGCGCACGCCCACCTACATTGTCTCCATGCCCGATGTGGACGTGGTTGCACGCAAACTCAGCCGCTTTCTGCCGGACATGACCGCCTATAAGCTGACCCGCTGGAAGAATGTCTCCCTGCAGACCTTGTTCTACAACTTCTGCCGCCGCTTCCCGAACCAGGCACGCAAGTTGATTCGGGCGCAGCTACGGGCGCAGTTGGGGCGGGATTTCGATATCGACACCCACTTCAACCCCAGCTACAACCCTTGGGACCAGCGCCTCTGCCTGGTGCCCAACGGCGATCTGTTCCGCGCCCTGCGCAAGGGCAAGGCGTCGGTGGTCACCGATCAAATCGACAGCTTCACGGAAAACGGCATCCGCCTGAAATCTGGTCAGGAATTAGAGGCGGACATCGTCGTGACCGCCACGGGCCTCAATCTGGTTGCCCTGGGCGGGGCCGAGGTGATGCTGGACGGGCGCAAGCTGGCACTCAACCAGACCGTCAACTACAAGGGCATCATGCTGAGCGACGTACCCAATCTAGCCCTGGTGCTGGGTTATACCAACGCGTCCTGGACCCTGAAGGCTGATCTGGCCTGCGAATATGTCTGCCGCCTGATCCAGTACATGGACAAGCAGGGTTACGACTACTGCAACCCGCAAGTGGAGGGTGAGTTGCAACAAGATCCCATCATCGATCTGAAGTCCGGCTATGTGCTGCGGGCCCTTGACCAGTTTCCGAAGCAGGGCAGCCGCGCTCCTTGGAAGCTGTACCAGAATTACCTGCTGGATTTGTTGAACCTGCGGTTTGGCTCGGTCACCAACGCCATGAAATTCTCCAAGGCGCCTAGGGCAACAGCCCAGGCCGAGCTGTCACAGTCAGCCTAAGGGAAACAAAAATGGGCGGGGGCCAGCACGGCACACCGCCCATTGACAATCCGTTTACCGCAAAAGGATCTCTTACTGCTTGGCCTTGCTTTCAGAGACCTTCTTCATCATGTCTTGCTGCAACTGCTGCAGCTTGGGCATGAGCACCATCATCCGCTGCTGCATGGCCTTCATGGTGTTCTGCATGATGGTCGGCATTTTCGCGGTAACGGCCTTGCCCGCATCTGACTTATAGAACTCCAGCATGCCGTCTACTTCTTCCTGGCTCAGCGAGGAACGGTAGATTTCGAGGAACATCGGCTCCAGCACGTCCCAGCTCAGTTCCGCTTTGGTCAGCGCCACGGCCTTGGTCTGCATTTCCTCCATGGCAGCACGCGCCTCAGGCGTCAGCTGCTTGCCCTGGGTGGCCTGCTGCATGGCGGATTGCATCGCGCCATCCATCTGGCGCATAGTGCCATCAATCAGTTTCTGTGCATTGGTCACGGTCAGTAGTTCACGCAGTGACGCATCCGAAGGCTGAGCTGCCATTGCGGGAGTGCCGAGCAACAACGCCAAGGCAACCAGTATCGCTCTCATGTCATGTATCCTCTGTTGATGAATTAGGGGCTCAGCCACACTGAACCGGGCATTCCTTTAGGTTTGCCGAAATCACTCTATCAGTTTTTCGCTGCATTCTGGTGCGACTTGTTCGCAGTTCCTGCGAGCTTTTCATCAGGGCCCCAGCCTCAACTTGCTAGGCCTTTATGCCGAAGCCTTGGTGACGTCTAGGCCTTGATGAGCCGATACAACCGGGTCGTCAGCAGCACCAGCACCAGCAACACGGCCCCCACCGCCACACCGACCAGCGCATTGACGATACTGGGCGTCACGGCCTCCAGGAGACCGCCAATGCCCGGCAGCGCGGCCGTGCCGTCCGCCAGGTTGTCGATGAAGTGATGCGCCGCCTCCACGCCATGGGTCAGGATGCCACCGCCCACCATGAACATGGCGACCGTGCCTGCTGCGGCCAGCGAATGCATCAGGTGCGGCGCCAACGCCAGAATCAGGCGCCCCAGCAGACGCAGCGTCCAACGCCCAAGACCTCGCCCGCTGATACCCTTGCGGCTGAGATAGAGTCCCGCATCGTCCAGTTTTACCAGCGCGGCGACCAGCCCGTACACACCCAGGGTCATGCCCAAACCGATAACGATCAGCACCAGCAGTTGGGTAATGAACGGAAGCGCCGACACCGCCCCCAAGGTAATGGCGATGATTTCCGCCGAGAGAATGAAATCGGTGCGCACCGCCCCGCGGATTTTCTCTTCCTCGAACGCCACCATATCAACGGCGGGATTGGTCAGCGCCTGCACCCGCTCATTATGTTCGGCCTGAACCTGTGCCTTGCCCTGCACCAGCCGATGGGTCAGCTTCTCCACACCTTCATAGCAGAGAAAAGCGCCGCCCAGCATCAGCAGGGGAACCACCGCCCAGGGCGCAAAGACGCTGATCAGCAGCGCCACCGGTACCAGAATCAGCTTGTTGCGCAATGACCCTTTTGCCACGGCCCAGACCACGGGCAGCTCCCGGTCCGCGTTCACGCCCGTCACCTGCTGGGCATTGAGCGCCAAGTCATCCCCCAGCACCCCTGCTGTTTTCTTGGCGGCCACTTTGGTCATCGTCGCCACATCGTCAAGAACCGTGGCGATGTCATCGATCAGAATGAATAAGCTACTTCCAGCCATGGCGAAACTCCTTGGTACAGGGGTGAACGGAAGGAGATTTAATCACGTTTTGAAGGCAGGCGATACGGCGCAACAACCAGGGCAAGGGCGCTTTGATTGCGGCTAGTCAGGAAGGAAGAACAGGCAGGAAGCAGATCAGGCCACTCCGTCAGCCGTGGCACAAGCCCCGGAGGCTAACGGAGTGCGGCAGGTTTTGAGATCAGGTGAAGAGCAAGGCGCCAGCAGTTGCGAGACCAGAGCCGAATACATACAGGCCAACGATGGTCACGGGGTTGAAGATCTTACGAATTTTGCTGGGCTGCGTTTGCGCTTGGGGCAGGGTCTGTTGCATGGTCTTGTCCTCGGCAAGGGTGAAATCTATAGCCATTATTCTAGGTCAGCCCTCTAAACATGCATAGGCTATATATCAATTAAAACGCCTCGAAATCGCCTTTTTGCGGAAATTCCGTATGCGCCCCCAGCCCTCGGCTTGCGCCCTCTAAAAACCAGCCTCCTGCCCGACAAGGCGCCTGGCGAGTGCACCAAACTTGTACTAGGCTTTTTTGCCGCAAACCGTATTTGAACATTTGTCCCTTTTTGGAAAACCACGATCTTTTGCCGCCGCCGTTTCCACCGGTGCAGCCCGAGGCCTGAGGGCTTAATCGTGTTATGCCCCATAGGGTGTTTCCTCCTATTTTGGACTCACACCGAGATCTTCCATGACATCGAACCGATCGGCTCTGGCCGGACAGGCCTGGTGCGCAGTTTACGCGCAGCTTCTCGCGGCTATCGCCCTGCTACTGGCGCTGCAACAGGTCGCCGTCGCCAGCCCGGTACCGTCAGTTCCAGTGAATGACGCCACCTTTCTCGACATTGGCGCTCATCTGGTTCACACCATCGATTCCGATGCCGCCTGGGACGCCGACCAGCTCGCTCAAAACCTGGAGAGGGTCCAGTGGCAACAGCACGAGGGCGACTCTCCGAACCTCGGCTTGCAGGAAGCACCGGTCTGGTTTGCCCTGCGCCTGGAGCCAAGCCAGAACGTTTCGCGGCTGCTAGAGATCAGCTATCCGGCGCTGGACTCGGTGGATATCTATCTGTATCGCAACGGCTCGCGCATCCAGTCCCTCATCACGGGGGACCACCAGCCCTTTAGTTCGCGCCCCATTGCCCACCGCCATTTCGTCGCACCGCTGGAACTGACGGCGGAGCAGCCCCACGTCCTGCTGATCCGCGTGCATACGGAAGGCGCACTCCAGGTTCCCACCAGCCTCTGGGAGCCGCACGCCTTCTACGCCGCCGACCAATCCGTGCTGGCCGCACACCTGATCTTCACCGGCCTCATGCTGGCGCTGGCGGCCTACAACCTGCTGCTCTATTTCTCGATCCGCGATCCCGCCTATCTCTGGTACGTGGCCACGGTCATCGGCACCCTGCTGGTGCAGCTCGGCATTCGGGGCATTTCCTACCAGTTCCTCTGGCCCGACGCGCCGCGGTTCAACGAAATCAGTCTACCCGCGGTCATCGCCATCAACGTCATCGCGGCATTCGTGTTCGCCGAGCGCTTCCTGCACATCCGCCAAAGCTGGCCGCGGGTCTCCATGCTAGTGAGGGGATTTGCCTGGATTCACGTGGTGCTGTTGGGCTACGCCCTATTCGCTTCCTATTCCAGCAGCATCCGGATCCTGATCCTGTCGTCGTTTGTGTCGGCGCTGTCCATGTTCGCCATCGGAGTTTATCTCTGGTCCAAAAAAGAAGTCCTGGCCCGCTTTTATGTGCTGGCCTGGAGCTTTTTCCTCATCGGTAACATTCTCCACACCATGAGCAAGGCCGGCATTCTGCCCTACCTGCCCATCTTCGAATACGCGGTCCAGATTGGCGCGGCACTGGAAGTCCTGCTGCTCTCCCTGGCACTGGCCTACCGCATCAACCTGGAGCGCAAAAAGCGCCAAGACGCCCAAGCCGAAGCCTTGCGAGTCCAGCAGGAGGCCAACGAAAAACTCGAGGCGCGGGTTCAGGAGCGCACCGCCGAATTGGAGGACGCCTACAAACAGCTCAAGCAAACCAGCCAACTGGATGGCCTGACCCAGGTGAAGAATCGGCAGTTCTTCGACAAGACGCTCGCCAATGAGTGGCGGCGGACGTCGCGCGAGATCCAGAATCTGAGCCTGATCATGGTCGATGCCGACCACTTCAAGCAGATTAACGACACCTGGGGCCATCCCTGTGGCGATGCCTGCCTGCAACACCTGGCGGCGACCCTTCAGAATGCCGTGCAGCGCGCCGGCGATGTGGTCGCCCGTTATGGTGGCGAGGAGTTCGTGCTGCTGCTGCCGGCGACCAGCCTGGAAGGTGCCGCCTGCCTGGCGGAGCGGATTCGGTGCGAGATTCATGCGCAGGGCTTCGTGTGGCAAGGCCAGCAATTGCCGCTGTCGGTGTCCATCGGCGTGGCCGGGTGCCTGCCCACCCGCGAGGGCAGTTTTGAACCCCTCATTCAGCACGCCGACCAAGCGCTCTACAGAGCCAAAGCCGCCGGCCGGAATCAGGTTATGGTGTATCGCGAGGACAAGGCCGGCAGCTCGGAGATTGTCCGCTATAGCACAGCCCATGCAGGATAATGATTCGCCCTTTGGCGCCGCTTCTTACTCCCTAATCCAAAGCAACCGGGTCAGGCGCACGTCGACGGTCAGGGTCAGGGCCGTCAAGGCTGCTGCCTTGGCCCGACCTTCCGCACTCGCCCGGTAGAGATGCGGGGTCATCGCCAGCAGATCGGCGATAGGCTCCGCCCCCGTTAACGCCAGCGGATAGCGCACCGTCTCCGTCGCGAGAATCTCGAAGCCATCTGGCGCCGCCAATTCTTTCGCCGGCTTTTCCTTCAGCGTGGGATAGACGATCTCGCGCAACTCCCGCAGATGGTCAACGCCTGCATCGACCTGCACCACCTGCCCTCCTGGCTTGAGCACGCGGGCGAATTCGCTGTAGACGGGAAAGCCGAACACGCAGAGGACGCAATCGAGGGTGCCGGACAAAACCGGCAGATTGGCATTGCTGCCCACCACCCAGTTGGGCTGCTTGTCCTGCTTCGCCGCTGCCTGCACCGCCCACTTGGAAATATCCAGCCCCAGCAATGTCAGTGGCAAGGTACTGCGGGCGGCGAGTTGGCGCAGGTAATAGGCCTCGCCACAGCCCGCATCGAGGCAGCTGAGCGCCGTTTCCCCGGCATGGCCGGCCACAACGGCTGAGCTGATCGCCTCGGCCACCGGCTGATACCAGCCCGCCTTCAAAAACCGGCTGCGCGCCGCCACCATCAGTTTGCTGTCGCCCGGATCCAGCGACCGCTTGTTCTGGACCGGCAGCAGGTTGGTGTAACCCTGACGAGCAATATCGAAGCTGTGGCCGGCGCCACAACGCCAGGCAGAGTCCTGACGCACCAGGGGGTCGCCATCCAATGGGCAGGCCAGATTCAGAAATGGGTTGATCGTTGTCACCGGGCCTCCACAACCTCTCGCGATAGGGCGTAATGGCTGCGAACCATGCCAGAAACGATAGGCCGGATGCAACGATCCCTGCTATCGATGCCCTTGCTGTAAATTAATTCCTGCGGCTTGCCAGCGCGTCGGCACCGCTCATACTTCATCTATTCCCAGCTTGTTGGAATCACCACAGCTTGAACACCCGCGCACATCTCGATCCAGCAGCCTCACCCGAAGGCGCTGGCAGACCTGCGACCCGGGAGCGCCGCCAGCGCTCCCAGTTACGCAGGACCCTGACCTATTCCCAGAAAGACGCCGTCGCCTCGGCGACCATGACCGCGTCCAGCGATAACTATCTCAATGCCTTCGCCATTTACCTGCAGGCGTCGGCCGCCCAGCTGGGGCTGCTGACCGCCCTGCCCCAGCTGTTCGGTGCGCTGATGCAGGTGCTGTCCATCTGGCTGGGACGCCTGATTCCGCGGCGCAAGCTGGTGTATGGAACCGCGCTGATGCAAACGGGCGTCGTGGCGGCCTTGGCCCTGCTTGCCCTGCCTTTCCTGGGCAGCGGCCTATCGAGTAGCGACGCTTCGATCAGCGACAAGGTGCCCTGGCTCATCGGCCTGGTGGTGCTTTACCACAGCTGCCTCAATCTGATTCAGCCCCAATGGCGGGCCTGGATGGGTGAAATCGTGCCCCGGCGCCGCCGTGGGGCCTTCTTCGCAGCCCGCACCCGCCTCAGCATGGCGGCGTCGCTGGCGGTTTTCCTCGGTGGCGGGGCCATGATGTCGGGCTTTCAGCACCTGGGCCTGGTTGGGTTTGGCTTCGCGCTGCTGTTTATCCTGGCGGCCACGGGGCGTGCCTTCTCCAGCTATTATCTCTGGCGCATGCATGACCCGGCGGAACGGCGGGAGCAGACAGACTCCGTCGTCGCCGGTACAGGTCCTCAGGCACGCTTCGGCTCGCTGCGGGATTATGTGTCCGACCGCGACTTTCGCCATTACACCCTGTTCATTGCCGGCATGCAGGGCATGGTTGCCATCTCCGCGCCCTTTTTTGCCGTGTATATGCTGGAAGAATTGCACTTCACCTACCTGCAGTTTGCACTCAACAACATCGCCTCGGTGGCCACTCAGTTTGCCTTGCTGGGCTTCTGGGGACGCTTCAGCGATCGCCATGGCAACCGGCTGGTCATGCTGCTGACCAGTTGCCTGGTGCCGTTGCTGCCGGTGCTCTGGCTGTTCTCGGACAGTCATCTTTACTTGCTGCTGGTGCAGGTGATTTCCGGTTTCGCCTGGAGCGGATTCTCCCTCAGTACCGCTAATTTTCTTTACGACATCCGCCCCCACAAGACCAACTTTGCCGCCTACGCCGCCGTTCAGCAGGCGGTCAGCGCCACTGCCGTGTTCTTCGGTGCCCTGTTCGGCGCCTACTGTGCCACCCAGGCATCCGCCATCCTGGATGCCCTACCCGTGTCCTTGCAGCTCGCCAGCCCGCTGTTTCTGGTATTTCTGATCTCCGGGGTGCTGCGCGCCGGTATGACCCTCTGGTTCATTCCACGCTGCAAGGAACCCAGGATCCGCAAGCGGCCACAGATGCTCCAGATCGTGTTCCGGGTGGCCCGTTTCAATCCCATCAGCGGCATCGTTCTGGACTGGCTGACGGTGACGCGCAAACGCAAGGATAACGGGGACCGGCCCGTCGATTCCTAATCGTCATCAAACATGAGCCGGCTCCTCCCGCGTCTCCTGCACCTTGGGTTGAATGTTCTGGTTCATGCGGAACAGGTTCTGCGGGTCCCATTTGCCCTTCAACGCCACCAGCCGGTTCCAGGTGTCCGGCCGGTAGGCGGAGGGCGTGCGATCGACCTCGTCCTGAGACAGGAAGTTGACGTAGACGCCGCCGGTGGCAGGAACGGCAATGGCGGGGCGTGACGCAACACCACCCACAGCACCGTCTCGTCGGACTGGCTCTGTGCCAGCGCGGGATATTGGTGTAAAACCGCCGAGGCCTGATCGAACGGAAACACCACCAGCCCCGCCGTAACCTCCGGCCCCACCGGATGCAGACGAAATTCAAACCGGGTGACGATGCCGAAGTTGCCGCCCCCACCTCGGATTCCCCAGAACAGATCGGCATTTTCCTGCTCGCTGGCCCGGACCCGTTGGCCATTGGCCGTGATCAGCTCAGCGCCAATCAGGTTGTCCACCGTCACCCCATACTTGCGGGTCAGCCAGCCGAAACCACCGCCGAGTGTCAGGCCTGCTACGCCGGTGGTGGAATTGATTCCCAGCGGCGTGGCCAGCCCATGCTTCTGCGCTTCCCGATCGAAATCCGCCAGCGTGGCGCCGGGTTCCACCTGCGCGGTGCGCTGGTCGGGATCGATCTGGACCGACTTCATCTGGGACAGGTCGATCATCAGACCCTGCTCGCACAAGGCGCTCCCGGCGATGTTGTGACCGCCACCGCGCACGGACGTCAGCAGGTTATGGGTTCGGGCGAAGTTCACCGCGTGCGCAATATCGTCCACGCCGGAACAGCGCAGGATTGCCGCCGGTCTGCGCTCGATCATGGCGTTCCAGATTTGGCGGGCCTCTTCATAGGCCGGCTGATCCGGTGTCAGCAGCTCACCTTGCAGCCCGGTGCGAAAGGATTCGAGAGTGGACGCATCTATCTGGGTGGAACCACCCGATAAGGTGCGTACCGATAAGGTGTCCATGGCTCATCCCTCCATGGTGATGAAGTTCCGGATGAGCCAATCGCCCAGGGTGAATACAGGCGCTTCCGTAGCCCGGCCGATCCGACGGCCCATCCACCGCCCCCGATCATAGCGCTGATCCTTGGGCAGGAAAGTCGAAATAAACTGAACGATCAGAACCGTAGGCGCCGCTCGCGACCTCAGTCTCCGGAAAAGAAAAGACAACGGTTAAATTTCGGACACCTATTCATTAACCACCCCCACATCGCCGATAATAGCGTTCTGTTCGACACCTCTCGTTCGTCAATCCTTGTTTATTTCCCCGGAGAGTCCAGGTGACACTGCTGTATATCATCTACCTGATCGCCATCACGGCGGAGGCCATGTCGGGTGCGATCATGGGTATGCGTCGGGGCATGGATCTGTTTGGCATCTGCCTGATCGGCACGGTCACCGCGCTCGGCGGCGGCACCGCCCGCGATATCCTGCTCGGTCATTACCCCGTCGGCTGGATCGAAAATCCTGAGTACCTCACCTTCACCATCGGCGCGGCGATCGTTACGGCGCTGGTTGCCCGTTACCTGCACCACCTGCGCCAGGTCTTTCTCCTGGTGGACGGCCTGGGACTGGTGGCCTTCACCGTCATCGGCTGCGACGTGGCCCGCAGCATGGACGCGCACCCCTCCATCGTGGTGCTGGCCGGCGTCATCACCGGGATCTTTGGCGGCCTGATGCGCGATGTGCTCTGCAACGAAGTGCCCATGGTGCTGCGCCGCGAACTGTACGCAACTGTGGCGCTTTTCACCGGCGTACTCTACATAACCCTTCTTTGGTTCGATATCGGCACCAACCTGGCCTCGCTGGTCGCACTCGGCGCGGGCTTCCTGTTCCGCCTCCTGGCCATGCGTTTCACCTGGCAGTTGCCTAGCTTTAGTGCGGACGGGATTCGGGGGCTGGATTAGGCAACGGACAAGGTCAGCCCGGTCGCCCCATTCTTCCGCGCCAACAAAAGCTCACCCGCGCAAACAAAAACGGCGACCCGAAGGTCGCCGTTTTGCTATTCCCCGCGCTTGAGCGGGAACTGGGTGCCGGTACTTTACCGCGTGCCGTACACCACCATGGTTTTACCTTTTACCGCCACCAGGCCCTGGTCTTCCAGGTGCTTGAGCACGCGGCCGACCATCTCGCGGGAACAGCCAACGATGCGGCCGATTTCCTGGCGGGTGATCTTGATCTGCATGCCATCGGGGTGGGTCATGGCGTCTGGCTCCTTGCTGAGGTCCAGCAAGGTCCGGGCAACACGCCCGGTTACGTCAAGGAAGGCCAAGTCGCCCACCTTGCGCGTGGTCTGGCGCAGACGGGACGCCATCTGTTCGCCAATGAAATAGAGAATCCGTGAATCTTCCAGGGAGATTTCCCGGAATTTGGCGTAACTGATTTCCGCCACTTCACATTCGGTCTTCGCCTTGACCCAGGCACTGCGGGAGTCCATGTTGTCGAACAGCCCCATCTCGCCGAAGAAATCGCCGGCGTTAAGGTAGGCCATGATCATTTCCCGCCCGTCATCGTCTTCGATGATGACCGTCACGGATCCCTTGATGATATAAAACAAGGAATCGCTCTTGTCACCCGCGTAGATGATGGTGCTTTTCGCCGGATAACGGCGCCGGTGGCATTGGGAGAGGAAGTAATCGAGGTGTTTGGTGCGCTGCTCGACCGGTTTTACAATTGTGACCATTATTTTTATCCCGTTGTACTGACTCTGCTGCGACTCTCGTCGGTTTGGCTTCAACCGCCGCCGTCTGCCCCTGTGAGTGTCCGTCTGACTGATGGATGTCCGTATGACTGATTCCAGGTCTCGTACTGCCCAGCCCTGTCGTCACAACTTGTCTGGGAACTGCTGTATAGCAATTTCTCACGAGCGCGGCAATAGGTGTTCCGGCCTTGTGAAAAGTATAGACGATTCTACCGTGAGCGCTTTTTTGTACAGCTTTCGAATGTGGTACCCTTACGCCCGAACCGGCCAGGGCCACGCAACTGGAGCAGTGGTTAACCCGCGGCCTCGCGTAAGGCCCGACAAGCAACCCTCGTCTTTAAATAAAGAAGCAAGAAGGTATCCATGAAAGCAAAGATCAGTTGGGCGGGAGACGCCAAATTCGTTGCCGAATCCGGCTCCGGGCATCAGGTGATCATGGATGGCCCGCCCGACCATGGCGGCAAGAACCAGGGGCCACGCCCCATGGAACTGCTGCTGTTGGGACTGGGTGGCTGCACCACGTTCGACGTGATGAGCATCCTGAAGAAATCCAAGCAGCAGATCAGCGACTGCGTGGCGGAAATCGATGCCGAACGCGCCGATGAGATCCCGGCAGTTTTTACCAAGATTCACATTCACTTCGTGGTGACCGGCACCGGATTGAAAGAAAGCCTGGTCAAACGCGCCGTAGACCTGTCGGCGGAGAAATACTGCTCGGCCTCCATCATGTTGGAGCGCGCCGGCGTCGTCATTACCCACGACTACGAGATCCGCGAAGCCGGGCAGTGACACCAATGCCTCCCCTGGTTTAATTGTTTTCAAACCCAGCGGGAGGCGCGCTCCGGCTCATCTTGATCTGACCCAGACTGCACGCGGGTTCCGAC
>JAEZAA010000065.1 GCA_023430625.1 Pseudomonadota bacterium
GATGCAGCCCAGGCGCGGCATGTCCAACACCACTTTGGGCAGGATCAGGCCATAGGCGGCCACAATCATCAGGTCGGCATTCAGTGCCCGCAGCTCGGCCTGGGCCTCGGGGTCTTTCAGGCTGAGTGGCTGCTTGACCGGCAGTCCGTGCTGCTCGGCCAGTTGCTTGACGGGACTGGGTTGCAGCTTGCGGCCGCGACCGGCGGGACGGTCCGGTTGGGTGTAGACCGCGATCACCTGATGGTCATCCTGTTCCAGCAGCGCTTGCAGACTGGTGGCGGCGAACTCGGGGGTACCGGCAAAAACGATCTTCAGAGGGCCTGACATGCGTGAGGTCAACTTGGCGGGTCGTAAGAACGCGGCCCGCATGCCGCGGGCCACCTGGGATAGTTCGATGCGGCCCGCAGGCCGCCGGGCGCTAGGCGCGGGCGCGGTGCTGTTTTTCCAGCTTCTGGCGAATGCGCGTGCGCTTCATGTTGCTCAGGTAATCCACGAACAGCTTGCCATTCAGGTGATCCAGCTCATGCTGGATACAAACGGCCAGCAGACCCTTCGCTTCCAGTTCGAATGGCTCGCCGTTGCGGTCCAGCGCCTTGATCAGGACATGCTCGATGCGGGTGACGTTCTCATAGAAACCGGGGACCGACAGGCAGCCTTCCTGCATTTCCTGGGGCTCGCCCTCCAGTACCGTGACTTCCGGATTGATGAAGACCAGCGCCTCGCTTTTGTCCTCGGACACGTCGATCACGACCACCCGCTTGTGGACATTGACCTGGGTCGCAGCCAAGCCGATCCCGGGCGCTGCGTACATGGTCTCGAACATGTCGTCGACCAGTTGACGGATTGAATCATCCACGACCTTGACCGGCTCGGCGATCTTCCGTAGGCGCGGATCGGGAAACTCAAGAATTTGCAGCTTACTCATAGGGACCGTTTGTTCAATTTTGCTATCTGGTTCAAGTTGCCCGCTTCTTTTCTGCAAGGCAACTACTATTATTCCGCACAGCGTCTATTATTGATTAAAGCGTCTACTATTCTAAAGGTTAACTATTCTAATAGTTATCGGGTGTGGGGAGTAGTACAAAATTTCCACAATCTCGTCGCGATCCTGCTTGATTCCCAAGCCCCGCGTCGACACGAGAAGTGGAAGTAAGGCCGCGCTTACCACCCATCCTTTTATCATCGCCGTGGCGCCCAGCGGTTTCGCGGCGGTCCCAAATTCAGTTAAGGGAACGTAACCATGAGGAAACTGTTGTCCACTGTTTCTTTATTTTTCGCCCTCGGTCTCCAGGTGGTGGCGGCTCAGCCCGATTTCAAGCCGGATCGTCCGGACCGTTATACGGTGGTCAAGGGTGACACCCTCTGGGATATTTCCGGACGGTTCCTCGAGAGCCCTTGGCTTTGGCCAGAAATCTGGCACGTCAATCCGCAGATTGACAATCCACACCTGATTTTTCCGGGCGATGTGATCGGCCTGATCTATGTCGACGGCAAGCCCCGTGTGACGACCATCGCCCGTACCGTCAAGCTGTCGCCGGATGGCGTGACCAAGCTGGAGCCGAAAGTTCGCGTCACGCCGCTGGCGAGCGCTATTCCCGCCATCCCGCTGGATGCGATCAGCAGTTTCCTGACTGAAAGCCGAGTGGTGACGCCCGCGGAACTGGAAGCGGCGCCCTACATCCTGGAAGGCAAGGATGGACGGCTGGTCACCGGTGCCGGTGATACCGTCTATGCCCGTGGCGATACGGAAGGTCATGAAGTATTTGGAATCTACCGTGCGGGTGAAACCTATGTGGATCCCGACACAGGTGAATTCCTGGGTCTGGAAGCCCGTTCCATTGGTCAGGGCAAGATCACCGCGCTCAACGGCGACGTGCTGACCCTGTTGCTGCAGCGCACCAAGATGAACGTGAGCCAGGGTGATCGCCTGATGATCACGCCGGACACGGCCGTCAACTCCACCTTCCTGCCGAGCGCGCCTGAGAAGGAAGTCCGCGGCAAGATGATTTCGGTCATGGATGGTGTCACCCAGATCGGCCAGTACGCCGTGGTGACCATCAACAAGGGTGAGCGCGAAGGTCTGCAGGTCGGCAACGTGCTGGCGGTCTATAAGAAAGGCAACCTGGTGCGTGATCCCGTGAAGAAGGAAATGGTAGAATTGCCGGCTGAACGGGCAGGTATCCTGATGGTCTTCCGCACCTTCGAGAAGGTAAGCTACGGCTTGATCCTGCGGGCGGAACGGCCACTGGCGCTGATGGACGAAGTGCGCAATCCCTGATTGCAACTTAGCCCTCGCAGCCAAAAAGGCAGTCCTCGGACTGCCTTTTTTATTGGGCGGCCGCAGGGTTTGCCCGAGTGAATACCGGGTTTTCCATGCCATCTGGATTGACGGCGTGGCTCCGCTTGCCGCTGATGGCAACAGCTTCAAGGACGATATTGATGAACGACTCTCCCCTCGCCGCCTGGCTGGCACTGCATCATCTGCCAGGGCTCGGCACCAGCCGCATTCATAAGCTGTACCGCCACTTCGGCAGTGCGTTGGCCGTGGTGCGGGCGCCCCGCCCGCTCCTGCAAGGCCTGGGTCTGGGTGCGACCGCACTCCAGGCACTGGATGCTTTTGTCGAAACGAACGACGGCGCGTTGCAGGCCCAGGTGGAGCGTAGCCTGGAGTGGGCGCAACAGGCCGGCCAGCATCTGCTGTGCCCGGAAGATGACCAGTATCCTGCCTTGTTGCGCTGGCTGCCGGACCCGCCCGCAATTCTCTATCTCAGGGGGCGCCTGGAACTTCTGCGGCAGCCTCAACTAGCGGTGGTGGGCAGCCGCCATCCCAGCGCTGGTGGCTTGGACAATGCGCGTGCCTTTGCGGGCGAGTTGGCGCGGGAGGGTCTACTCATTACCAGCGGTCTGGCCCTGGGGGTGGATGCTGCTGCCCATGAAGCCGCCCTCAAATGCAGTGGAGCGACGCTGGCGGTGCTGGGCACCGGCGTTGATAGGCCCTACCCGGCCGCCAATCGCACGCTGGCCGCCGTGATTGCCCAACAGGGGCTGATGGTGTCGGAATTTCCCCTGGGCACGCCGCCCAAGGCCGCGAACTTCCCGCGTCGCAACCGCATCATCAGTGGCTTGTCCATGGGCACGCTGGTGGTGGAGGCCAGCCTGCGCAGTGGTTCGCTGATCACGGCGCGGCTGGCACTGGAACAGGGCCGCGAGGTTTATGCCATCCCCGGTTCCATCCATAACCCGCAGGCACGCGGCTGCCATCACCTGATCAAGCAAGGCGCCAAGCTGGTGGAAACCGTGGCGGACATTGCCGAGGAGCTGCCTGCCCTGCTGGCCTATCACCAGGCCCAGCCGCTTCCCGAAACCTTCGCGCTGTTTCCTGCAATCGAGCCGGTATCGGCTGGTTTAGGGCCAGAGCCGGCCCCTGATGAGGACCTTGGCGCGATGGCGGAAACGGACACCGGTCGCCAGTTGCTGCAGGCGCTCGGTTATGATCCGGTCAGCCCGGATCTGCTGGTCATGCGCACGGGCCTGCCGCCCCAGGTGGTCAGCGCCGAATTGATGAGTCTGGAGATTAGCGGGCGGGTCACCCGGACCGCGGGCGGCTACCAGCGCTGTTAACGACGGCCAGG
The DNA here is from genome assembly GCA_023430625.1 of Pseudomonadota bacterium. Classification (GTDB taxonomy): domain Bacteria; phylum Pseudomonadota; class Gammaproteobacteria; order Pseudomonadales; family Oleiphilaceae; genus JAEZAA01. The sequence continues at coordinate 3,633 of JAEZAA010000065.1, forward strand.
CCAGTGCATTCCTGGCTTGATCAGGCACAGGGCCTAGGGTAACGTGCCCTTTTTTACTGCGGGAATTACCGGTGCCTGAGCGCGACGATACGAATGAAGCGCAATACCAGTCTGTGGCGCAAACGCTGCGCCAGGGTGGTGTCATCGCCTACCCGACCGAAGCGGTCTGGGGCCTGGGCTGTAATCCGGCCAATCAGGCGGCGGTGGAGCGCCTGCTGGCTATTAAGTCCCGCCCGATGGACAAGGGGCTGATCCTGGTCAGCGGCAGGATCGAGGATTTCCAGCCCTGGCTCGATCCCCTGCCCGCCTCTGTGCGTGAACAGATCCTGGCCAGCTGGCCGGGGCCCCATACCTGGCTGGTGCCGGATCCCCGGAATCTGCCGCGCTGGCTTAAGGGCGACCATGCCAGCATTGCCCTGCGCTGCAGCGCGCATCCGGTGGTTGCCCGCCTCTGTGCCGCCTTCGGCGGTCCCATTGTCTCCACGTCGGCCAACCCCACGGGTTCCCCGCCGGCTTTGACCGAGGCGGACGTCCGGAACTATTTTGGCGCGGAGTTGGACGCCCTGGTGGCAGGCCCCCTGGGCGGATTGATTCAGCCCACCAGCATTCGCGATGCCCTGACCGGCGACCTAATACGAGCTTGAGGAGAGGTTATGAATCAGCAGCCGGATGTTGCGGCGGTAAAGGCTTTTCTGCTGGATCTGCAGGACCGGATTTGTCAGGGACTGGAGCAGGCGGATGGCCAGGCCCGTTTTCAGGAGGATCTGTGGCAACGGGACGAAGGCGGTGGCGGACGCACCCGGGTGCTGGTCGAGGGCGCTGTATTCGAGAAGGCCGGCGTGAATTTTTCCCACGTGCATGGCGCGACCCTGCCACCCTCTGCCTCTGCCGTGCGCCCGGAACTGGCGGGCCGCAGCTTTCAGGCGCTGGGCGTGTCTTTGGTGATTCACCCCCATAACCCCTATGTGCCCACGTCCCATGCCAATGTCCGCTTCTTTGTGGCGGAGAAGCCCGGCGAGGCGCCGGTCTGGTGGTTTGGTGGCGGCTATGACCTGACGCCTTACTATGGCTTCGACGAAGACTGCATCCATTGGCATGAAACCGCACGCCAGGCCTGCGCGCCCTTTGGCGCAGACATCTATCCCAAATACAAAGCCTGGTGCGATGACTATTTCTACCTGAAGCACCGCCAGGAACCCCGCGGCGTTGGCGGCCTGTTTTTCGATGACCTCAACAGCTGGCCGTTTGAACGCTGCTTTGAGTTCCTGCGGGCGGTCGGCGACAGTTACCTGCCGGCGTACCTGCCCATCGTCGAGCGCCGCAAAACCATGGCCTATGGCGAGCGGGAGCGGGATTTCCAGCTCTATCGGCGGGGCCGTTACGTGGAGTTCAACCTGGTGTGGGACCGGGGCACCTTGTTCGGGCTGCAATCGGGCGGGCGCACGGAGTCGATTCTCATGTCGCTGCCGCCCCTGGTGCGCTGGGACTACGCGCGCCAGCCGGAGCCCGGTAGCCCAGAGGAGCGTTTGACCAGTTATTTCCTCCAGGGCCGCGACTGGCTCGCGTCGACGGCAGGTTAAGCGCCATGGCACTGGAAATGGATCGCTACGCGGTGATGGGCAACCCCATCAAGCACAGCAAGTCCCCTCGGATTCACAGCCTGTTTGCCGCCCAGACCGGCGAGCGGCTGGAGTATGTGGCGCTGGAAGCGCCCCTCGACGGTTTTGAGTCCAGTCTGCGGGGGTTTTTCGAAGGCGGCGGCAAGGGACTCAACATCACCGTACCCTTCAAGGAGCGGGCCTGGCAGGAAGTCGATATCCGGCAGCCGCGGGCGGAGAAGGCGGGCGCCGTCAACACCCTGTTTGCACTCAATGGCGAGCTGGTGGGTGATAACACCGACGGCGTCGGCCTGGTGCAGGACTTGATCATCAACCAGGGCTGCCTGCTGCGCGGGCGGCGTATTCTGGTGGTGGGTGCGGGCGGCGCCGTGCGCGGTGTGCTGGGGCCCTTGCTGGAACACCAGCCGGCGGAACTGGTGCTGGCCAACCGCACCCGCGCCAAAGCGGAGGCGCTGGCGCAGTTATTTGCCGATGAGGGCCCGATTCGCGCCTGTGAGTTCGCCGAGCTGGATGGCGCCTTCGATCTCATCATCAACGGCACGTCCGCGAGCCTGGCGGGTGATCTGCCACCGCTGCCGGCCAGGGTTATCGGCGCGGAGACGGTCGCCTACGACATGATGTACGGCGCGCAGGAAACTCCCTTCAACCGCTGGGCGCGCGAGCAAGGCGCGGCCAGGGTGATCGACGGTCTGGGCATGCTGGTGGAGCAGGCGGCGGAAGCCTTTTTCCTGTGGCGGGGGATTCGCCCGGATACCGCGCCGGTTCTGCAACGGCTGCGCACCGACCTCTGACGTTGTTCCCGGGCGGCGCCGAGCGCTGACGCCACTGGATAAAGGCCGCTATAATGGCGGCCCCGCCGAGTTTGATTACGAGGAAATGAGAATGAGTGGTCCCACCCAACCCGCGAAGTTTAACGAAGAGTGGAGCGACGAGCGGGTCAAGAGCTGGCTGGACGTGCAGCCCTATTTCGATACGCCGGTCGATTACACCCTGCTGCTGCGGGCGTATGAAGCCATGCCAGAGGGGCCCTTCGAGCGGTTTCTGCCGTATTTCGTGGAAGCAGGCTTTGACCTCAATGCCCGCAATGACGCCGGCCAAACCTTTCTCGACCGGGTGACTCGTCACGCACAGGCGGGTGCTTTTGTGGAGCTGCTGCGCGCCGCAGGCGCCCGTACATCCGCCGAGTTGTAGATTCGAGCCCAGGTCTGAGCGGTCGATCCTCCCGAGCCCAACTCGGGAGGATGTGCACCCCAATGACCTGCGGTCGTCGATGACTAGTGGATCTGGACCTCGATGGCCTTGGGCTTGGCCTTTTCATGCTTGGTTAGGGTGAGGGTCAGGATCCCGTCCTTGTATTCCGCCCGGATATGCTCGTCATCCACGTTGTCCGGCAGTGCAAAGCTGCGGGCGAAACTGCCGTAGACCCGTTCGATCCGGTGGTGCTTGCGATCTTTCTCCTCTTTTTCGACCTGCCGCTCGCCGCTGATGGTCAGCACCCGGTCGTCGACCGCGACTTTGACATCTTCCCGCTTCAGGCCCGGGATCTCCGCTTTGATCAGATAGGCGTCCTTGGTTTCGGTGATATCCACGGCGGGCGCCCAATCGGTCTTGCTGAGCACCTCCTTGTCCTGGGTGCTGGTACCCGGGATGCCGATGGTTCGGTTATAGCGATTGAGGATGTCTTCAAATTCCGCAAACGGGTTCCAACGGGGTAAATTGGCCATGGTAATGCCTCCTCTTGGATGTCAGGAAATGATGGCCTGTTCGGCATCGTTACAGTGACACCCATCGGTTCTCCGGAGTCATGACTGCGTCTGACGCACCGATGGTTTGATACTGATGTGAGGGCACCGAAAACCAGTTCAAGAGGTTCTTTGAACGAAAATTGGCTTATCCACCACCACAGCTGATCAGCTGTTTCATTGCAATATCTGCAAAGCCCGCGCAGTTTCTACAGCCATCTGCGCTGTTCATCCAACGGTTTGCGTTGCCGCGCAAGCCAACGCGTCCTCTGCTGGTTAGCCACCCGTAACCCACGCCGCTGCTTTTCGGCGACTTTGTCGCCATGAGGCCGCATCCCGTCCGTCGTCGCCCGGAACGATCGGTCCAAGCTGGCACGGAGTCTGTTTAGCTAAGTCATGCCCATAGGGCGAACGATGAACAGGACGCTCCGTCAACAGGACGTGAAGGCGACGGAAACGGCATTACGCCGACAGGAATGAACGGGGGGATGATGATGAACAAGCTCAATAAGACCTTGATGACAGCCGTATTGCTGGCGGTCGGTACCGGTTCCGGCTTTGCGGTGGCGGATGAGGGCAAGGAGAAGGATCCGCAGAAGATGTTCCAGAAACTGGATAAGGACGGTGATCGCAATCTCAGCCGTGCCGAGATCGAGCAGGGTAGCAAGGAGGGCAAGAAGGACAAGCTGCTGGAGTCGTTCACCGAGGTGGATCGGGATAGCGATGGCGTACTAAGCCAGAACGAGCTGGAACAGTGGAAGAGCGAGAAGAAGGATCGGCAGCAAACCAGCCAGCAAACCCGCACCGAGTCGTCCAGCCAGCAGCAAGCCGGCACCATGGGACAGCCTGATGACTCGAAGCAGCAGGCCGCGCAGCAACTGATCGAGGATCTGGATCAGGACAATGACAGCAGCATCACCATGCAGGAGGCGGATCGCAATCAGGATCTGGTCGATGCTTTCAGCGACGTGGATGAGGACGCCGACGGCACCCTGAGTGCGGAGGAGCTGAGCAACTGGGACGGCCTGGAGGACGCCCAGCAGCAATAACCATCGGCGAGTGCCATAGACTGCTGGAGCGCGGTGACGCCTAGCCCAGGTCGCTAAGATGCTTATCCTTAAGCTTCACATAGTTGGCGGCGGTATAGGTGAAAAACCCGCGCTCCTTCTCGCTCAGGGCGCGCACTTGGCGGGCAGGGGAGCCCGTGTAGAGATACCCGCTTGCCAGCCGCTTGCCGGGCGGCACCAGGCTGCCCGCGCCGATGATGACCTCCGACTCCACCACCACGCCGTCCATGAGAATCGCCCCCATGCCGACCAGGATGCGGTCGTGCAGGGTGCAGCCATGCAGAATGGCCTTGTGGCCCACCGTGACGTCGCTGCCCAGGATCAAGGGATAGCCGTCCGGGTTGTAGGGGCCGGCATGGGTGATGTGCAGCACAGAGCCGTCCTGGATACTGCAGCGGTCGCCGATCCGGATCCGATGCATGTCGGCCCGGATCACCGCCATGGGCCAGACGGAGCAGTCGGCGCCCAGTTCCACATCGCCCAGCACCAACGCGGTGGGGTCGACAAAAACGCGCTCGCCCAGGGTGGGCGTGAGGCCTTGGTAGCTGCGGATATTCACGTGGACGCTCCTCGATGTTCAGGGGCCGGGGTGGTTGGCCAAAACAGCAGGATAGCGAAGATCTTCGCGTCATGACCAGCATCACAGTGGCGCGGGTGGTGGCTTGTTTTTCTGATTTTGGTTCCCATTATTATGAAATATCGCTGTGCTCCCGAATCCACCGGTTGGTGGGAACATCGTTCACTTACATCCTTCGCTTAAGGTTGCCTACATGACCGAATCGCCGTCTTCGCACGATCTGCCGTCACAGGACCAAAACCCGCTGTTACAGGACGCGCTGCTGCCGCCCTTTAATGCCATCCGGCCTGAGCACGTGGTACCGGCCATTGACCGCATTTTGACGGAGAACCGGGCGCGCATCGCCGAGCTGGTGAAACAGGAGCACGCCAGCTGGGACAGTCTCGCCCAGCAGATGGACGATCTGGAAGACCGCCTGGGCAAGGCCTGGTCGCCGGTGAGCCATCTCAACAGCGTGATGAACAGCGAAGCCCTGCGCCAGGCGTACAACGAGTGCCTGCCCAAGCTGTCGGAATACAGCACCGAGATCGGCCAGAACGCGGCCCTGTGTGATGCCTTCAAGCGGTTGGCGGCGAGCGATGAATACCGGCAACTGGACAAGGCGCGGCGCAAGTCCATCGACAACACCCTGCGGGATTTCCACCTGGCCGGTGTGGATCTGCCCGAGGACAAGAAAAAGCGCTACGCCGATCTGACGCAGCGCCTGTCGCAGCTGAGCAGCAAGTTCTCCGAGAACGTGCTGGATGCCACCCAGGCCTGGAGCAAGCAGATCGATGACGCGGGGGAGCTTGCCGGTCTGCCCGAAAGCGCCCTGGCTGCCGCCCGCCAGACCGCGACCCGTAAGGGGCTCGACGGCTATGTGCTGACCCTGGATTTCCCTTCCTATTACCCGGTCATGACCTATGGCGACAACCGTTCGCTGCGCCGGGAGATGTATGAGGCCTATGTGACCCGTGCTTCCGAACTGGGGCCGAACGGCGGTCAGTTCGACAACACCGGCCTGATCGAGGAAATCCTCAAATTACGTTATGAGTTGGCGCAGGTGCTTGGCTTTGAGAGCTTTGCCGATTACTCGCTGGTGACCAAGATGGCCAAGAACCCGCAGGAAGTGCTGCAGTTTCTGCAGGAGCTGGCGGCCAAGTCGCTGCCGGTGGCCCGCCAGGAGTTCGAGGAACTGAAGGACTTCGCCCGCGAGCAGTATGGCCAGGACGAGCTGCAGGCCTGGGATGTGAGCTACTACAGCGAAAAGCTGCGCCAGCATCGCTATGCCATCTCCCAGGAAGAGCTGCGGCCCTGGTTCCCGGTGGATCAGGTCATCCGCGGCCTGTTCCAGGTGGCCGAGCGCCTGTTTGGGGTCGACATCGTGGCCTCCGACAAGGCGGAGCTCTGGCACCCGGATGCGCGTTATTACGAGGTCCGTCAGAACGGCGCGCCAATCGCCGCCTTCTACACCGATCTGTTTGCCCGCGAGAACAAGCGTGGCGGGGCCTGGATGGGTGATTGCCGGGTCCGCCGGCGGCTGGCCGACGATTCCGTGCAGTTACCGGTGGCCTATCTGGTATGTAACTTCAATCCGCCGCTGGGCGATCAGCCGGCCCTGCTGACCCACGATGAGGTGAACACCCTGTTCCACGAGTTTGGTCACGGCCTGCACCACATGCTGACCCGAGTGGACTGCAGCCAGGTGTCCGGCATCAACGGTGTGCCCTGGGATGCGGTCGAATTGCCGAGCCAGTTCATGGAGAACTGGTGCTGGGCACCGGAAGCGATTGCCCTGATTTCGCGGCATTACCAGAGCGGCAAGCCGCTGCCCCAGGCCATGCTGGACAAGATGCTGGCGGCCAAGAACTTCCAGGCCGGCATGCAGATGGTGCGTCAGCTGGAGTTTTCCCTGTTCGATTTCCGGCTCCACACCGAGTACCGTGCGGATCAGCCGGTCTCGGCCCAAGCGGTGCTGGACGAGGTGCGAAGCCAGCTGGCGGTGGTGCCGGCACCCTCGTTCAACCGGTTCCAGAACGGGTTCAGCCATATCTTCGCGGGCGGCTACGCGGCAGGCTATTACAGCTACAAATGGGCCGAGGTCCTGGCGGCGGATGCGTTCTCCCGTTTTGAAGAGGAGGGCATCTTCAACACCAGCACCGGCCAGGCATTCCGCCAGGCGATTCTGGAACGTGGCGGCGCCGACGACCCCATGACCCTGTTCGTGGAATTCCGTGGCCGCGAACCCAGTGTCGACGCCTTGTTACGCCAATCAGGCATGCTCCAGGCCGCCTGATTGCGGTATTCCTGATCCAGGCCCGGCGGGTTCCACCGGCCTGGCCGAACCTGCGCATGGCCTGCGGCTTATGAATCTGCGCGTGGCCTGCGCCTTAAAAAGTGGACAGTATGCAAAAGAACCGTCGCTTTATTGCCGGAGCCGTGTGCCCCCGGTGCGGAATCATGGATCGCATCGTGACGTTCGACAACGAGCAGGGACAGTTTCGCGCCTGCGTCAGCTGTGGCTTTGAAGAGCGGCTGGTGGACATGGAGGTGCAGGAACCCGAGACCCGCGTGACCCGGGAGCGCAAGCCGGAACCGCAGGCACAGCCCATCCGCTTCTTCCCGTCGCCCAAGAAGAAAACCGACTAGGGCGTGGACGGAAAGTGCAGGTGGATCCCGTGGCGCGGCAGCAGTTGCGCCCAGCGCTCGCTCAACGCCTGCCAGTTCGGCCCATGCCGGGTGGCGATGTAGGGCGCCAGATCCAGGCTGTAGTATTCCGGCATTTCCACCAGTTCGCCCAGATGCCGTAGCGCGGCTTGATCCAGCTCGTTGGCATAGGGCTCGCCGATCAGGTGATGCACGATCAAGCCCGCTGGCGTCAGTTCCAACTTACAGGCGTCGTTGTTGCGCAGGCTGAGATTGTTCTCATAGAGCTCTTCAATCAGCCGATGGCATTGGTAGGCCCGGACCATCAAGCCGTCGAGACCGGCGTGGCGCGTAATGGGCAGCGATGGCTGCAGGAAATAACTGCAGGCCTTCTGCAGGAACGGCATGAACAGAAATTCCAAACCGGCTTCCTGCGCGCTGGCGGCGACACAGGCCAGGGTGGCGGGCACCAGCTCGATGTACTCGGTGATGAAGGCCAGCAGGCGATGGTCCGCGGCGTCACCGTCCACCCAAATCACGGGCGGCAGGTGCCGGACTTGCGTCGCCAGCGCCTGCTGCAGGTGGTTGGAGCGGTCTTCGGTGAGTTTGCCGTGGTTGATGATCTCGGTTACAACGTCGAGCCTCATCCGGATTCTCATATGTGATCAAGGACCGGCGCCCGGTTGAGTACGGGCGCCATTTCCCATCAGTGTAGATGAGGATGATTTTTTTACCCGGTCCAGTTTGTAATGCCGCATTAAAATTCTGTAAGTAATTACTCCTAGGCGGAACGAGATTTACCATTCCTCCGGGCGAGATCACTCGGCCTGGATGGCAGTAATCACGAACTGGTTCTCCGCATCCTGAGCAAACTCAAACCGCACTTTCTGATCCGGCGCGAGTCCCTCCAGCAAGGCCTTATCGGCCACCAGGAAGGACTTCACCATGGACGACCATTGCAGGCTGGGTACCGGGTCCACCGCCAGGGCGATCTGGTTGTGGGCGGGGATGATCTCACGGACCACGCCGGTGGCCTGGTAGCTCTGGGCGCCAAGCTCGGTGGCGGGCACCGGCATCGGTTGTTCGACTTCGTCCTGATTGCAGCCGGCCAACAGGAAGGCCACTGCCAGAGCGGGTGCGGCAAGCCATTGGGTTAACCTGGTCATGGTGAATGTCTCCCTCGCCGATCGATTGTCGTTGTTCCCTAGTGGATGGCTGTCTGATCCGACACCTCGTGGCGCAGCTCCAGGCGCGCCTGGGAGGTTACCTGCCAGGCCGCGGACAGGGCCAGCACTGCCATGAAGGTTGCCACGGCCAGATCCGGCCAGGCACTGCCGGTTCCGAACACCCCGAGCGCTGCCAGCAGAACCGCCAGATTGCCGAGCGCGTCGTTGCGGGTGCAGAGCCAGACACTACGCATATTGCTATCACCTTCACGATAAACATAAAGCAGGGCGGCCACCACCAGGTTGGCGACCAGCGCCAAGGTGCCCACCAGTCCCATGGTTGGTGCATCGGGTACGCCGCCTACGACGACACGCCAGAGCGCGCCACTCAGCACCACGAAGGCAAACAGGGCCATGGATAACGCCTTGAGCAGGGACGCTTTCGCGCGCACCGCCAAGCTCAGGCCCAGAACCCACAGACTGATGGCATAGTTGGCGGTGTCACCCAGAAAATCCAGGGAGTCCGCCAGCAAGGAAGCGGAACCGGCGAGAACCCCAGCAAAGATTTCCACGGCAAACAGGGCGCCATTGATCAGTAGGGCGGCCCAGAGCACTCGGCGATAACGGCCGGGCAGGGCAGACGAGGATGGTTGAGATGGGGTGCAGCAATGGGATGCCATGGTCGGCTCCTGTGTCGGTGGATGGTCAGGCCATCCTAGAACCTCGGAGCAGGACACAGGTCAAGCGCGCAGGCAAGTACCGGGCTTCGCCGGGTAGGCCGACGGCCCGACCCGTGCGCGACAATCCAGTTTTTTAGAACCAGCACTGGCGTCGGGAGTAACGCCAGGCCAGCCAGCCGAGGCTCAGTCCACGGCTCAGCATGAAGACACTCAATGCCAGCCAGAGCCCGTGATTGCCCAGGGACTGGCTGCTCCACCAGACCAGCAGGAACGCCAGCGCCGACAGCACAACCGTGTTCTGCATGGCCTGCACCTTGAGCGCGCCGATGAAGACGCCGTCCAACAGGTAGCTCCACACCGCCAGGAGTGGCATCAGGATCAGCCAGGGCAGAAACTCCCGGGCGCTTGCGGCTACGGTGGGGAGGTCGGTCAGCAGGCTGATCAGCCACTCGCCCGTGAGCCAGAAAAATCCGCAAAACAGCAGCGCACCAGCGACGGCACAGCCCAGGGCGACGTTCAGGCTGATCCGCAGCCGCGCCAGGCTGCGTGCGCCCACGGCTTCTCCAGTCAGTACCTCCGCGCCGGTGGCAAAGCCATCGAGGCCGTTGGAGATCAGCAGCAGGAAGGTCAGCAGCACCGCGTTGGCCGCAAGAATGTCGGTGCCGAGGCGGGCGCCCTGGGCGGTGAAAAAGGCGAAGGTCAGCAGCAGCGCCACGGTGCGGATGAAGATAAAGCGATTGACCCGGATCAGGCGCAGATAATCCGTCCAACGTCGCAGCCGTGCGCCAATCCCCGCTAAATCCCAGGCATCCGGGTGCCGTTGCGCCATGAGCCAGAGGGTCAGGCCCAGGGCAAAGTATTCTGCGATCAGGGTGGCCAGGGCGACACCGGCGCTGGTCATGCCGAAACCCACCACGAACAGCAGGTCCAGTCCCAGGTTCAGCAGGTTGGTGGCAACCGCCACGAGCAGGGGAATCCGCGTGTCGTGGCGGCCGATCAACCAGCCGATCAGGGCGTACTGGGTCAGCACCGCCGGCGCGCTGAAAATGCGGATCTGGCAATACTCATGGGCGAGGCGGGCAACCGCCGGTTCCGGATCCATGAGCCAGAGGCCGACAGAAATAAGTGGCCACTGTAACATTACTAAAAAGCAACCTATCCCGGCTCCGAACAAAGAGGCTTGCGCCAGCAGGCGCCTGAGCTGCTCGTTGTCCTGCGCGCCCGACGCTTGTGCCGCGAGGCCAGTGGTGCCCATGCGGAGAAAGCCGAAGCTCCAGTAGAGAATCGTGAACAGGTTGGCGCTGATCGCCACCGCGCCCAGGTAGACGGGGGAGTCCAGATGCCCAAGCACGGCGGTGTCCACCAGGCCCAGCAGGGGAACCGTCAGGTTGGTGAGAATCAGGGGCCAGGCGAGTGACCAGAGCCTGCGGTAGGCCAGGGCCGTTGAGGATGAAAAGGGCATAGGAACGGCGTGTCTTCAAGTGGTCATGCGAATCGTCGGCAGGCGACGCAGGTGGATGAGTTTAACGCCTGCAGGACGCAAACGGCGATTCCGGTCACTAGGATGCGGGTGGATAATTGGCCAACTTGGACTTTTCTGATCGAATTTTAGTCAGTGCTTCCTAAACCGGCTGCCGGCCTTTAAAGCTTGAATGTCTGAAATTGAAGTGACTATACTGGATCGAAACACCTTTGTTGGACTTCCTAAAGCAGTCCCATCGGGAAGTGTCGACCAGAACAATAAATATAAGCTGTGGAGACATGATATGCGTTGCCGAAGACGTTTTGGGACGTTGGTCCCGCTGCTGTCGCTATTTTTCCAGCCGTCTGCTTTTGCCGCCTGGGAAGTCAACATGGACCCAGGCGTAACGGAGATCAGCAGGGAGATCTATGGTCTCCACATGACGATCTTCTGGATCTGCGTGGTGATCGGGATCGTCGTATTCGGCGTCATGTTGTGGTCGATCCTACATCACCGCAAGAGTCAGGGCGCCACCCCCTCCAATTTCCATGAGCACACCGGCCTTGAGGTGCTCTGGACCCTCATTCCCTTCGCGATTCTCATTGCCATGGCGATTCCCGCCACGGCGACCCTGGTCAAGATGTATGACGCCGATGAGGCGGCGATCGACATCAAGATCACCGGCTACCAATGGAAGTGGCGTTACGATTACCTGGGCGAGGAGTTCGGCTATCTAAGCAGCCTCACGACGCCGGCGGATGCCATCTATAACCGCATGGACAAGGGCGAGCACTATCTGCTCGAAGTCGATGAGCCCATGGTGGTGCCGATCAAGCAGAAGATCCGCTTTCTCATTACCGCCAATGACGTGATCCACTCCTGGTGGGTGCCGGCTTTCGGGGTCAAGAAAGACGCCATTCCCGGTTTCATCAATGAAGCCTGGACCCGCATTGAGGAGCCCGGTATCTACCGTGGCCAGTGCACGGAGCTGTGCGGCAAGGACCACGCCTTCATGCCGGTGGTGGTGAAGGCTGTGCCTGAACCGGAATACCAGGCTTGGGTTGCCGAGAAGAAAGCAAAAGCCGCCGAGGAATACGAGCTCCGCAGTAAAGAGTGGACCCTGGACGAGCTGATGGCGCGGGGCGAGAAAGTCTACGTGGCCAGCTGTGCCGCTTGTCACCAGGTGGACGGCAGCGGCATGCCGCCAGCTTTCCCCGCGTTGCGTGGCAGCGCGATCACGACCGGCGACATGGCCAAGCACATTGACATTGTGGTGAACGGCGTGCCTGGCACCGCCATGCAAGCCTTCGGCAATCAGTTGAGCGAAGTCGATCTGGCGGCAGTCATCACCTATGAGCGCAATGCCTGGGGCAATGCCACCGGAGACGTGGTGACACCCAAGCAACTGATTGAAGACCAAGAACAATAAACAAGCCACGTCTTAGAGGGAAACGCTCATGAGTGCCGTAGTCGACTCCCATGTCCACGACCACCACGGGCCGGCCAAAGGAATTGCACGCTGGCTCCTTACCACCAATCACAAGGACATCGGCTCGATGTACCTGTGGTTCAGTTTCGCCATGTTCCTGCTTGGCGGATCCTTTGCCATGGTGATCCGCGCCGAGCTGTTCCAGCCTGGCCTGCAGATCGTGGACCCCAACTTCTTCAACCAGATGACCACCATGCATGGCCTCGTCATGGTGTTCGGTGCCGTCATGCCCGCCTTCGTGGGATTGGCCAATTGGATGATTCCGATGATGGTGGGTGCGCCGGACATGGCGCTGCCGCGGATGAACAACTGGAGCTTCTGGATCCTGCCCTTCGCCTTCCTCATGCTGGTCTCGACCCTGTTCATGGAAGGCGGCGGCCCCAACTTCGGCTGGACCTTCTACGCGCCCCTGTCCACCACCTATGCGCCGCCCAGCGTCACCTTCTTTATCTTCGCCATCCACATGATGGGTATTTCCTCCATCATGGGTGCGATCAACGTGATCGCCACCATCCTGAACATGCGCGCGCCGGGTATGACCCTGATGAAAATGCCCCTGTTCGTCTGGTCCTGGCTGATCACGGCGTTTCTGCTGATTGCCGTGATGCCGGTGCTGGCCGGCGCGGTCACTATGATGCTGATGGATATTCACTTCGGCACCAGTTTCTTCAATGCCGCCGGGGGCGGTGACCCGGTGCTGTTCCAGCACGTGTTCTGGTTCTTCGGACACCCCGAGGTGTACATCATGATCCTGCCGGCGTTCGGGATCGTGTCCCAGATCATTCCAACGTTTGCCCGCAAGCGGCTGTTTGGCTACACCTCCATGGTCTATGCCACCGCCTCCATTGCCTTCCTGTCGTTCCTGGTCTGGGCGCACCACATGTTTACCGTGGGCATGCCGCTGGCCGGCGAGCTGTTTTTCATGTACGCCACCATGCTGATCGCGGTACCCACCGGGGTGAAGGTGTTCAACTGGGTGACGACCATGTTCCGCGGCTCACTGACGTTCGAGACGCCCATGCTGTTTGCCCTGGCCTTTGTGATCCTCTTTACCATTGGCGGCTTCTCTGGACTGATGCTGGCCATCGCGCCGGCGGACTTCCAGTACCACGACACCTATTTCGTGGTGGCCCATTTCCATTACGTGCTGGTACCGGGCGCGGTCTTCTCCATCTTTGCCGCTGTCTATTACTGGCTGCCGAAATGGACCGGTCACATGTACGACGAAGCGCTGGGGAAAATGCATTTCTGGCTGTCGTTCATTGGCGTGAACCTGACCTTCTTCCCCATGCACTTCGTGGGGCTGGCGGGGATGCCGCGGCGGATTCCGGATTATGCCCTGCAGTTCGCCGACTTTAACCAGATTGCGAGCATGGGGGCTTTCCTGTTCGGCGCGACCCAGCTGTTGTTTCTGTTCCTGGTGCTGAAGTGTGTCCGGGGTGGCCGCCGGGCGACCGCCCAGGTCTGGGAAGGCGCGGATACCCTGGAATGGACGGTGCCGTCGCCGGCGCCCTACCACACCTTTACCACGCCACCGGAGGTTCGGTAACCGGACCAACAGGGAGAGTGCGCTATGGCCACTGATCTGCAAGCACGCAATGCCCGCCTGGTCCGCAACCTGGTCTTTCTGGTGGTGGGCATGTTCGGGTTCGGGTTCGCGCTGGTGCCTCTCTATGATGTGTTCTGCGAGGTGACCGGCCTCAACGGCAAGGTTGCGGCCGGGCCGTCGCAGGCCAGTGGTCAGGTGGCGGATCTGAGCCGGCGTGTCCGGGTGCAGTTCATCACCCAGAACAACGAAAGCATGCCCTGGCAGTTTTACCCGGTGACTCGCGAAATCGAGGTCCATCCTGGGGAGCCGACGCGGGTGGAGTTCATTGCCCGCAATCCGGTCGACCGGAGCATGACGGCGCAAGCCGTGCCGAGCGTGTCACCCTCGGTCGGTGCCGGTTATTTTCATAAGACCGAATGCTTTTGCTTTACCCATCAGGTGCTGGAACCGGGGCAGGAAGTACGCATGCCGGTCGTCTTCGTGGTGGACACCGCCTTGCCGGCGGAGGTGCGCACGCTGACCTTGTCCTACACCCTGTTCGACATTTCGGAAGCGACAACAAAAACAAAAAGCTGAGTTTCTACAGGAGGTTATATGGCAGCACAGACAGGCTCCTCCACACCGGGTGCGACGGGGCACGAGCCCCACCAGACCTATTATGTGCCGGCGCAGAGCAAGTGGCCGATCATCGGCGCCGTCGGGCTTTTCCTGACGGTCTATGGCGCTGGCACCATCATGATGCGCTCCACCGCCGGCGATGAAACCTCAGCGGGTTGGTGGGTGTTTCTGATCGGTTCGCTGGTGATGGCCTACATGCTGTTCGGCTGGTTCAGCAACGTGGTCCGCGAGAGCATGGCCGGCCTCTACTCCGACCAGATGGACCGCTCCTTTCGCTGGGGCATGAGCTGGTTCATCTTCAGTGAGGTGATGTTCTTCGCCGCCTTCTTCTTCGCCCTGTTCTATGCCCGCTACTTCGCGGTGCCCTGGCTGGGAGGCGAGGGTGAGCGGGGTGCCTCCAACATGTTGTGGGCCCAATTCCAATCCCAGTGGCCGTTAATGGCCAACCCCAACAATGAGCTGTTCCCGGGGCCGACGGGCGTTATCGATCCCTGGCATATTCCGCTGCTCAATACCATTCTGCTGCTGACTTCCAGCGTGACGGTGACCATCGCTCACAAGGCCCTCAAGCAGGGCAAGCGCCAGGCCGTGAAGCTCTGGCTGGCCGCCACCATCCTGTTGGGTGCGGTGTTCATGGGCTTCCAGATCTACGAGTACGTGGAGGCCTACAACGAGCTGAACCTGACGTTGAAGTCCGGTATCTACGGCAGCACCTTCTTCATGCTGACCGGGTTTCACGGGGCTCACGTCACCATTGGCACCATCATGCTGCTGGTGATGCTGCTGCGGATCATGAAGGGGCATTTCAGTGCGGACCATCACTTTGGATTTGAAGCGGCCAGCTGGTATTGGCACTTCGTGGACGTGGTGTGGCTCGGCCTGTTTATCTTCGTGTACATCCTTTAGCGGATAGAAACATCTTTAGCAGATAAAAACATCAAGGCCAGGACCTAAAGGACAGAAACTCAGAAGGGACGGGGATTGGGCTCGATGACCCCCAGGCTGACCAGGGCCAGGATCACACCGATCAGGACCGCCGAGACGGTTACGCGAACCAGCAACGCGTTCACCACCCGCTCGCCACGCCCCTGATCCTTGATGAGAAAGTACAGCGCGCTGAACAGGCTCGCCAGAACCACGAACAGGGCCAGCACGATAAAGAACTTGATCATCGGGGCATCTCCCGGCACAGGTAAAGGAAAGGGGATGATCCCCGGAACAGAGCATGCACCGCCGTCGGCAGGCCGTCAACGCAGGGCGATCCTGGGGCTGGCGATCTTTGCCATCCTGCTCTTGCCGCTGCTGGTGTGGCTGGGGTTTTGGCAACTGGAGCGGGCCGAGGAGAAGACGGCCATCTTGGACGAGTTGGCCGAGCGGCGCGCGCTGCCGGCCCTGGAGGCCTCACAGTTAAATGCCTCACCGTTAGAGAGTGATGAACCGAGCTGGCGGCATCGTCAGGTGCGTCTACTGGGCCGGTATCATCCGACCCTTCAGTGGCTGCTGGACAACCGGATTCACGACGGCCGGCCGGGCTATGAGGTGCTGACGGCGTTTGAACTGGAGGCGGGCCAAGGCTGGATCCTGGTCAACCGGGGCTGGTTACCGGCGCCGCTGGAGCGCAGCCAGCTCCCGGAGCTACCGGTGCCGGCCGGTCAGGTGCAGTTGTTGGGGCATCTTGACCAGGTAGCCACACCCGGCCTGCGCCTGAGTGAGCCACCCCGGGAAAGCGGCTGGCCCCGGCGGGTCCAGGTGCTGGAGCTGGCAGCGTTGCAAGCAGATGCCGCCTTGCCCTTGCTGCCCTGGCAGGTTCGCCTGGAGGCAGAACAGCCAGGCAGTCTGGTCCCGCGCCCGGTCCAGGTACCCGCCGGCCCGGCGATGCATCAAGGTTATGCGGTCCAGTGGTTTGGCCTGGCCCTGGTTTTAGTACTTGGCACGGTAATCGCCATGATTCGAATGTTGAAGGAGTCCCGATGACCTCAGTTTCCGATTCACCCGCACTGGTTCGCCGCAGTCGCCTCAAGCTATTGGGGATGTTTGCGATCGGCGGGGTGCCGGTGCTTCTGGCCATGCTCATGTACTTCGGCCAGATTGGCGTGCCGACCGGGCGCACCAATCATGGTGAGCTGGTACTGCCGCCATTGGATGCGTCCGAGCTGGTCGGTATCGATAGCTCGCTGGAGACCGAGGACCCCTGGACCCTGCTGACCGTCAGCCGGGGTGTGTGCGACGAACGTTGCAGGCAAAACCTCTACAAGATCCAACAAGTCAATATCGCCCTGGGTCGTGATGCCGACCGGGTGCGCCACATGCTGCTGGTGGCCGCGAATGAACCGCTGGAACCGACCCTGCAGGCTGACTACCCGCGGTTGCAGGTCCGGGATGTGAGTCCGGATCTGGTCGAGCAGGTTTTTGCAAAGCGGGTCGGCACCACCGACGGCCATGAAGTCTACATCGTGGATCCGCTGGGTAATCTCATGATGCGGTATGCGCCGGAGCAGAGTGGGAACGACCTGCTGGACGATTTGAAAAAACTGTTACGGGTTTCCAAGATTGGCTAAAACAATGAATGACAAGCTGTCAGGTTCCAATGTGCTTCTGTTGCGCCGGCTCAGTCTGGCAGCGGTCCTGCTCGCCATGGTGGTCGTGGTGCTGGGCGCTTATACCCGCCTAGTGGATGCCGGATTGGGTTGTCCGGATTGGCCGGGTTGTTACGGCTTTCTGGTAGCACCGCACACCGACGAGCACATTCGGATTGCGACAGAGCGGGTTCCCGATGCGCCGGTGGAGACCCACAAAGGCTGGGCGGAAATGACCCATCGCTATGTTGCCGGCAGTTTGCTGCTGCTGATTCTGGCAATCCTGGTGGTGTCCGTGCGTCAGCGTCGTCGCGACGGTGATGCGGCCGTCCCCGTAAAGTTGCCGCTGGCCATTTTCATCCTGGTGATCTGGCAGGCCATCTTCGGTATGTGGACGGTGACCCTGAAACTCTGGCCCCAGATCGTCACCCTGCATTTGCTGGGCGGATTCGCCACCCTGTCGCTGCTGTGGCTGTTGGCGCTGCGGTTGCGGCCCCAACAGGTCGCGGTTGGGCCGGACCAAGGCCGGAAACTGCGTGCGCTGCGCCCCTGGGCGCTGGGTGCGATTCTGGTGGTGACGCTGCAGGTGATGCTGGGCGGCTGGACCAGCTCCAATTACGCGGCGCTGGCCTGCACCGATCTGCCGACCTGCCAGGGCGAGTACTGGCCGCACATGGACTTCGCCCAGGGCTTTGACCTGTTCCAGCACATTGGTCCGAATTACCTCGGCGGGCGGATGGACAACGAGGCGCGGGTGGCGATTCATGTGACCCATCGGCTAGGCGCCATGGTGGTGGTGCTGTATCTGGGCCTGCTGTTGTGGCGCCTCTGGCCTGTGCTGGCGGGTACCTGGCTGACGCGTCCGCTGATGCTGGTGGCAGGCGCACTCCTGCTACAGGTCGGATTGGGGTTGAGCAATATCCTGTGGCTGCTGCCCTTGCCAGTGGCGGTGGCGCACAACGCCGGTGGCGCCTTCTTGCTGCTGATGCTCATCTGGCTCAACCAACGGCTGCACCTGGCACTTCGACCGGCGCCCGGGGCATTTCAGGCACAAGAGACGTATCACGCACAACAAGCGTAAAGAGAGGTATGTCCATGAAAGCAACGGCACAGCACCTATCCACCACCAGCTGGCGGGATTACCTGGAACTGTGCAAACCACGGGTGGTGGCACTGATGCTGCTGACCTCCCTGGTGGGCATGCTGCTGGCCAGCCATGAGCCGATTGGCTGGCAGGTGTTGTTGTTTGGCAATCTGGGCATCGGCTTGCTGGCGGGATCGGCGGCGGCCATCAACCATGTGGTGGATCGCAAGATCGATGCGGTGATGGCCCGCACCCGTCGCCGTCCGCTGGTGGAAGGCCGGGTTGATGCGGTGCACGCCCTGGGCTTTGCCCTGATTCTGGCGCTGGCGGGCATGGCCATCCTGATCTGGCAGGTCAATGCGCTGACGGCCTGGCTGACCCTAGCGTCGCTGCTGGGCTATGCGGTGGTCTACACCCTGTTTCTCAAGCGCGCCACGCTCCAGAACATCGTTATCGGTGGGCTGGCGGGCGCTGCACCGCCTCTGTTGGGTTGGACGGCGGTGACCGGGCAGGTTGAACCCAATGCCCTGCTGCTGGTGTTGATCATTTTCGCCTGGACACCGCCTCACTTTTGGGCGCTGGCAATCCACCGCAAGGCCGAGTATGCCCAGGCCGAAGTGCCCATGCTGCCAGTGACCCACGGCGAAGCCTATACCAAGCTGCATATCCTGCTGTACACCCTGATTCTGTTCGCGGTCAGCCTGATGCCCTTTATTACCCAAATGAGCGGGCTGATCTATCTGGCCGGCGCGCTGGTGCTGGGCGCACGCTTCCTTTACTGGGCGCTGATGCTGATGTTCGACAAACGTGAGCATGCGGCGATCAAGACTTTCAAATACTCCATCACCTACCTGATGCTGCTGTTCGTCCTGTTGCTGGTGGATCATCATTACCGCGTCCTGGGGGTGAGCTAATGGCGACGGGCAAACGAAGCTGGATCACGGCGGCGCTGATCCTGGGTGTCATGGCCCTGGGGATGGGGTTGTTCCTGCAACGCTTTATCGGTGTACCGGTGGCCTCTGCGGAGCAACTGCAAAGCTGGGGTGCTTATGTGTATCCGGAGCCAAAGCCGCTGACGGCGTTTCAGTTGCAGGATCACGAGGGCAATCCGTTTGACAATGTGCGGCTGCAGGAGAAATGGACCCTGGCGTTTCTGGGCTTTACCCGCTGCCCCGATGTCTGCCCCACGGCCATGGCGACGCTCAAGCAATTCCAAACCCTGCTGAAGGATTCGCCCCTGGCGAACAGTACCCAGGTGGTGC
>JAEZAA010000089.1 GCA_023430625.1 Pseudomonadota bacterium
TCATTGGTTGTTGGAATGGTGTACGAGGCAGAATCTGCATCCTCGACCACATTGATCAGGGCCGCATTGGCACTACTGGTAAAGCTAAACGCCGCAGTCAGCGCGATCGCATATCCAAGAGATTTCATTGATTTACTCCTTCCTAGAGTTGGCATACTGATTGATGCAGCCGTCATTAATTTCCGGCCGCCACTAACGTTACAGATCCACGCGTTGAATGACAATTTGTCCATAATTAGCGACGTAAACGTTAAGGTCCTGACGTTGAAGGCCGACAGCCGGCAAAGCCCCGTCGTACCACGCCTTGTCAGGACTAGACCGGGAGGGGGAGGAGATAGGGGCGAGCGCCTATTGTGGAAATTAACTAGAGAGTTGTGCAAAAAGCCGGCGGTTGTGTCAGTGCCATATTTTGTCTTTAATCCAAAAAAAGCTGTGATTTTTCCCCATCCCGCCACACTCGCTGATGGATCCCGCGTGAAGGCCTGGCAGGGAGGTCCGCAGCCTGCTCCCTCAGCGCCTGCGTATCAATGCCTGATCTCGTTTCCGTGGAGGGATACTTGGAGTATCTGTCTGTTTGGAGGTTAGATTGTTCGAGCGAAAGAGTTCTTCAGCCTCTAAATCCATGCCGTCAGCGTTCAAGAAAATGGAGTGGAAGCTTGCGGAGGAACTGAACAAACTGGAGCAGCAAAGTCTGGTGCGCCGTGACCAGGAGTTCTCCGAGAAGCTGATGGCTTTGGTGGAGGAATATGCTGCGGATCCGGAAACGGTGGCGGCCGCCGTGCACGCGACTGCAGCGGATTGCTCCGGGGTTGCGGATAAGGCCCAAGCCTAGATACGCATTAAACTAATATACGCCGCCGTTTAAGGCCCGATTGTGCTGATCGTCAGCGGCCGCTTCCTCGGCCCGCTGACCACACCACGCCGGACACAAATGTACCGCGCCAGTGCCTCACCGAGCTTAAGCAGTGAGTGCCTCTCTCCAGCAGTATCCATCTTTCAGTCGTTCCGCTGACGCTTCCTTCCTGGTTGTCCGTTAAGGCTGTTCATTCAACTTTCTGATCCGTTTGATCCTGTTGGTCGGATGAGTAGCGGCGCCGACCCAAGCTGTTGAATCTTCTATTTCTCAGTCACCTTCGGCATTGGGATAGGGGACATTATATTTGGAAGGGACGGTAGGCACGGGCGCCGTGGCAACAATGTCGCTCTGCTGGAAAAAATTGTCGCAGAAACAACAGACAGGGGATCAATATGAAGCTGATACCAAGAGTACCGAAGCACCTGCGCAAGGGTGTGGTAGGCACCATATTGCTTGGCTCTGCCCTGGTGACAGGATGCGCGAGCGTTCCGGTGCCCAAGGAGCAGTTAGCGGTTACCGAGGCGGCGGTCAATGATGCCGTGCGTTCCGGAGCTCCTCAGTATGCCCCTGCGGAGTTGAAGACTGCCCAAGACAAACTGGATCGGGCCCGAAAGGCGGTGGATGACCGCGAATATGAACGTGCCCAGGTGTTGGCAGCAGAAGCAGAAATGGATGCCAAGGTTGCGGAAGCACGCGCCAATTCATCCAAGGTTCAGCAAGCGGCAAACCAGGTGCAACGTAGCCTGGATGCGCTGCGCCAGGAGCTGAAGCTCGAACAGAACAAGCAAACTAACAATCTGGGAGGTTGAACATGAAAGCGCGACATTTCTCACTGGCCGTGCTGGCTGCGGCTGTCTCGCTGGCGGGCTGCAGTTCAACCCCCGACAAAAATGCCTCGCTGCTGGAGGCACAGGATGCCTACCAGACCGCGCGCAATGATCCGCAGGTGATCAAGTATGCCCATCCGGAGCTGCAGCGGGCCGAGCAGCGGCTGACCAATGCGCAGAATGCCTGGGAAGAGAACAAGAAAGAGGACAAGGTCGATCACCTCGCTTACCTCGCCAAGCAGCAGGTGGAAATCGCCAAGGCGGTAGCGACCCGCGAAGCCGCCGAGCAGACCATTGCCACCGCCGAGAACCAGCGCGAGCAGATCCGTCTGCAGGCAAGGACCCGGGAAATCGAATCGGCCCAGATGCAGGCCCAGCAGGCCACGCAGCGCGCCGAGCAGGCCGAACAACGGGCGCAGCAGATGGAGAAGGAGCTGCAGGATCTGAATGCGAAGCAGACGGATCGCGGCGTATCGATTTCGCTGGGCGACGTGCTGTTCGCAACCGGCTCCTCTGACCTGACCGCCGAAGGTGTGCGCAACGTCGAGAGGGTTGCGGAATATTTGCGTAACAACCCGGACCGCAAGGTGCTGGTGGAGGGTTTCACTGACAGTGTGGGTGCAGAAACATTCAACCAGCAGTTGTCGGAGCGCCGGGCGAATTCGGTCAAGCGGATCTTCCTGCGGTCAGGTGTCGATAGCAGCCGGGTTGAAACCATTGGCTACGGCGAATCCTACCCGATCGCCAGCAACGATAATGCAGGCGGACGTCAGTTGAATCGGCGGGTGGAGGTGATCATCGGCGATCCCGGTGACCGGGTATCCGGGCGCTAAGTTCAAGCCGATGTCGCAAATGGAGCGGCTGTTCCCGCTCCATTTGCTGACATAGCCAGGATTTGCCGATATAGCCAGGATTTTCTGATATAACTAAGAGCCGCCAACATAGCCAAAGGCGCCATGACAGTTGCGAGGCTGTCCGTGGTGATCTTCATAGGCAGTGATCATCGTGCGGTTGTTTTTCAGCACTCGTTCGCAGGAACGCGAAGAGGTGGCATTTGCCGGCCAACCGGGGTAGTCTTGCCAGCTGAACGATATAAGTCTCTCACATGGACGAGAGGAGAGCCGTATGTCACGGAAGCTACCGGCATCAGGTCCGGTCGATACCTATCTTGTTTCCCTTTGTCGAAGCCCGCGTGCTCGCTGCTTTTCTGCAGACGACGACTATCTGTTTTTCCTGAATGCGCTTGGCGACGCCAGTAAAAGGTTCCGCCTGTACTGCCATGCCTACACGCTGCAGCCCAATGAGATCAAGCTGATCCTGGCGGATCCCGATGCCGAGGCCCTGGTGGCGGTGTTGCAGGAAATCACTCAGCGCTACGATGCCTATGTCAGTCGGCGCTACCAGGCCGGTGATGGCGACTGGCTGGTAAAACTGCTGGCATTGGGGCAGGAGGGCTCCGCTGCTGGCTGCCTGGTGAATGCGATGCGTTATGTGGAAATGGCACCGGTCCGCAGTGGCCTTGCGCAACATCCTGCTGATTACGAGTGGTCCAGCTATCGGGTGCATGCCTACGGGGAGGACAGTCGAATTCTGGTGCCGCATGAGGTCTGGCGAGCCTTGCACCGGGATCCGGATGAGCGCCGCTTCATCTATCGGACACTTTTCGAAACCGAATTGACCGCCGCTGAGCTTGCACGGATCGAATGCTCCGAGGAGCCAGCACGCCAGGTGCGGTGGTCGACAGCAAAGGCCAAGCCGCTCCCGGAGCCGACGCTGGTCCTTGCCTGACAGTCCCTTCCAACAGCCCTTCAGCATCGGTAATCCGGAACGCACGCCAGTGAATCCGGGTCCTGCGGTTGTCCCCAACTCTCGTCTATTGTTAATTAAGGAGACTCGAACTTTCCCAACTTCGAAACGATGTTAAGCGAAGGCCATGGCTCGAACCGAGAAAACCGACTGTGATCTGGCTCTATTCGGAGCGCTGGGTGATCTGGCGCAACGCAAGCTGTTCCCGGCGCTCTACCAGCTCGAGCGCGCCAATCTGCTCAGTGAGCGCTCGAAGATCCTGGCGCTTGCCCGCGACACGCTGACTCTGGACGAGTTCAAGGCCTTGCTGCAGAAGCAGTTGCAGCACTACCTGAAGCCGCAGGATTACGACGATGTGGTGATTCAGCGATTCTTTTCCAAGCTTGCCTATCTCACGCTCGATTTCGCCGAGGCCGAAGGCTATCGCCAAATCTGTCGCTGGCGTGATGGCGGTGAGGCGCCGCTCATTGTCTATATGGCCACACCACCTGCGCTCTACGGTGTAATTGGCGAGAATCTGCGCACCGCCACCTGTATTGATCAGCGGACCCGGGTGGTGGTGGAGAAGCCCATCGGGCACAACCTGGAGTCCTCCAAAGAGATCAACGACCGGCTGGCGGCGTCCTTCGACGAGTCCCAGCTGTTTCGCATCGACCATTACCTGGGTAAGGAGACGGTGCAAAACCTGATTGCCCTGCGGTTTGCCAACAACCTGTTCGCGACCCAGTGGAACCACAATCATATTTCCCATGTTGAGATGACCGTCGCCGAGAAAGTCGGCATCGAGGGGCGCTGGGGCTACTTCGACCGCGCTGGCCAAATGCGGGACATGGTGCAGAACCATTTGCTCCAACTGCTGTGCCTGATCGCCATGGATCCACCCTCGGACCTGTCGGCGGACAGCATTCGCGACGAGAAGGTCAAGGTGCTGAAAGCGCTTTGTCCCATTACGCCGGATCTGACCGAAACCCATCTGGTTCGGGGCCAATACACGGCGGGGAACATCGATGGTCAACTGGTGCCTGGTTATCTGGAGGAGGAGGGCGCCATCGCCGGCAGCACCACGGAAACTTTTGTAGCGCTCAAGGTGGAAATCGGCAATTGGCGCTGGGCGGGTGTTCCCTTTTACTTGCGTACCGGCAAGCGGATGCCGGAAAAGCTGTCGCAGATCATTATTCATTTCAAACCGGCTCCCCATTACATCTTTGATCCGGATCAGAAACACCTGGCGAATAACAAGCTCATCATACGTCTGCAGCCGGACGAAGGAATTTCGCTGCAGGTTCTGACCAAGGACCAGGGGCTCGACAAGGGCATGCGCCTGCGTCCCGGGCCCCTGCAACTGAGTTTTTCCCAGGCCTTCAAGACGGCCCGCATTCCCGATGCCTACGAACGTCTGCTGTGGGAAGTTATCAAGGGAAATCAGTACCTGTTTGTCCGCCGTGATGAGGTGGAATACGCCTGGCGTTGGGTGGATCGGGTGGTCGAAGGCTGGCGCGAATTACCGCCGCCCAAAAAGTATGCTGCGGGTACCTGGGGGCCGGTTGGATCCATCGCCATGATCACGCGCGATGCCCGTAGCTGGTACGAGGATGTCTAAATCGAGGTGCGCGGACGCGGAGACTGCGTCGTACTGTGATGCCAGCAGGGGAGCATCAGCATGACGATGGGAGAGATGATGGCGAGAGTAGCCTGGCCAGCCGGTATCGACTGGGTCGAACTGGATGATCGCACCCAATTGGCGGAACGTCTCGCACATCAGGTCGGCACCTGGCTTACACAGGCCTTGATCACGCAGGAGCGGGCATCGCTTGCCGTGTCTGGCGGACGGACGCCCGCGCCGTTTTTGGCAGCGCTGTCGGAATTTGATCTGGCGTGGGATCGGGTGGATGTGACCCTGACCGATGAGCGCTGGGTGAGCAGTGACGACGAGGCCAGCAACGAGCGCTTGATTCGTCATCATTTGTTGCGAAACCGCGCCAAGGCCGCGCGCCTGGTGAGCCTCAAGGTGGATGCGCCCAGTCCGGAGCAGGGGCTCGAACTGGTTGAGAAGCAACTGGCCTTGATGCATTGGCCACTGGATGTGGTGGTTCTGGGCATGGGGAATGATGGCCATACCGCCTCCTTGTTTCCTGGGACGGCGGGTTTGCCGCAGGCCCTGGCACCGGACAATCCAGGGCGCTGTGCGGCGATTCGTCCGCTGGACGTGCCCCATGCGCGCATGACGCTGACTTACTCGGCATTGGCAAGTGCCCGTCACCAGGTTCTGTATATTGCCGGAGAGGACAAGCTGGCAGCGCTGGAAGATGCGGTTGCTGAGCTTGAGAACCAGGCGTTAATACCGATCCGGGCATTTCTGTGTCCGGGGCTGAAGATTTTCTGGAGTCCTTAATGTCGCTGTCTGGCCAGCCTGTCCGTTAATCCTGAACATGCAGGCTGGATAGCTAATTGAGTCAGATCCCGTAAGCGCCGGGAGGCGAGGTATGAGCGAGCAGCATTTGCGCAAACAACTGGCAACGCAGGCCGAGAAGATCCTGCAGGCGAGCCCATTGATTCCGGTTATCACCATTCATGATCTGGCGCAGGCGGTGCCCCTGGCCCAGGCGTTGGTGGCAGGCGGCATCCAGGTGCTTGAAGTGACCTTGCGTACCCGCCACGGTCTGGAGGCAATCAGTCGAATGCGTGACGCCCTGCCAGATGTCTGGGTGGGCGCGGGAACCGTGTTGAGCCAGGCTCAGTATTATGAAGCGGAAGCTGCCGGCGCCCAGTTCGTGATTACACCGGGTTCGACCCGCGAGTTGCTGGAGTGCGGACTGGAGGCGAAAGTCCCCCTATTGCCCGGTATTGCGACCATCTCTGAACTGATGACGGGTTATGCGCTGGGCTACCGAACCTTTAAGTTTTTCCCCGCCGAGGTGGCGGGTGGGACGGCGGCGCTAAAGGCGTTTGCAGGCCCTCTGCCCGATGTGAGCTTTTGCCCGACCGGCGGGGTTCGTCCAGAAACCGCCGGTGAGTATCTCGCATTGCCGAATGTGTCTGCCGTGGGAGGAACCTGGCTGACGCCGGCACGCCTGATCGAACAGGAGGATTGGGCAGGCATTCAACGTCTGGTGCAGGACAGTCTGGAGCTGTGCCGTGGCGGTTAGCGGCGGGCCGATTAGCCGTTACCGCAGGATTAGCCGTTACCAAAGGATAAGCGCAAGGAGCGAGACCGGTGAGTGACGCAGACTATGCCTTGGTCGGGGATATCGGAGGAACCAATGCGCGGTTCGCCCTGGTTCGGCGCGGCGCTTATGAGCCGGAGCAGATTCGGGTCCTCGCCACCAATGAGTTTGCCAGTCTCGATGCGGCCGTTTCCCAGTATCTGACTGATGTGGGCGTTAAAGGCGTCGACGAGGTCTGCGTGGCCATTGCCGGTCCGGTTCAGCGGGAGCACCTTCAGCTGACCAATAGCCACTGGCACTTTACCCGGGCCGAGGCCATGCAGAAGCTCGGTTTAAGCAGGTTCAAGGTGGTCAACGACTTTACCGCCATGGCGCTGGGTGTGCCCCATGTGGATGCGGCTAACCTGGTGTCCGTGGGGCAGGGGAATGCGCCGGTACCGAGTGCGCCGCGTCTGATCATTGGGCCGGGGACGGGGCTTGGGGTCGCTGGTCTGCTCTGGGTGCGGGGAGTTTGGATTCCCTTGGCGTCGGAAGGCGGCCATGTGGACTTTGCGCCCACCTCCGATGTGGAAATGGAGATCCTGCGTAAACTCCAAGCGCAATATGGGCGGGTGTCCGTGGAGCGTCTTTTGAGCGGTGCTGGATTGGTGGCACTGTATCAAATCCTCAGTGAATTACAGGGCAGGGAGCCAGGTCAGGTGACTCCAGCCCAGGTGACGCAGGCGGCAGTGGCTGGTGAGGACTCCATCGCCTTGGATGCCCTGCATCTGTTCTGTGAAATTCTTGGCCGGGTTGCGGGCAATGCGGCGCTCACACTAGGTGCTCAGGGCGGCGTTTTCATCTGCGGAGGCATTGTTCCCCGCTTCATCGACTTCTTTCGCCAGTCTCGTTTCGAACAGGCTTTCTTGGACAAGGGCCGTATGCGGGATTTCCTGCGAAATATTCCCATCCAGGTGGTCACCCACCCGCACACCGGGTTACTGGGAGCATCGGAGGCCTTGCTCAATCCGGAGGTTGTTTAGGCATACGGTGGCGGAATGGGTCTGGCATGTGAGCGAGCATTTGGTTCGCAGTCAGCCGCCCACCAGGTCCATTTGCGGAAACTGTAAGCAGCTTATGGAGATTGTGAGTGGGGCTACAAAAATTAACAGGGTCGCTACGTGCTCCCCACCGGATTTACCTTCTATAATCAATGCGTCGCCAGTGGAAGTGACGCCTGTACCCCGCAGCAGATGAGTGGTAGCTGCCTACAACGAGGGGAATGGCTGCGTTTCCTATATCCAAGTATCCAGATCCAATTCACGGCATTTTGTTACATTCAAGGCCGGGATTGGGCATTTTTGCATAAAAAGTGTGAATATGAATCGAACGCTCGCCATCCTGGTCCTGATGCTGGGACTCATTGCCAGCCCATTGTTTGCCGAACCTGTTCAGGCGGCTGGCAACAACGTCGCCAAATCGCTGCAACTGGGTTCGGTGCATGCGCTGGTCTATGACGTCAGTGGTGGGAAAACCATCTTTGCCAAGAACTCGGAGATTCCGGTTTCGATCGCCTCCATTACCAAACTGATGACGGCCATGGTCGTGCTGGATGCGAAACTGCCGTTGGACGAGATGGTCACCGTCAACAGCGAAGATCGGGACATGCTGAAAAATACGTACTCGCGGGTGCGTATGGGCTCTAAGCTGAGCCGTCGCGAAATGCTCAAGCTAGCGCTGATGTCCTCTGAGAACCGTGCCGCGTCGGCGTTGGGGCGGCATTATCCGGGAGGCCGCGACGCCTTTATCAAAGCCATGAACGCCAAAGCCCGTGCGTTGGGAATGCATCAAACCCGCTTCGTTGACTCCACCGGCTTGTCCAGTGATAACGTCGCGACCGCTCAGGATCTGGTGAAACTGGTCATTGCCGCCAATCAATATCCGCTGATCCGTGAGTTCACCACGGCGTCGGAGCATTTGGCGAAGTTCCGCAGCCCCCGCTATTCGCTAGGCTTTTACAATACCAATGCGCTGGTGCGGGGCAATAATTGGGACATTAAGGTCAGCAAGACTGGCTTTACCAATGAGGCAGGTCGTTGCCTCGTGATGCTGGCCACCGTGGACAAGCGCCCCGTGGTGCTGGTCCTGCTTGATTCCTATGGAAAACGTACGCCAGTCGGTGATGCCAACCGTGTACGCAAGTGGATGGAAACTGGTGCGGCAGGGTCCGTGCCAAGTGCTGCCGCCCGTAACTACGAACGGGAACGCCAGGCACAGACTAAATTGACCACCATTTCCGCCAAGAAGAACCAGGGATAGTTCGCCCTTTCAGATCCTTCCTCCCGGAGCGGAGGCTACATGAATACCGACGGCGGAGCTAAATATCCTCCAGCATGTTGGCATCCCGTAGCATCCGTTCTTTTTCCCGACTCTCCATCAGCGCCAGGTTGTCAAAGACATCCTTTACCTCATCGGTGGGCGCCGAGTTGCGGATCTCCTCGTAGAGGTGGATCAGCAAATCGTGAAACTGCAGTGCTAGGCGGACCACATCGTTGGTGCTGATCGTCGACAGGTGCGACTTCAGGTCGTGCAGGTTATCAGGCAGATCCAGCTCGGGAAAATGATCATGCCAGGTGTTCAGAACCTGGGTGTCGGCGTCCTCCTCAAAATGCTTGATCGTCGCCTTCACAGTCCTCTGATGGTCGGCAAGGTATTGCAGTAACAGAGCGACACGCTCCCGCACTGGACCGTTGGCCATATTCTGGTATTCGATGGAAAGTGCTTCGTGGAAGACCTGGATCCAGTCCAGGATTTCGCGAACCTGGCGGTAGCGCGTTGGTTGATAACGCATGTGCGACTCCTTGCTTTCCGAATGCTCGACCAGTCGCCAGCAGTGGGGCGGTAGCCTGTGGCCGAACGCTCGGGATGGGCGTAACTCGTCCTTTCATTCTAGAGAACAAGTCAGTGCACGGGAAAAAGTGACACAGGAGCCGAGCGTCGCGGAGAGCGACGCTCGAAGTCAGGAAGGCTTATGGCGTGACGGTAAAGTGGGCGGTGGCAAGCAAGTTGTTGCGATCGTCCATGACTTTGACTTCCCACTGACCAGTCATGTAACGATCAATGAACTTGCTGGACGAGGCGATGACGGGCTTGCGGCTGGTGGGCATGCGCACCTTGGCCATTTGCTTGCCGTTACGGTACCAGTAGTGGAACAAATTGCGATCTTGCAGACCGCTGGTCTCGGTAAACAGATAGATTCGCAGAAGGCCTTGTTCGTTCATGGGAACCACGGCATTCAGCTGATCCACCGGTGCGTCGTTGACGACATTCGTGGTTAGCTGCGCACGCTTCACAGACTTTGAATGCACGACGACTTTGGCCGGCGTGGAATTGCCTGGCGTGGCTTGCGGGCGGGATTCCACGTTGGCGGCTGTAGACGAATCAGTGACGGTCGGTGCGACAGTCGGCGTCTCTGCGCGCGTAGGCGCGACTGGTTTGGCCGAGTCTGACTTCGTTGCAATGTCGGCCGGCAGGGCGTCGTTGGTTTGGGATTCTTGCTCCACGGCAGTATCGGCTTGCTGTGGCGCTTTATTCTGTGCGGACTCTGCCTGCGGCAGCTCAACCTGGGGCGAGGCCTGACCGTCCTGCTGAAAAATGGCCGTTGCCGGAACCTGTTCGGATTCCTGGGCAGGGCCGCTCAGCCAGCGATAAGTCAGCCAGGTGACGCCGCCGATCAACAACAGTCCGACGAGCACGACGGCGATGATGCGATGCCAGTGGTACTCGATAATTTCACGAGAGGGTCTGAGTTCGTCGGGCTCTGTGGATTGTTTACTGTTGACGCGAATGACAAGTCTGGGCATGGGGGATCAGGTTACGTCGGGCTGGCGGACTGTGGGTCGGACTGAAACAGGAGTTGAATCTTACGTCACAAAGGCGCCAATGAACATAGTCAGGGCGATTCTGTATGCCGTTCAAAGCCCTTGTGGAACGGATGTGCAGGATTTAGACGCTGCGTCAGCGAATGGAATGGGCCTGGTGTTTGTCGGTTTTGCGGGTAAGATGCCCACTCAATTTCAGGTATGGCGTCAGACAGGCGCCGGCGTAACCTTTGACTAAGGAGTTCCTGTGAAGCTGCTAAGCCCCGTTGATCAACTATTTCTCTGGCTGGAAAAGCGCCAGCAACCGATGCATGTGGCGGGCTTGCAGATATTCTCGCTGCCTGAAGGAGCGCCGGACGATTATGTGCAGTCCCTGGCGAACAGTCTGCGCGAGCACGAACAGGTGAGCCCGCCATTCAATCAGCGGCTGGGCTTGAGTTTCGGACGCTATTGCTGGAAAGAGGACCGTCGCTTCGACCTGGACCATCATTTCCGCCACGAGGCATTGCCCCAGCCGGGGCGCATCCGGGAGCTGTTGGCGCGTGTGTCGGCGGAACACAGCAATCTGTTGGACCGGGCGCGGCCGCTGTGGCAGTGCCACCTGATTGAGGGTTTGCAGGACCGTCGGTTCGCCCTCTACACCAAGGTCCATCACTCCATGATGGATGGCATTTCCGCCATGCGCATGATGCAGCGTTCGCTGTCGGATGATCCGACGGTACGGGACATGCCGCCGGTGTGGGCAATGCCGCCTTCGCCGAGTGAGCGCCGTGCCCAGCTGCACCTGGATGTGCTGGGTAACCTGGCACATCTACTGTCGGAGGCGGGACAGCAGATCTCCACCATTCCAACGGTGGTGAGGGAACTGTACAAGACGATTCGCGAGGCGCGGCGCAATCCGCTGTACGACTCGGTGTTCCGGGCCCCCCGTTGCATACTGAACGAGCGCATCACGGGGTCACGGCGTTTTGCCGCCCAGTCCTATGAACTACACCGTGTGCGGCGTATCGCCCAGGCATTTGGCGCAACCCTGAACGATATCGTCCTTGCCATGTGCGCCAGCGCCTTGCGCAAGTATCTTGAAAGCCAGAATGCATTACCCGCATCGCCGTTGGTCGCCATGGTGCCCATGTCACTGCGGCAGGATGACAGTGCCGGCGGCAATCAGGTGGCGGTGATTCTGGCAAGCCTGGCGACGCATTTGGCCGATCCCGTTGCACGGCTGCAGGCCATCCGCGAGTCCGTGCAGACCGAGAAGGAACGCTATGCGGCCATGACGCCGGCGGAAATTCTCAATTACACGGCGTTGGTGATGGCGCCGGCGGGCATCCATTTGCTGACTGGCATGGTGCCGCAATGGCAGACCTTCAACGTGGTGATTTCCAATGTGCCGGGGCCGCGTGAAACCTTGTACTGGAATGGCGCACCGATGGAAGGGCTTTACCCAGTATCCATCGTGCTGGACCGGCTGGCGCTGAACATGACCCTGACCAGTTATCGCGACCATTTGGAGGTGGGGCTGGTTGGTTGTCGCCGTACCTTGCCTAGCTTGCAGCGTCTGCTGGACTATCTGGAGGACGGTTTAAGGGAATTGGAGGCAGCCATCGACTAGGCATGGAAGCAGTTGGAGGCATGGACATCCCCGCGGATCACCCGGTTGAACCAGGGCGCGGCCAGACTATGATGAACAGTAGCCACATAGCCAATAAAGTTAATCGGCGCATTCAAGCGAACTTGGATAGGGACACTCTATGACGACATTGCCGCGTAATACTCACAGTGTGCTCTTGGGTTACATACTCTGGATTTTTGGGTTCACTGGCGCGCATCGGTTCTACTATGGCAAGCCGGTGACCGGCACCATCTGGTTTTTCACCCTGGGTTTGCTGGGTATTGGCTGGCTGATCGATCTCTTTCTGATTCCTGGAATGGACCGGGAGGCCGATCTCCGGTACCAGGACGGGTCTATCAATTACAGCGTCGCCTGGATTCTGCTGACGTTCCTCGGGGTTTTCGGAGTGCACCGCCTCTATTTGGGAAAATGGATCACGGCGATCATCTATCTCCTGACGGGCGGTCTTTTCCTAATCGGGTTTCTCTATGACTTCTGGACGTTGAATGGTCAGGTTTCAGAACGAAACCAGGAGCGTTCACGTGGAGGCTATTACCTTTAAGCCAGACCCTTTAAGTCCGCAGTTGGCATGAGTTCAGATCGGATCTGAGCAAGAATCCGTTAATCTCAACTCGCGGCTGTGTGTTGCAGGCGAGCTTGAGCCAAGGCTGATACGTAGAGGCGTCGAATGCGCAGGCCGCGGCAACCCTGATAGAGGGTATACCCAAAGCCGGCGAGAAAGAGCAGGGCAATCAGTAGCAAAGCGCCGACCTCCGTGGGGCTGGCGTCGTGGGTGCCTTGCAGGGTCACGATCAACGTGAGCGTCTGAATAAAGCAAAGATAGCCAGCGACGAGGCCACCCGTAATCCCGCAGAAGATTTGGCTGAAAATAATCAGGGGAGAGGGGATGACGGCTGAATCGCCACAATGATCGCAGATGTAGGTGTCGGTTCCCTCGAGCTCGTTCACCTCAAGCGTCGCCTCCATTCTGCCTTGCTGGCAGCTACGACAGACGAAAAGCATTCGAGCGTCGTTTTGATCCTGCTCGGTCTCAATGAACATCTGATCTCGTTGGGATTGCACGGTCTGCTGTTCCTCAATGGTAAACCACCGGCGGTGCTAACTCACTCTGAGGTACGAAGCCCTCACGTAAAATCAGTATAGACAGGAACTGAAGATGCTGTCACAGATTGGCTGTTTTCCACGTCACGTTTGCGGAGCATGCTCGATTGCGGCGGGAGAACGGATTGTACCGGGGGCCGCTCATCAACGGCACGCACTTGTCATCCAAGTGCGCGCGCCTCTGTAGAGGCAGGGTGAATTAGCTTTGGTGAGCGGAGGAAATCGACCTGTTGAGCAGGATGACCGGGATCATGCCAATGGCAACGATCACGAGCGCTGCCAGCGAGCTTTCCTTGATCAGCTCATGACTGGCGTACTGATAGACGTACGTCGCCAGGGTGTCGAAGTTGAACGGTCGCAGAATCAGAGTGGCAGGCAGCTCTTTCATGCAATCAACGAACACGATGAGAGCGGCGGTCAGCATGCCTCGGCGCAGCAGGGGAATATGAACCCGGTAGAGGACGCTGCTCGTGCCGCATCCCAAGGAACGTGCCGCCATGTCCATGGTCGGGGTGACCTGATCCAGGCTGGCTTGTAATGCCCCGGCGGAAACGGCGAGAAACCGCACCACATAGGCAAACAGGATGGCGAACACCGTGCCGCTCAGGAGTAGCCCGGTGGAAACCCCCAGATATTCACGGGCCAGCGCGTCGATACCATTGTCGAAGGCAGCAAACGGAATCAATGTACCTACGGCCAGCACCGCACCGGGCAATGCATAGCCAAGCGACGACAGGCCAATGATGCCGCGTATAACCGCACTTTGATTGAGCCTGCGCGCGTACGCGAGGACCAGGCCAATGGCGACGGTGGCCGCCGCCGCTGTGGCGCTCAGGAAGAAGCTGTTGCTGGCATAGGTCAGAAAGTCCTCGCTCCAGCTGGTCTGGTAGGAGTCGATGGCATAGTTTGCCAGCACGGCGAAGGGAATGAGAAAGCCGGCGGTGACTAGTGCAAGGCAGAAGCAAACCGCGGCCATGGCTTTGGCGCCTCTGAGCTGGAAGTGGGGCAGGCGTTTGAATTTTTCAGTGGCCTGATAATGCTTCTGCCGCGTCCGCGAGCGTCGTTCCACCCAGATCAGCGCGCAGACGAAGATCATCATGCAACTGGCAATCTGCGCGGCCCCACCCACATTGCCCATGTTGAGCCAAGTGTCGAACAGCCCCTGGGTCAGGGTCTGGACGGCAAAATAATCCACCGTGCCGAATTCATTGATGGTTTCCAGCAGAACCAGGGACAAGCCCACCGCGATGGCTGGCCGGCAGATGGGCAGGGATACCTTCCAGAAACTCCGCCAGGGGGAGGCGCCCAGGCTGCGGCTTGCCATCAGGAGCGATTCCGATTGTTCGAGAAAAGCCGCCCGCGCCAGCAGATAAACATAGGGATAGAGCACCAGCGACAGCATGCTGATGGCGCCCCCGAGACTGCGGATTTCCGGAAACCAGTAGTCCCGCGCGGTGTGCCAGCCAAAACTGGTGCGCAGCGCCTCCTGAACCCAGCCTGAATACTCCAGCATGTCCGTGTAGACGTAAGCAATGACGTAGGCGGGGACTGCAAAGGGCAGCAGAAGCGCCCAGGCAAACAGCTTGCGACCTGGAAAGCGGCACATGCTGATCAGCCAGGCGCTGGCAACGCCAAGAATCGTGGTGGTTATGCCGACCCCGAGTAATAACCAAAGGGTGTTGCGGATGTAACGGGGTAAGACCGTTTCCACCAGGTGGGGCCAGATGTTTTCCTCTGGGTTCAGTGCAATGTAGAACACCGCCAGGATGGGCAGGCAGACCACGAACGCGATGGCCAGTGTCGCTGAGAGCCAGGACCGGGAGGTTCGGCTACGAGTCGGCCGGAGGCTGGAAGTCGCGGAGGGTTGGTCCGATAACAGGCTAATATCGAAATTGGCAGCCACAGGGCGCTCCGTTGGCGCAAGCCCATCAAAGGGCGCAAACGCAAAGAAGCCCGCTCCTTATGGAGCAGGCCCTGAATTACAGATTGCGGTCACAATGGTTGGGTATCAGCCATCGTAATCGACTTTGTCAAGAAGGCGTACGGCTGCCTCTCGATACTGGGCGATGTCTGTCAAGGGCAGCTCATCGGCCTTGAAGTCGCCCCAGGTGGCGACAATGCCAGTCGGCTTGACCGTCGGGTTGACCGGGTACTCGGAATTCAGTTCCGCGTACATTTGCTGCGCATGTTCCTGGGAGAGGTATTCCATCAGTTTGATGGCATTCTGCTTGTTGGGCGCGCTCTTCGTCAGCGCCACGCCGCTCAGGTTGACGTGCGTGCCACGATCCGCCTGGTTGGGGAAGATCATGGTGGCGGCCTTGGCCAACGGGGCCTCTTTCGGATCGGCCAGCATGTTGCCGTAGTAATAGCTGTTCATCAGCGCAACATCACAGACACCTTCCTTGAGCGCTTTAACCTGGGCCCGGTCACCGCCCTGGGGTTTCTGCGCCAGGTTGGCCTTCAGGCCGCGCAACCACTGCTCGGCTTGGGCTTCACCTTTGTGGGCAATCATGGACGCCACGAGTGCCACGTTGTACTGGTGCTTGCCAGAACGGGTGCAGATCTTGCCTTTCCACTTGGGATCCGCCAGGTCTTCGTAGCTCTGGATGGCGTCAGGCTTGACCCGGTCATTGGCAATGAACAGGTTGCGGGCACGCAGCGTCAGGCCGTACCAGCGGCCTTCGGAATCACGATACTGTGCCGGAATGTTTTTGGTCAGCGTGTCGGTTTTGACCGGTTGGGTCACGCCAGCGTTGGCGATTTCACTCAGGTTGCCGATATCCACGGCAAGCACCAAGTCTGCCGGACTGTTGGCACCTTCCCGCTTAAGACGCTCCAATAGTCCCTTGCTGTCAGACACGATGTTGACCTTGATACCTGTCTCTTTGCTAAAGGCTTCCAGCATGGGTTCAATCAGGTAAGACTGACGATAGGAGTAGATATTAACTTGTTCGGCCGCTTGTGCCGGCAGGGCGGTTGCCCCGACGATCAGGCCCAGGCTAACGGAGCCCGCGATTTTTGCAATCAAAGCTTTCATGCGTATCTCGTTTCCTTTATTTACGACAATCCGGTGGCCTGCCAATGTCCAGGACGCCTAGGCCATTGATGTTCCTGTAGAGGAACATTTGAGATTGGTTGGTATGTCTCGGGCAGGTGACGATGAATCAAATGCGCCAATTAACGATAATCATTCTTGTTGCTATCTTCTTGTGATGTGTATTCCTTGTCAAGCACAGCCTGCAGGACTCCTACCACAGATTCTGTCGCTCAACCTTGATTGAGCTGTTGTCATTGTTATCATGGCGCCGCCGCTTCAAGTAATTCAGTCAGTGAGTGGGAACCATACTGAGGAGAATCGACCCAATGGCAGTTATGAATATGGTGCGTACGCTGGTGCTGATCGCCGGTGTGATCTCGGTGACCGGCTGCGCAACTTATTACAACCACTACGGCCGGTTCACGGCGGAAAATTCATCGGGTGAGACCCGTGACTATCTAGTGAGATGGCAGACGGCTGAATATCCCGACTGGTGGCTGACATCGAACCAAAGCACGCCAGTTTCCTTGGAAACCCAGTGCAGCGAACGCATCCTAACCTTTGTGGATGATGCTAATGAGGATTGGAACAGCAGCTGTGCGTCCAACGATCAGTCTGTCGTTTGGTGTGGTGAGGCAAAACGGGATCGTCTATCGGACGCGACGGCGAAGACGGCGGGGGCGCCACTCTGTGGATGGATCAGCAGTAAACCTGCCGCCCATGGCATCCTTGGTCTGGGAACAGAGCTGGAAATCAATATCCGGTGCGAGCCACTGCAGCCCACCATTGGTGAAGGCAAGGAACAGCGCAATTTTGATTACCTGAAAGCCTCGCCGGTTCCCTATGCCGTGGCCGTCAAGCGGGTCGAGAAGGGAAGTGAGTGGGATTATATGGTCCGGCCAGATGATAAGCCCTGTAAGGCCGATTAGGTTCTTCCATTCCGTTACTTGGTTAGAGCCTTGTGCTTGACTGGAAAGATGCACCTGATTGACCGGCGCTCCCAATCAGCTTTTTGCCCCTGCCATAAAAGAGCGGAGCCTGGCTCCGCTACAGTCTGTAGTTTCCTCGAATACTCATAGTCATTAGCCAGACATTTTCGGCACCCATTAAAAGCGGTGCCCA
Organism: Pseudomonadota bacterium; assembly: GCA_023430625.1. Taxonomy (GTDB): domain Bacteria; phylum Pseudomonadota; class Gammaproteobacteria; order Pseudomonadales; family Oleiphilaceae; genus JAEZAA01. Next base: position 17,407 of record JAEZAA010000089.1, read on the forward strand.
TCGGACAATGAGTTGAGCAGAAGTGTCGGCCGGCAGGCATCTTAACTGTGATGCTTGTCTCGTTCGTACCTATTCATTGGTTTTGGCAATCATTTGTAACGAATTTGCAAAAAATTGTGGTGGCGGGTTGGTCATCGCTCACCACACTATGATGTAGGTTCTATTGTCTTTCCTAACATCCAATGCAGGTTCGTATGCCATGGCTACCACGCGCGTAAAGATGCCGGTATCCCAAGTTCAAGTCGGTATGTTCGTTTCGGACCTGGATCGGCCCTGGGTTGAAACGCCGTTTCCCCTGCAGGGATTCTATATCCGGCACGCGCGCGATATTCAGGTGCTGGAAGGCTACTGCAAGCACGTCTACATCGATCAGTCCCTACAGCCGCAGGGTGGCTATGAGTTGCACGAGGCACAGGGGGCAGCCAAGCGCGAGCGCACGGATGTCCAGCGGTTGAGCCTGGCGCCAATTGTCATTCGGAATCGTCAGCAATATAGCGAGCAGGTTCCCCTAAAAAAGGAGCTTGGCGCTGCCCGTACCCTGCAGCGTCGCCTGGACGAAACGCTCGAGCAGGTTCGTCAGTGTCTTGACGCAGGTAAGCGTGCTGATTGGACTGGAACGTCCGCTATAGCCGAGGCCATGGCGGACAGCGTGATTCGCAATCCGGACGCAATGCTCTGGATGGTCCGTGTGCAACAGCGCAGTGATCACGCCTATCGTCATGCCATCAGTGCATCGGTGTGGGGGCTGGTGTTCGGTCGCCACCTGGGAGTGGAAAAAGCACAGCTCAAGGCGCTCGCAACCGGCTTGTTGTTGTCCCAGGTGGGCAAGGCATTGTTGCCGCAGGCATTGCTGGACAAGGAGGGCATGCTGACGCCCTCTGAATTCAAAGAGTACAAGCGCTTCGTTGAGCTGGGCGTGCAGTTGATCAAGCAGGACACACGGCTGGCACCTCACGTGCTGCCGGTGGTGGAGTATCACCGGGAGCGGCATAACGGCTCAGGCTTTCCGAAAGGGGTCACGGGCGACAAGATTCCCTTGCTCGCGAAGATTGCCGGTATTGTTGATCACTATCAGGAGCTGACCGAGCCTGCCAGCGGTGTGTCCGCTCTGAGTGCACAGGATGCGGTGGGACGCCTATACGCATCGCGTAACGTGGAGTTTCAGGAAGATCTGGTCGAACAATTTATTCAAGCGGTCGGTATCTATCCCACGGGCAGTTTGGTCGAACTCAGCACCGGTGAGGTGGCGGTCGTCGTTGCCCACAATCCAGCCCGAAAACTGCTGCCAACCGTGAAAGTGGTGCTTGATGCGGAGCGAAAGCCGGTACGGGATGGGCGTCTGATCAATCTTATGGAGTTCAATGAGGCGTGCGGCAAAGAGGAGCGGATCTCCATCGCTGGCAGTTTGCCGCTCGGCGCCTATTCCCTCGACCAGGGGCAGGTGGATTTGACGGGATCCTTGTCAAAGTGGAGCTGGCGCCGCCTGGTAGGCTAGGCGCCAGGGTGTTGTCCCTAAACGAGCTTGGCTGTTAGCTGACTTTTGCATATTGCCAGCCAGGATCTTTTAACGAATCAGGACCCTGACACTTTTTCGGGTCCAGCGGTAATCGCCTTCCAAGCGAATATTGGCAAAGATCTCGGCTTCGCTTTGCGGGGTTCCGGCTGAGAAAAAGCTGAAGTCGCGATTCACCATGTCCCAGTTCTGGACCTGTAATAGCGCCTGATTGCTGGAGACAACCTCAAGCTCCGCGATGCCGGACGACCATTGTGGAATGCTGATGCGCGCCGTGCGGATACCTGTGTCTCCGGCAGGTAGCTCAAATGCAAAGGGTTCAATAAGAGTGGCGTTCGCGATCTCGCCACTGATGTGCTTCAACTCTGTTTCCATGTAGTCGCGCGTGACCGTTTCCGTGGCGACCTTGCGACCCTGCAGCGGATCTTCGCAGGCGTCGTCGAACTCTTCCTCAAAACAGAGTGACCAGAGCAGGCGGTTTTCCGGTGCATGGATCCGACTGTGTTCGCCAAACTCCAGCGTCGGCTTGGTAAAGTCCACGGGTTCGTCCAGTTGCGCCTGACCGATCTGACTGAGGATGTCGTCGGTAATCTGGATGCCGTTACTCGTGTCCTGGTCGTCGTCGAGGGCGATCAAAAATCCAACCCAGTTCATCAGACGATCCGACTGGGTGATGGTGTTGCGCTCAACCGTGACATGGGTGGTGAGCCCGTTGTTGACACTGCCATCCGTCAGCAAGGGCAGGAGGGACGGCTCCAGGTCCAATGGGCTCAGGCGCCGTTTGGCCTCGATATTCTCTGCCAGAATCATGTCGCCCAGACGGAAGGTGACGGTCTCCCCCGGGTAGTAGCGGTACTCTCCCTTGTCTCCTGTCGTGCCAGACTGACTGGCCGTTTCATAGCTCAGGCCTCTGATTCCCGTGTACGTCAGGTAGCCGACTTCCGCGTCGTTATTGCTGCTACCACCGCCACCACCACAGGCGTTTAAGAGGGCCGCGCTCGTGAGAATTGTAAGGAGTTTCTTGGTCAAGGGATATTCCTTTCGGCCAGCGCCGGGCATTTTGTGAAATCTGCTGCAAGATTATACCGGCCGACGCACACCCGTACCGGAAACAGATCGCAGAATCAGGGTCTGAATGGACCCCGAGAGCGGCCTGAGATGATGCAAATTCTGTTATTGAGCTTGAATTTCCCGGCGTGGACCCGACAATGACCGCTTCACGCAGCAGACTGGTTGATGTATGACTTCCGCACTCAGTATTCGCAACCTGAGAAAGACCTATAACAATGGCCATGAAGCCCTGAAGGGGATTGATCTGGATGTGGCGCAGGGCGATTTCTTCGCCCTATTGGGCCCCAATGGCGCCGGTAAGTCGACAACCCTGGGCATTGTCTCGTCGCTGGTGAATAAGAGCGGCGGGACAGTGACCATCTTCGGGTATGACCTGGATCGTCAGTTGGGGCAGGCGAAGCGCCAGCTGGGTGTGGTGCCCCAGGAGTTCAACTTCAACCAGTTTGAAAAGGTGCGGGACATCCTGATCACCCAGGCAGGGTTTTATGGAATTCCCGCTCGGGCAGCCGGCGCCTCTGCCGATCTGTATCTTCAGAAGCTGGGCCTTTGGGAGAAGCGGGATTCCCAGGCGCGTCTGCTGTCTGGCGGCATGAAACGGCGCCTGATGATTGCGCGCGCGCTCGTGCACCAGCCGCGGTTGTTGATCCTGGACGAGCCAACTGCCGGCGTGGATATCGAGCTTCGTCGTTCCATGTGGCAGTTCCTGCAGGAGATCAATCGCCAGGGCACCACCATTATCCTCACGACCCACTACCTGGAAGAAGCCGAAGCGCTCTGCCGGAACATCGCCATTATCGACCACGGACGGATTCTGGAACACGCCAGCAAGCGGGACCTGTTGCGCAAACTGCATCTGGAAACCTTTGTTTTGGATGTGCGCGAGCGACTCCAGGCCGTCCCGGTACTGGACGCTGTCACCACGCGGCTGACCGAGGAAGGCGGCTTGGAAGTGGATGTGCCGACAGGGACCAGCCTGAACGATGTGTTCAGCCAGCTATCCAGCCAGGGTGTGGACGTGGTCAGCATGCGCACCAAGAGCAACCGGCTGGAAGAGCTGTTTCTTCGCTTGACGGAACAATGACAACCCGTCCCTATCGTTTGTTTGGTTCCGCTGGGTCGGAACCTGATTGGAGGCAGTCCTAATGGGTTTATCCGCTACCTGGATCGCTTATTCCACCCTGGTGCTCAAGGAGGTGCGCCGATTCACGCGCATCTGGCCGCAAACGCTGCTGCCACCCGCCATTACCATGACGCTGTATTTCGTGATCTTCGGCAATCTCATCGGCTCCCGTATCGGCGAGATGGATGGGCACCGCTACATGGAGTTCATTGTGCCTGGCCTGATCATGATGGCGATCATCACCAACTCCTATTCCAATGTGGTGTCCTCGTTCTTCAGCACCAAGTTCCAGCACAGCATTGAAGAACTGTTGGTGTCGCCGATTCCAAACTGGGCGATTCTTGCAGGGTATGTCACAGGTGGTGTGGCGCGGGGACTGGCAGTGGGTCTTATCGTGACCGGTATGGCGCTGGTGTTCACCGATCTGGCGATCCAGCACATCGGGGTCACCGTCTCCATGGTGGTGCTGACGGCGATCCTATTCTCGTTGGGCGGGTTCCTGAACGCCTTGTTTGCCAAGAGCTTCGACGATATTTCCATTGTGCCGACCTTCATCCTGACGCCGCTGACCTACCTGGGCGGCGTTTTCTATTCCATTAGCCTGTTGCCGCCAATCTGGCAGAATCTGTCGCTGGCCAATCCGATTCTCTATATGGTCAATGCCTTCCGCTACGGTATCCTTGGCGTCTCGGACATTCCGGTCGGCGTTGCCTATGCGATGGTTGTCGGATTCATTGTGGTGTTGTTTGGCGTCATCCTTGTTGTGTTGAACAAGGGGATGGGCATCCGTAACTGAGGTAGTCATGTCTGTACAAGATTCCCCCTTGGGGAAACAAAGTCTTTATGTGTCCCACTACGATGCAGGGCTGCTTCATCCCATTCCACGAGCCGGCAATCGTGAATCCCTGAAGCTGGATGGGCAACAGCCTTTCTTTGGCGTCGATATCTGGAATGGCTATGAATTGTCCTGGCTCAATGAAAAGGGCAAGCCCCAGGTGGCAACCGCCGAGTTCAGGATTCCTTGTGAGTCGCCCAACATCATCGAGAGCAAGTCATTCAAGCTGTATTTGAACTCCTTCAACCAGACCCATTTTGGCTCATGGGAAGTGGTGCGGGAGCGGCTTGAGGCGGATCTGTCCCGGGCGGCCGGAGCTGATGTCGGCGTGACATTGTTTGCGCTGGACGCGGCGCCAGGTCTTGGCCTGTTGCCGGAAGGTATTTGTATTGATGACCTGGATGTGGAAATCGACACTTATCATCCAGAACCTGCACTGTTAAAGGCCGATGCCTCGCAGGAGGTTTCGGAATGCCTCGTCAGTCATTTGTTGAAATCGAACTGCCCGGTCACCGGGCAGCCGGACTGGGCTAGCCTGGTTGTGCGCTATCAAGGGCCACGCATCGATCATGCGAGTCTGCTGAAGTACCTGGTGTCGTTTCGCGAGCATCAGGATTTCCATGAGCATTGCGTCGAGCGCATGTTCTGCGAGATTCGCGAACGTTGCCGCCCGCAAAAGTTATTGGTCTATGCGCGCTATACGCGGCGGGGCGGGTTGGATATCAACCCCTTGCGCTCCAGCCATGAAATCTCGGCTGAGAATATTCGCTTGGTGCGGCAGTAACTGGTTGTGGGGCGGGCGCTCCTGACGGCGCCCGAGATAATTGACGGCTGATCTGGGGGCGCCGGATCAGCCAGACGTTTTGAGTTTATCCGCCGCGTTCTCCAGCGCCTTGATGATCAACTCGCGATCCTTTTGGACAATCTTGCCGGTGTCCAGATACATGGCGAAGCCTTCGGTCTCATGTTCCATAAAGCTCTGGTTGCCGCCAATGTCACGGCGGAAATCGACAATGGAGTAGATGGGAACCGGTCGGGCAAATCCCTTGACCACAATCTCGCCCTTGTCCCGGCACATGATCATTTCCTTGATCAGGGAGAAGGTTTCGTAGGACACCAGGATCTCGCCCGGTTCGGCCATGGATTCGAGACGGCTGGCGAGGTTCACTTCCTTGCCGATGATGGTGTAATCCATCCGGTTTTCCGCGCCGAAGTTACCCACGGTGCAATAGCCAGTGCTGATGCCCATGCGGATTTCCAGCGGCGTGCGGATGCCCTGGCTCTTCCACTTCTGGCGCAACACTTTCATATGCTTGCGCATCTCGATGGCCATGGCGACACAGGCCGTGGTGTCTTCCTTGGAGCCCCGGCTGGTGGGGTCGCCGAAGAAAATCATGATGCTGTCGCCGACGAACTTGTCGATGGTGCCGCCATACTTGAGGGCGATCTGGGACATCTCATTGAAGTAGGTGTTCAGCAGTTCCGTCAGGCTTTCCGGTTCCATCTCCTCTGACAGTTCGGTAAAGCCCTTGATGTCAGAGAAAAACACCGCCAGTTTCTTGCGCTGGGTCTCCAGGCGCACGTCCCGCTCACCAGTGAAAATGGATTGCCACACCTGCGGCGACAGGTATTTGGCCAGCTTGTGGGACAGGGTGATCGACTGCTCCCGTTGGCTTTGAATCAGGGATTTGGCTTGAACCAGCGTACGAGCCTGTTGGTGGGTGTAATAGGCGGTGACGCAGATGTAGATGGCGATTCCCACGCCTCCCACAATCGTCACCAACGGCGGAGTCGCTGATGCCAGTTCGATGCCATGGAGCACCGAAGTGATGGTTAGTCCGACCAGCAAGGCGAGATTGCCGTAGATCCAGGTCTGCATGCCGCCCACGATGATAAAGCTGAAGTTCAGCATGAGCAGGAAGTACAGGGTCGGGGTCAGGCTGAAATGGAACAGCACAATGGACACGCCGCAGGCGGCAGCATCGACGATCAACAAATTTTGCCGCACCTGGGGCGTGCGTTGCTTGTTCAGATAACGCAAGGCGAAGTAGAGCAGGTGGGGCCACAACATCGTGGCTGGGACGAGCCAGATCAGATGGGGCGAAAAGTGCTCGGTGATGATGCCGGCAACGATGGTTGCCGCGACCGCCAGATACGCCAGGACGCGGGCGTTGTAATCCGGCATCGGCGGAATGGCTACGGGACGCGCGCCGCTGTGTCTGCGATTGGGTCGGGTGACGGCCATCATGGAATTGGTCACCGGAATCAAAGCTTAATACGGCCGGTTAGGATGTCCTTATACATCACCCAGTCGCCGAGCAGGCTGTAGCCAGGGTGTTTAAAGGTCGCCGGTTTGTTTTTCTCGAAAAAGAAATGTCCGATCCAGGCAAATCCGTACCCCAGAAGCGGAAGCAGTAACAGTTCCCGGTATTGCCCGCTGGCAAGGGCATGGAAGAGGACGACGAGCACCAGAGTGCTGCCAAGGAAGTGAAGGCGACGACAGGTGCGGTTGCTGTGCTCTGCCAAGTAGAACGGATAGAACTCCCTGAAAGTGGCAAACGCGCGGACTTCTGCCATTTAAAACGCCCCCAGCAAGAAAAGTACGAGATCGATGCAGACTTAGAGCCTGTGCAAATCATCTTCCTACCGGTCAATTGCTCCGCACCGGGACCGGATACACCGGGTCCTGCTGCAGTAGTCTACGGCTTTCAGGAGCAAGAACAGTAGTGACTGCCACGCTATTTGGAAGGCATTCCGATGCTGGAACGCTATGTTATTGGCAAGCGGGCAAATCGGACTAAGAGTATCAGTATTTACCCAGCCCCACAAATCAAAAGAAAAGCCGGTGGAATCACCGTTGAAGAGCGGTCGTCATAGGCGCGTCATTGATGCTCGTGGCGGCATTGCCGCACAGCATTTCGGTAATGCATCGGGGTACTACCGAGTTTCTATTGTAGCCAGACTCCCGTTACAGCCGGATTTCTATTGCAGCTGGCTTCCTATTACAGAGAGTCCAATTTATTACAGAGAATCCAATTCCAATTCATCGAAGTCCAGACGGTTTCGCGGTCGGTTGGAAGGCACCGTTACCGTCGTCCGATAGCCTCGCAAGGAAAGCGCGTTGAAACTGTCCAGAGCTTCTTCTTCCAGGGCGACCAGCTCTTGGCGTGAATCGGTTTCCGCCCATTCCTGTACATCGAAGGCGTCGGCGCCATATTGGCGGATGTCTGCATACAGTGGGAAGTCCAACGGTAACGTGGCAGCCAGGACCAACTGAGACCATCGCTCATCGGCGGAATCCCGCGTTGTGCCCACGTACACCTGCTGGGTGTGTTTGTTCGTGATGGTAAATACGATCACTTGGATACCCTCTGTGTAAGACGTAATTCAGGCATGGGTCAATCTATAAGGGAGGATAGTGTCCGGCCGTGCGGTTGACGCTGTCGAATGACAGACGCGCGGCATCCCCCGAATGCGCCCGGCAGGGCGTTTTGGGAAGCGGACTGGCGGCCATTATACGAAGGATTTTTTACAGTGGAAGCCCTGTTCCCAGGGGAAATCATTACCATCGAGAAAACCCTTTCTATCAGGGTGTGGCGGTCGTTTGCCGGTGTCATTCAGACGTCATTCGCATGTCATATTGCCGGGAACTGTCGGAATGCCGTTCCCAGGGTGGCAAATTGCCGCCGCTCGGGTCGGAAAATGAGGGGGTGGGTGAGAGTTTAAAAATATAAATTATTGAAAATAAATATAAAAAATAAAATGGCATCCTGTTTGCTGTACTTCCGTCAAAGCGAAGTGGTTGCCGCTTTCCCATAAGCGGCCAGCAAGAGGAACTGAAACATGGCGATCTCCTTCGATAAAGCGCTCGGCATTCATGAACGTGCCCTTGGCGTGCGCGCCCAGCGTGCGGAAATCATTGCCAATAATCTGGCTAATGCCGATACGCCCGGATTCAAGGCGCGGGACATTGATTTCAAGGCCATGCTGGCCAGCCAGATGGAGCCAGCGGCGGCAATGAAGGTGACCAGTGAGCGGCATATTGCTGCCGCCACGCCGGAAAGCGGCGAGCTGTTGTATCGCAACCCCACGCAGCCTTCGATTGACGGCAACACCGTGGACACGCAGCAGGAAATGGCCGAGTTCTCCAAGAATGCCCTGGGCTTCCAGGCAACCTTTCAGTTCCTCAACAGCAAGTTTAAAGGCCTTACGTCGGCGATCAGGGGAGACTAAGCATGTCCATTAACAACATCTTCGATATCGCCGGCTCGGCCATGACCGCCCAGTCGGTGCGCTTGAACACCGTCGCCAGCAACATTGCCAACGCCGAGTCCGCGGCCAGCAGCGTCGAGACCACTTATCGTGCCCGCAAGCCGGTATTCGCTGCTGTGCAGCAACAGGCGCTGGCGGCAGCCATGAGCGCGTCACCTGAACAGGAAGCCGGCAAGGGTGTGCAGGTCATGGGCGTGGTGGAAAGCCAGGCACCGCTGGATATGCGTTATGAGCCGAATCACCCGCTGGCGAACGAAGAGGGTTATGTCATGTACCCGAACGTCAACGTGGTGGAAGAAATGGCCGATATGATTTCGTCGTCCCGCAGCTTCCAGATGAACGTTGAAGTCATGAATTCCGCCAAATCCATGATGCAGCGTGTTCTGACGCTGGGCCAATAACGCCTCGACCTGGGAACTGAGTCATGAGTGACATAAATAGCGTTACCGGGACCAACGACGTACTCAGCCAGTATGGCGTGTCCACCAAGCAAGGCACCAAGTCCAATGAGTTGGGCAAAGATGCCTTCATGGAGTTGATGATTGCCCAGATGAAGAACCAGAGCCCGCTGGATCCCCAGGACAACGGTCAGTTTATCTCGCAGCTGGCCCAGTTCAGTTCGCTGGAGGGGATTCAGGAATTGAACGGCACCGTCAATTCGGTGGCCGGCAATTTCCGTTCGACCCAGGCTCTGCAGGCGTCTGCCATGGTGGGGCGGTCGGTATACGTGCCGGCCGATTCCGCCAAGCTCGGCGCGAGTGGCGAGATCGGTGGCTTTGTGGATCTGCCGGCCTCCACCGGCAAACTGACGATCAGCATCATGAATTCCACTGGCGAACTGGTACGCCAGATCGACCTCGGGGAGCAGGCCGCCGGCGATGTGAAATTCACCTGGGATGGCAGGAACGCCAAGGGCGATCTCATGCCGGTCGGGCAGTACAGCATCAAGGCCGAAGCTTCCTATGCGGGCGCCAGCGAGCAGGTGCAGAGTTTCCTGAAGTCCAATGTGGACAGCGTTTCCATTGCCAAGAACGGTGCACTGACGTTGAACCTGGCCGGACGTGGCTCGGTGTCGCTCAGTGATGTCCGTCAGATCAACTAATAAAAATTCAGCCTGAGTAGAGGTGTAGTATGCCGTTCAATGTCGCGTTAACAGGTATCCGGGCTGCCACGGCTGACCTGGAGGTCACGGGCAACAACGTCGCCAATGCCAGCACCACCGGCTTTAAGAAGTCGCGGGCGGAATTTGGCGACCTCTATGCCAACGGCTTCTTGAACGGCGGTACCACCCAGATCGGTGATGGGGTTCGGGTGCAAAACATCCGCCAGGATTTTGGTCAGGGCAACCTGTCATTTACCGAGAACAGCCTGGACCTGGCCATCAATGGCCAAGGATTTTTCATCGTCGACAACGCCGGCGAGCGCCGTTATACCCGGGCGGGTGCCTTTGGCGTGGATCGCGACGGCTATATCGTCAACAACACCAACATGCGGCTGCAGGGCTTTCCCGCCAACAGCGAGGGCGTCATTGGCGGCGTGTTGGACCATATCCACATCGACAACAGCAACCTGGCGCCGCGCCGTTCCACAGCGGTTACTACCCAGCTGAACCTGGACTCCCGTGAAACGGTCCTGGCACAACGGGGTACGCGGCTGCTATCCAACGGTAACGAAGTGGGACGCGTGGCGGTCGCACCGCTGACCGGTAACGGTTATTCCGACCAGAATCTGGACATCGTTCTGGCGGATGGCAGCAGCAGGAGCCTGAACATTCCGGCTGGCAGCTCGGCCAGTGCCATGGCGGCAGCCCTGAATGCCTATGAAGGTGTCGAGGCGTCTGCGTCCACTCAGGTGACGCTGGCCGGTGTCGATCCGGTGACGCCTGCCAATGGTTTCAACAACGCCTCGGGCAATATGCGCGTCACCCTCAACGGCGTGGTGTTTAACAACATCACCAGCCTTGCTGGCCTGGCGGCATCGATCAACGGCTCGAGTGCGTTGGCGGGCGTGCGTGCCAGCATGGATAACGGCAATCTGGTCATTACCGACAATCGTGGCAACGACATCCAGCTCGAAGTTTCCGGCGATCCGGGCGACAGCATGGTGGTCGACGGCACCGACAGCCAGACGCTGAGCGTTGGCGGTACCACGCAGGCGGTGGTCGGGGGTCGCGTGGATCTGGTGATGAGCGAGGGCGTGAGCATCAGCAGTCCGGATGTGGATGGCAACTATGTATTCGGTACCTTTGCCGGCACTCCCTTTGCCAACAACCTGTTCGATCCGGCGGACGTGAACAGCTATAACCACACCACCTCCACCCCGGTGTACGACAGTCTGGGCAATGTCCATGTGCTCAATATGTACTTCGTGAAGGAGGAAGTGAACGAGGCCGCTGGCCAGAATCTCTGGACCATGTATGTCCAGATCGATGGACAGGACGTGGGCGATCCTCTCACTCCGGGCGGCACACCCTCACGGGCGGCCTATAACATCGTGTTCAACAACGACGGTTCGGTTAACGAAACCCTGTCCGATCCGGTACTGGTTTCCAACTGGACACCGCGTGATGCCAACGGTCAGCCGAATGGCGCCGACGGCCCTCTCACCGTCGCGGGCGGCGGAACCTTGCCGATCGCGGATCCGCCCAGCAGCTCCAACTTCGAGATTCGCCTGGACAGCATCACCCAGTTCGGCAGCCCGTTCTCCGTCAACGACATGCAGCAGGACGGTTTTACCACGGGGCGTCTGGTGGGTCTGGATGTGAATGATGATGGCATCATCTTTGCAAGATACACCAACGGCGAGTCCCAAGTGTTGGGGCAGGTGGGTTTGGCCAACTTCAACGACATGGCTGGACTGGCGGCGGTCGGCGAGAGTTCCTGGGTGGAAACCTACCGTTCCGGCGCACCGATCGTTGGTAAGCCTGGTACCGCGACGCTCGGTAACGTTCGCTCCAGTTCGCTGGAGGATTCCAACGTCGACCTGTCGGAGCAGCTGGTGAACCTGATCACGGCCCAGCGTAACTATCAGGCCAACGCCAAAACCATTGAAACCGCCAATGCGGTGACACAGACCATCATCAACCTCCGCTAAGGCTGACAGCCTCCGGCAGGTCTAGGAGGCTGATCTTTTGAACGGAGTAGGGTATGGACAAGGCATTATTCATTTCCATGACCGGCGCCAGCCAATCCATGCTGGCGCAAAAGAATCACGCCAATAATCTGGCGAACGTCAATACTACGGCATTCAAGGCGGATCTGGCGCAAGCCCGTGCCATGCCAGTGTTTGGCGAACATTTCCCCACCCGCGCCTATGCCATGACCGAGCGCCCGGCGACGGATTTCGAACAGGGTTCCCTGATCGAAACCGGGCGTGAACTGGATGTGGCGGTGGCCGGTAGCGGCTGGATTGCCGTGCAGACGCCGGAAGGCCAGGAAGCCTTTACCCGGGCTGGCGATCTTTCCATAGACGCCAACGGAATGCTGCGGACCAGCAACGGTTTGCCGGTGCTCGGCAATGGCGGGCCGGTGGCCGTGCCGCCTGCGTCCAAGGTTGAAATCGGCACTGATGGCACCATCTCCATCGTGCCGCTCGGCGCTGCGCCCAATGAAATTGCCGAAATCGACCGCATCAAGCTGGTCAATCCCCCCCTGGATCAACTGGAAAAAGGCGTCGATGGCCTGGTTCACCGGCGTCCGCAATTTGACGACGGTCTGCCCATGAATCCGGACGGCAACGTCCGCCTGGAGCCGGGCTTTCTCGAATCCAGCAACGTCAGTGCGGTGGATTCGCTCACTCAGATCCTCTCTCTTTCCCGCCAATTCGAACTGCAAGTGAAAGTCATGCAATCCGCTGATCAGAATGAAGAGACAGCGGCACGCTTATTGCAGAACTCCTGATAAACCTGCTTCCGGCGGCAAATTTCCGCCGGAATCCGTGGCTTGACGCAGTCATCGTTGAGCCTCGGATTCCCGCTGCCGGGGCCGGTATTCACTCAATGCGATCCGCAGCCTGAAGCCTGTCCTGGTGGTCAGGTCGGCATGTGGACGCGCGGTTAAACCCCTAGCAGGAGAGTTCCCATGCACGGTGCACTCTGGATCAGCAAAACCGGCTTGAGCGCGCAAGACACGCAGCTCAAAACCATTTCCAACAACCTGGCCAACGTCAACACCACTGGCTTCAAGCGCGACCGCGCCATGTTCGAGGATCTGCTTTATCAGGTCAAACGCCAGCCAGGGGGCATGACGGCGCAGGATTCGCAACTGCCATCCGGGCTGCAGGTCGGTACCGGCGTGCGGGTGGTAGGCACCCAAAAGGTCTTTACCTCCGGGAACATGACGGTCACTGAGCAGCCCCTGGACGTCGCCATTGATGGTCGTGGCTTCTTTCAGATTCTGCAGCCGGACGGCACCATCGGCTACACCCGGGACGGCCAGTTCCAGATCAACTCGGAAGGCGATCTGGTGATGTCCAACGGCTTGCCGCTGGAACCTGCCATCAACATTCCGGAAGGCGCCACTTCTGTCACCATCGGGCGCGATGGAACGGTGTCGGTGATGATGGCCGGGGAGGCCGAAGCCACCGAGATCGGCAACATCCAGACCGTGGATTTCATCAATCCGGCGGGCCTTGAAGCCATCGGTGGCAACCTGTTCCGTCAAACCGCCGCCAGTGGCGATCCCCAGGAAGGCGTGCCCGGATTGGACGGCCTTGGCAGCCTGAATCAGGGCATGGTGGAAACCTCCAACGTGGAAGTGGTGGAGGAGCTGGTCAACATGATCACCACCCAGCGCGCCTATGAGATGAATTCCAAGGTCGTCTCCACGGCCGACCAGATGCTGCAGTACATCAGTCAGAACCTTTAATAAGCGGTTGAATGAGTGATGACCGAGCCGACAGCGGCCCGGCAGCAAGAGACAGGTAAGCGGTATGGCAAGACAAACAACAATCCAATTGAAAGGCCTGGGCCTGGCGGCAGTGCTGCTGGTGCTCCAGGGCTGCACGGTCATGCATCGCGAGATGCCCCAGCCGGGCGATCCGTTCTGGGCGCCGGTGCCACCGCCCGCGCAGGCGGCGCCCATGGTGCCGAATGGCTCCATCTATGGTTCGGCACGGGTATCCGGCATGTATGAAGATCGTCTCGCCCATCAGGTGGGCGATGTGCTGACGGTGGTGCTGTCGGAGAAAACCCAGTCGAAGAAATCCGCCGGCGCCTCCATGACCAAGGATGCCAGCGTCGATTTCAACGAGGCGAGCATTCTGGGGACTGCCATTTCCGCCAAGAACCTGAGCCTGCTCACGGACCCGGAGTTCAAGCGAGACTTCAGCGGTGATGCCGACGCCGACCAGAGCAACAGTCTGCAAGGCAGCATTTCGGTCACGGTGGCGGAAGTGCTGCCCAACGGCGTGCTGCGGATTCGTGGCGAGAAGTGGATGACGCTCAACCAGGGTGACGAGTTCATCCGGCTGACCGGACTGATCCGTCCACAGGACATCGGTCTGGATAACACGGTGCCGTCCACCAAGATCGCCGATGCCCGCATTGCCTACAGCGGAACCGGCGACTTCGCGGGTGCTACCCGTCAAGGATGGCTCGGACGCTTCTTTAACAGTGAATGGTGGCCATTATGAACACTGGGCTCCTGAAATCGGCGGTCGCCCGCCTGGGCTTGCTTCTGCTCGGACTCTGTTTGCACACCGCTGCCCAGGCGGACCGGATCAAGGACATGGCCAGTGTCGCGGGTGTCCGTTCCAACCAGCTGATCGGCTACGGCCTGGTGGTGGGTTTGGATGGCACCGGCGACAAGGCGCCGTTCACCAACCAAACCTTTCGTAACATGATGAACCGCTTTGGCATCACGATTCCGGAAGGGGTCGATCCCAAGCTCAAGAACGTGGCGGCAGTCTCGGTGCATGCGGATCTGCCGGCATTCTCCAAGCCGGGACAAAAAATCGACATCACGGTGTCCTCCATCGGCAATGCCAAGAGCTTGCGCGGCGGCAGCCTGTTGATGACGACGCTCAAGGGCGCGGATGGCCAGGTTTATGCCATGGCGCAGGGCAGCCTGGTGGTCGGCGGCTTTGGCGCCGCAGGTGCGGATGGCTCCAGTATCACCGTCAATGTACCGAGCGTGGGCCGCATACCCAATGGCGCGACGGTTGAGCGTGAGGTGGCGTCCGGCTTCCATCAGGGCGATACCGTGACCTTCCTGTTGAACAATCCGGACTTCACCACCGCCAAGCGGATGGTCGAAGTGATCAACGATCTGCTGGGGCCGGACATGGCCGTAGCCCAGGATGCATCCTCGATCCGGGTGCAGGCTCCGCGCGATGCATCACAACGCGTCAGCTTTTTGTCGGTGCTTGAGAACCTGAACGTGGATCCCGGCGAAGAATCGGCGCGGGTGGTCATCAATTCCCGCACCGGTACGATCGTCGTGGGCCAGAACGTGAAGGTGCTGCCAGCGGCGGTCACCCATGGCAAGCTCACGGTGACCATCAGCGAGAATCCCGACGTGATTCAACCCAATGCCTTGGCGGGTGGCAATACCGCCGTGGTGCCGAGAACGGATATTGAAGTAAATCAAGAGCCTGCGCGTATGTTCCAGTTCGGCCCCGCCACCACGCTCAACGATATCGTGCGGGCCGTGAATCAGGTGGGAGCGGCGCCCGGCGATGTGATGGCAGTGCTGGAAGCCTTGAAACAAGCCGGTGCCCTGCGCGCGGAACTGATCGTCATCTAACTTGGCCCACTAATTGCATTTTCCCTGGGAACGACGAGATTGCGCGCCGGTTTTGGCCGGCGCATCCCGAGGTAAATCATGATTGGCAAGACACCGCTTCCCGATTCTCAGACCTACACGGACCTGACGCAGCTGCAGTCGCTCAAGGCGAAGTCCCAGCGGGACAACCCCGAGGCGCTGAAAGCGGCGGTGCGTCAGTTCGAGTCGATCTTCGTGTCAATGATGCTGAAAAGCATGCGGGCGGCCAACGCCAGTTTTTCCGAAGGGAACATGCTCAACAGCGAGCAGACCCAGTTCTATCAGGACATGTTCGACAGTCAGCTCAGCATCGATCTGGCCCAGAACCGCGGGCTGGGGCTGACCGAAGTCTTGATGCGCCAGCTGGGCGGTGGACTGATGAAAGCGCCAGAGGCCGCTGAACCGCAGGCCCCGGCGGTGGAACGCACCCTCAAGGATTATGCCCGGGATCTGTATCAACCTGTCATCAAGAAGGACGCCCAAGAATCTCTGGATCAGGTCGGCGCCCTGGTGGATCGGTTGGAAGCCACGCGCAATCTGTACCGGGACCAGCCGTCTAAGCAGGCGCCGGTGTCCGGCATTGAGGCGCGTCCGCTGGATCCCATCAAGTTCGAAACGCCGGAAGAGTTTGTGGCCCATCTGTATCCCATCGCCAAGGACGTCGCAGCTGATCTTGGCGTTGATCCCAAGGTGCTGGTCGCCCAGGCGGCGCTTGAGACCGGTTGGGGTCGCCATGTGATTCCGCGCGGCGCCGGCAGCAGTTTCAATCTGTTCGGTATCAAGGCGGATAGCCGCTGGACAGGCGAGAGCGCCCAGGTTTCCACCCTCGAATATCGGGATGGTGTGCCACTGCGGGAGAAGGCGCATTTTCGTGCTTATGACTCCTATGCCGACAGTTTCCGGGATTACCTGGACTTCCTGCGCAGCAACCCCCGTTACAAGGAGGCACTGGCCCAGCGCGACGACAGCGAGGCTTTTGTCAGCGAATTGCAGCAGGCGGGCTATGCCACCGACCCCCGCTACAGCGACAAGATCACCCGCATTATGCGCGGCGAACGCCTGCAGGCGGCCGTGGATAAGGTGGGAGGCTAGGAGATAGGGTATGAGCAACACGCTGATCAAAATTGGCCTGACCGGTCTCAATGCCCATCAGTCGGCCCTGAACACCACCGGTAACAACGTTTCCAACGCCAATACCGACGGTTACAGCCGTCAACGGGTCAACCTGGAGAGCACGCAATCCCAGTACCGGGCCGGCGGCTATCAGGGTACAGGCGTTCAGGTTGCCAACATCGAGCGCATTACCAGCCAATTCCTGGTCACCCAGCTGCGGTTGGATGCCTCCACCCACGCCGAGTACAGCAGCATGCTCGGCTTCGTGAGCCAGGTCGACGGCCTGCTGGCAGATTCCGCCACGGGCTTGGCACCGGCCATGGCCAATTTCTTCAAGGCGCTGCAGAGTGCCGCCGATGATCCTTCGGCCATTCCCCAGCGTACGATGCTGCTCAGCGAGGCGGAGGGCTTGGCCAACCGGTTCAGTTCCGTATATAGCCGGCTTGATCAACTGGGGCAGAACGCGAATCAGGAACTGTCGTCGCTGGTGGAGCAGGTAAACTCTCTGGCGCAGGGAATCGGCGAGCTCAATACGGCCATTGTCGTGGCCAGCAAGAATGGCCAGTCGCCCAGCGAGCTATTGGATCAGCGTGACAAGATGCTGCGCCAGTTGTCGGAAATCGTGTCGGTTACCGCCGTCGACCAGGGCGATGGCCGCGTCAATGTGTTCATTGGCAAAGGCCAGGCACTGGTGTCCGGGAGTCGGGCCAATCGCCTGGAGCTTGGCACCAATGCGGCCGATCCGACCCGCCAGGACATCTACTTTAGCGAGAACGGCGTCCGTAATGCGGTCAGCTCGCAGCTGAGTGGCGGCAAGATCGGCGGCATTCTGCGGTTTCGCGACGAAGTACTGCCCCAGACCATGAATTCCGTGGGGCGCCTGGCGTTAACACTGGCGGAATCCCTCAACGCCCAGCACGAAATGGGGATTGATCTCGAGGGCAATGTCGGCAGCGACTTCTTCACCGACATCAACAGCCGTCAGGCGCAATTGGCACGGGTCAGCGGCAATCGGCAGAACGCGCTGCCGGCGGATCGTGTGGTTGGCGTTGAAATCACTGATGCCAGCAGGCTGACCACGCTCGATTATGAGCTCCAGTTTACCGGGCCATCCAATGGTCACTATGCCATCGTAGATAAGGCCAGCGGCACAATCATGAATCAGGGTGTTCTGGCTGGTCCTCTGCCCAACAGCCTGGAACTGGATGGGTTTCGCATTCATCTGGAAGCCGGCAGCTTTCAGCAGGGTGATCGCTTTTTGATTACGCCCACCCGCCAGGGCGCGCGCGATATGTCGGTGGCACTCGAGCGGCCGGAGGAGGTTGCGCTGGGGCAAGCCGTTCGCGGCGAAGCCAGCCTGGGCAACACCGGTAGCGCCGAAATCAGTGCCGGTCGCATCTTGGATATGCGCGATGCCAGCGGCCAATTGTTGCCGGCCTTTGCCGAAGCCGGCAAGCTGGCGCCGCCCTTGATCGTGCGGTTTGTAACCGATAACCGGTATGAAATCCTGGATAACAGCGACCCGGCCAATCCGAAGCCTTTGGATCCGCCCATCACCAACCAGTTGTACACCGGCGCCTCCCGCAATCTGTTCGCGGATGATCCCGGTGCAACGATGGTGCGAGCTTTAGAGGGTGCTGGTACGGTACTGGCGCAAGTCCGTACCGATGGCACCAATGGATATCCGGCGCAAGATCTCACCCTGCGCTCGCGCAATTCCGCCACGGGCGCGCTCACCAGCACGACGCTCTCCATCGGCGCGAACAGCAGCGCCAAGGACATCGCCGCTGCTCTCAATAGTCAGCCGGGTGTGCAGGCCAATGCATACACCGATCTGACGATCGTGCCGACGGGCGCGGCGGGCATGACACTGGAGATCAACGGGCAGAGCTTGAGCCTGGATGCGGGTGTAGTGCCGACAGCGGATGACTTCGCGGCGTTGATCAATCAGAACGGTGCCTTGAAGGACGCGGGCATCTACGCGGTGAGTGATGGTGCTTCAATTCGTCTTCGCTCCGCCACCGGAGAAGACGTCAGCGTTGGCGTGACCGGAGCCGGCGGCGCGACAGTGCGCAGCCCCAACGATGCCGCGGGTACTGCGCTTGCCGTGGGGGATACGGCAACCGTCGGCGGTTATCTCGATGTCAGGCTGGCGGATGGCCAGACCCTGTCGGCCAATAATACGGGCCTCTTTGCCATGGTGCCGGAAGCGGTATCCAGCTATCAGGGCTTTCAGTTCTCATTGGCTGGTGTGGCCAAGCAGGGAGACAGCTTCACCATCGGCTATAACGCCGGCGGTGTATCCGATAACCGCAATGCGCTCGCCATGATTGGCCTGGAAACTGCAGGAACAATGAGCGGCGGCATATCCACCTACACCGAGTCCTATTCGCAACTGGTGGAGACGGTCGGTACGGCGACCAATCAGGCCCGGATGAATCAGGAGGCGTCCCAGTCGTTGCTGCGCCAGTCAGAGGCCAGTTGGCAGTCCATGTCGGGCGTGAACCTGGACGAAGAGGCTGGCAAGCTGATCCAGTTCCAGGCGGCCTACAATGCCTCCGCCAAAGTAATGGGTATCGCGCGGGAGTTGTTCGATACCTTGATCGCAACCTTCCGTTAAGCGGCATCGGTCCGTTGAGCAGCGAGTGAGATAGGGCGGGAGATCAGATTATGCGTATATCGACTCAACAGATGTTCGGGCGCGGCCTGAACAGCATGCAGGACGTCAACAGCCAGTTGCAGAAGACGCAAATGCAGATCTCCACTGGTAAGCGCCTGTTGACGCCCAGTGACGATCCCGTGGCTTCGGCTCGTATCGTGCAGCTTAACCAGGAGCTGTCTCTGAACAAGCAGTATCAGAGCAATATCGATATGGCAGAGAACCGGCTGACCATGCAGGACGATCTGCTTGGCAGCATGAACGATATTTTGCACCGTGTACGGGAGCTGACCACGCAGGCGGGTAACGGCGCCTTGAGCGTGGAAGATAAGAACACCATTGCTGCCGAGCTGCGCCAGCGTCTCGATCAGCTCGCGGGCATGATGAACTCCAAGGATGCCAGTGGCGAATTCATGTTTGCGGGCTATCAGGGCAAGCAGGCGCCGTTTGTGAAGGATGTGTCTGGCCACTACCGCTACCAGGGCGACGAAGGGCAGCGCTACATTCAGGTCGATAAAAGCGTCACGGTGGCCACCAGCGAGAACGGCAAGCGCCTGTTCATGGATGTGCCCAGCGCTCAGAAAACCTTTACTACAAGCGCCAGCCCGTCCAATACCGCACAACCGCCGGCGACCATTTCGACTGGACAGGTGATTGACCAGGAGGCGTTCGAGGCCATTTATCCCGATCGCATGGTGGTTGAGTTCGAGGCTGACGGAACCAGTTATACGATCAAGCTGGCGTCGAACAACAAGGTGCTGGCGTCCAGTCAGCCTTACGTTCAGGGTGCGCCCATCAGCGTTGCCGGGGTCCAGTTCGAGATCGAAGGCCAGCCGCGGGAGAAGGATAGTTTCCTGATCGAGACAACGCCGAAGCAAGGTTTTCTGACCACGGTGGAAAAGCTGATCTACGGCCTGGAACATGTGGTGCCAGGCGAAGAGGGACAGAAGGTACTGTCTAACTTGCTCGACAATACCCTGGTGGATCTGAAGAACGCTGAAACGGCGATCCTGGACACGCGTGGCCGCATCGGCGCCCGCCTCAACGTGATCGAGAGCACCCGGGAGATGCACGCAGACGTCGCGGTTTTGAGCAAGGAAGTGCTGTCGGAGTTGCAGGACCTGGATTACGCCGAGGCGGTAAGCCGGATGACCATGGAAAGTTTCGTGCTGCAAGCGGCGCAACAGACCTATACTCGGGTAACGGGCATCTCTTTATTCGATCAGCTATAAGTTGGGTTGATGAGTCGTAGGTCGGGTTGATCAGTTATAAGGCTCGATCTTTTCCAGAGATCCCGAGGCGGTGGTGCGGGTTTGGCATGGAATGTTGCCCGCTCCACAAAATCACGGACCGACGTTTTCCGGGGATTGCAATTTGACCCCAATCACAGTTAACTCGGAAACGTTAGCATCACCTTGGGAGATTCACCGAATGTTCAAACCGCTGTTCGCCGTTGTGCTTGTTTCATCCATGGCCGCGTGCAGTGGGGGAGGATCGTCGGATGGACCCGCACCGGAAGAGAAGGCCAATCCCGCCGGCATCTGGCGCGGTACCCTGACTGATTTGCTGGAAGTGGACTCTAATCCTCAAGCGGGTGCGCACGATCTCTTCATCATGGCCGACGGTAACGGGCATGTGCGGATCATTTCTGACAACGCCAATGGCGATTTCCTTGGGCGTGGTGAGTTGCGCAATATCGAAGGGAATGAGTTTCGCGGCTATCTGGATGTTTATTCCTATAGTCCTACCGCGACTCCGGATAATCCTGATCCGAATCCCGAACAGTTGCGTCACGCCAAGATTACTGGCGAACTGGTGGCCCGGGACCATTGGACCGGCGACATCGAGTTCGACAATCTGAAGTTGTATACCTTCGAGGCCGCTTACGATGCGGCGGAATCCCTAAAGGGTGCTTCGATCACGACTTTGTCCGACCTCGGTGTGTTCGGTGGCGCCTCGGTGAACGAAGGGCAGAGCATTACACTGGTGTTTTCCCCAGATGGCACCTTCACCGGATATGATGAGTCGTGCAGCTATCGTGGAACCGTGTCCGTGCCGGACAGCGCATACAATCTGTATCAGTTCAGCCTCCTGATCGAAGATTTGAGCAACTGCCCCAGCACTCTGCGCAAGACCACCTATGGTGGCACGGGAGCGTTGGTGGACGAGCAGGGCGTTCGTACGCTGAAAATGTTGGTCAAGAACAGCAAGCAGATTCTGGTGTTCGAATTGCAGTAACTGGGTTCAAGCCGCAGTAACAAACAGGGTCGGCTCTAGTCGCCGGCCGCCATCTGAAATTTCTCCATTTCCCGATAATCGCAGTTCTTATTTGGCGGCAATGCAAAGGCGTGCCAGCCGGTTTATGGCTTGGAAATCATAAGCCACGGCGCTGCTTTGCAATGTCTGGAGCAGAACAGAAAGAGAGTCGGTTGAGAAGATCGGGAAGGGAAGAAACGATCGGAACAATTCTGGATGGTAGCAGCGGTCGGAGTCGAACCGACACGGGTTTTACCCCACCGGATTTTGAATCCGGCGTGTCTACCAATTTCACCACGCTGCCATTGGCTGCGCATTATAGCGTCTCGGTAGGGGCCGTCAACGATTCTTTATTAGCAATGCCGCCATGTGACCCTCGCTGGCCGCGATCCTTAACTGGTCAGGTCAGACCAATTCCGTTAAGCTAATCAACCCTCGTCGCCATTGCTCGTTTCGTATCCATGCAGGTTTCCGACTTCGATTTCGAATTGCCAGATGAATTAATTGCCCGTTACCCGGCGCCGGAACGCGCGGGTAGCCGTCTGCTGTGCCTTGATCCGGTCACCGGCACGATGGCTCACCGGCATTTTCAGGACATTCTGGATCTCCTGAATCCGAATGATCTGCTGGTATTCAACGACACCCGGGTGATACCCGCGCGGCTGTTTGGCAAGAAGGAAACGGGTGGGCACATCGAGATTCTGGTGGAGCGGATTGAGAGTGAGCGCGTTGCACTGGCGCATGTACGCGCCAGCAAGTCGCCCAAGCCCGGATCCCGGATCATTCTGGATGAGGGTACTCAACTGGAAATGATGGAGCGTCAGGGCGACCTCTTCCGCTTGAGATTTCCGCAGGGGCAAACCGTTCTTTCGGTGTTGCATGCCCAAGGCCATATGCCGCTGCCGCCCTATATTGATCGCCCGGATCAATACACCGATCGGGAGCGCTATCAGACTGTTTATGCCCGCCGGGAAGGCGCGGTTGCCGCACCCACCGCGGGGCTGCATTTCGATGAGGCCTTAATGGCGGCGCTTGATGAAAAAGGCGTGGGCAAAGCTTTTGTGACACTGCATGTGGGAGCTGGCACATTTCAACCGGTTCGGGTTGAAGAAATTACCCAGCACCAGATGCACTCCGAGTGGGTCGAGGTCAGCGAGCAGGTCTGCGCGCGGATCAGGCAGACCCGAGAGCAGGGCGGGCGAGTGATTGCCGTGGGAACCACCAGTGTGCGGGCGTTGGAATCCGCCAGCCACTCAGGACACATCGAACCCATGGTGGGGGACACGGATATCTTCATTTACCCCGGCTACCAGTTCCGCAGCGTCGATGCCTTGATCACCAATTTCCACTTGCCTCGTTCGACCCTGCTGATGCTGGTGTCCGCATTTGCTGGACGTGATCGGGTGCTGGCAGCGTATGCCGAAGCCGTGCGTCAGCAATACCGCTTTTTCAGCTATGGCGATGCCATGTTTATCGAACGCGCGGCAGCCGCTTCCTGACCGGATTGACCCAATATCGGCGTCAATTTAGCTCATTCTGTCAAAACCTGTTTTATCATGCCCGGCTCCTAGAGCCGGATCCGATGCCGTCTTCTACCTGTTTAGCTTGTTCCTGGGAGAGTGGATGTGACTGACTCCTGCTTTATGCGCTTTGAATTGATGCAGACCGATGGCCAGGCCCGCCGGGCGCGGCTGACGTTTCCCCGGGGTGTTGTGGAAACGCCTGCGTTTATGCCGGTCGGCACCTATGGCACTGTGAAAGGTATGCTGCCGAGAGATATCGAAGAGATCGGCGCCCACATCATTCTCGGCAACACCTTTCATTTGATGTTGCGGCCGGGCACCAGTGTTGTGGCTGAACATGGCGACCTGCATGACTTTATTGGCTGGTCCAAGCCGATCCTGACGGATTCCGGCGGTTTTCAGGTGTTCAGTCTCGGCGAGCTCCGCAAGATTACCGAGCAGGGCGTGAAGTTTCGCTCACCCGTGGATGGCGCGTTGGTCGAACTGACGCCCGAGCGTTCCATGGAGGTTCAGCGGGCGCTGGGCTCCGATATCGTGATGATCTTCGATGAGTGCACGCCTTATCCGGCGACGCCCGCTGAAGCGCGCAAATCCATGGAGCTCTCCCTGCGCTGGGCACGGCGCAGTAAGCAGGCGCATGGCGACAATCCATCTGCACTGTTCGGGATTGTCCAGGGCGGCATGTATCCTGAGCTGCGCGAGGAATCACTCGCCGGTCTGCAGGAGATTGGCTTTGATGGCTATGCCATTGGTGGCCTGTCGGTCGGTGAGCCGAAAGACGAGATGATGCGGGTGCTCGATCACCTGACGCCGTCGTTGCCGCAGGATCGTCCGCGCTACCTGATGGGGGTCGGCAAGCCCGAAGACATCGTCGAAGCCGTGCGGCGTGGTGTCGACATGTTCGACTGTGTGATGCCAACCCGGAACGCACGGAACGGGCATTTGTTCACCAGCACCGGCGTCATTAAGATTCGCAACGCGCAGCATCGTCAGGCGACCACGCCCCTGGATGCGGATTGCGACTGTTATACCTGCCGCAACTTCACGCGATCATATTTGCACCACCTGGACCGCTGCGGCGAAATGCTGGGTGCCCAGTTAAATACCATTCACAATTTACGGTATTACCAGAATCTCATGGCGGGTTTGCGTCAAGCCATTGAAGCAGGTAAATTGTCCGACTTCGTCGACACCTTCTACCAGCGTCGGGGTGAGTCGACACCAGCGCTAACACGTTGAAAACGCGATTGCCGCGCGAATATTTGAATAGCTGCGCGAATCTTAAACTCGGAGAAGATTGCATGGTATCTCTACGGCTCCACACCTCACTGGCTCTTGGTCTGGCACTTGTGCCGGCACTGGCTTCCGCTCAGGAAGCGGTCCCGCAAGGCCCGGGCGCACTCATGCAGGTTGTGTTTCTCGGCGGCTTTATCCTGTTGTTTTATTTCCTGCTGTGGCGCCCTCAGAGCAAGCGTGCCAAGGAGCACCGGCAGCTGATTTCCGGTCTCGACAAGGGTGACGAGGTGGTTACCAGTGGCGGAATCGCCGGCCGTATCGTCCGTGTCAAAGACGACTTTGTCGTCATCCAGATTGCCGAAGGTGTGGAGATCAAGGTGCAGAAGGTGGCTGTTGCCGCTGCATTGCCCAAGGGCACGCTCAAGGAAATCTAAGCCGAAGCGCCGCGCCCCCGGCGCGGTTTGACCTCGCGACCGGTGTTGAAAAGGTTTGCCGTCATGGCTCAGACCTTGCGGCAATAGCAATTACAAGAAAGGAATGGGCGCTCCATGCTCAACAAGTACCCCCTCTGGAAATACCTGCTGATCCTGTTTTTGATCGGCATTGGTTTTCTCTACGCCGCACCGAATTTGTATCCCGATGATTATGCTGTTCAGGTGAGTGGAGCTAGCGCCACGACCGTGATCGATCAGGATGTATTGTCCCGTGCGGAGCAGGCTCTGCGTGAAGCGGGCATCGAATACCGCGACCCGGAAGTCGGCGAAGGTAATGTCGCTGTCCGGGTCGATACCAGTGAAAGCCAGCTGCGCGCCAAGTCTGTGCTGCAACGGGCGCTCGGTTCCAATTACGTCGTCGCCTTGAACCTGGCGCCAACGACGCCGGAATGGCTGACGGCAATCGGTGCCGCACCCATGAAGCTGGGTCTGGACTTGCGGGGTGGGGTGCACTTTCTGCTGGAAGTTGATATCCCAGAAGCCCTCAAGCAGCGCTTGGAAGTGTACGTGAGCGAAATCAAGCAGCGTATGCGGGAAGAAAAAATCCGTTATCGGACGGTTGAGCCGACCGGTAATCGGGGAGCGGTCGCTGTCTTCAAGCAAGAGGATGAGCGTGAGCGTGCCATCAGCCTGGTTCGCCGCGAGTTCACTGATTTCGAAGTGGTAACCCGGGAGCGGGGGGATGATTTCCTGCTTGAGCTGCGCCTGTCCGATGCTCAGGTCAGTGCCATCGAGGACTATGCCATCAAGCAGAACCTGACCACGCTGCGCAACCGGGTAAACGAGTTGGGTGTGGCTGAGCCATTGGTTCAGCGCCAAGGTCGCAACCGAATTGTGGTGGAGCTGCCAGGCGTGCAGGACACCGCCCAGGCCAAGCGGGTCATTGGTCAGACGGCTAACCTGGAGTTTCGCTTGGAGGCCCGGGCCGATGCATCCCGCGCCAGCACAGATGAATTTGCGTTCCGTGGCCAGCCGGGCCGTACCGCGGCGCTGGATCGCGACATTATCGTGACCGGCGACAGCGTGTCCGATGCCAACCAAAGCTTCGACGAGAACGGTCAGCCGCAGGTCAATATCACCCTGGACGGACGTGGCGGCAACATTATGGGCCGCGTTACCTCCGATGCGGTCGGCCGTCGTATGGCGGTATTGTTCGTTGAGCGTAAGACCCGCGAGGACGGTGCTCAGGCGCAAGCGACCAATGGTGAGCGCGTAGCGCCGCGGACCTATACCGAGAAGAGCATTATCAGCCTGGCAACCATTCAGACCACGCTGGGCAGCTCGTTCCGGATTACGGGCCTTGATTCGATCGCCGAGGCGCGTGAACTATCACTGCTGTTGCGTGCGGGTGCGTTGGCGGCGCCGATTTATTTCGCCGAAGAACGGACCATTGGCCCGAGCCTGGGGCAGCAAAACATCGATGCGGGAATCAAGTCGACCCTGATCGGATTTGCAGGGATTGTCATCTGGATGTTGCTGGCCTATCGGCTGTTTGGCGTGTTTGCCAACGTTGCGCTGGTGCTGAACATCGTCCTGATGATCGCCGCCATGTCGATATTCGGTGCAACCCTGACCATGCCCGGTATTGCCGGTATCGTGTTGACCCTGGGTATGGCGGTGGATGCCAACGTGCTGATCAACGCCCGGATCCGGGAGGAACTCGGCAACGGGTTGCCGCCGCAGGCTGCCATTCGAGCCGGTTATGACCGGGCATTCTCGGCAATTTTCGACGGTAACATTACCACCTTGCTGGTCGCAGTGATCCTGTTTGGCCTGGGTACCGGGCCAGTGAAAGGATTCGCGGTCACCTTGATGGTGGGTATCGTGGTGTCGATGTTTACAGCGATTACGGTAACGCGGGCCATGGTCAATCTGGTTTATGGTGGCCGCAACGTGAAGCAATTATCCATCGGCCGTGTGAAGAGGGTATAACCATGCTGAACACAGCTGGTAAAACATATGATTTCATGAAAATCCGGATTCCAATGATTATTTTGTCATTGGTTCTGACGGTTGGCTCCATCGCTGCCATTGCGGTGAAGGGTTTTAACTTTGCCCTGGATTTTACGGGTGGAACCCTGGTTGAAGTTGAGTTTGCGGAGCCACCTGTAGTGTCGGAGGTGCGTGAAAAACTTCAGGCACAGGGATTTAGCAATGTGATTGTTCAGCGCTTTGGCACGGAAACCAGCCTGGTCGTGCGTTTGCAGCAGGACGGTGATGAGATTGGCGAGCAAGTGGTGAATACGCTGCGTGCCGACGGTGCTGAGGTAGAGCTGCGCCGCTCCGAGTATGTCGGATCGCAGGTAGGTGAGGAGTTGCGGGAGAAGGGTGGCTTGGCCCTGCTGCTGGCACTGGGCGGCATCCTCGTTTATGTGGCCATGCGTTTCCAGTTCAAGTTTGCGATCTCATCGGTTATCGCTCTGGTGCATGACGTGATTGTCACCCTGGGTGCCTTCGCGCTGTTTCAGTGGGACTTCGATCTGACGGTTCTAGCAGCGATACTGGCGATTATCGGTTATTCCCTTAATGACTCGATCGTGGTCTTCGACAGGATTCGGGAAAATTTTCGTAAGATCAGGAAGATGGAACCCCTGGGCGTTGTGAATGTGTCTTTGACTCAAACACTCGCTCGAACACTGGTGACGTCCGGTACGACGTTGTTGGTAACGCTCGCGTTGTTTGTGTTTGGTGGCGAGGCCATTCATTATTTCGCGTTGGCATTGTTGATCGGTGTTGGGTTTGGTACCTATTCATCGATTTACGTGGCAACGGCGATTGCCTTGATGATGGGCGCGTCGAAGGAAGACTTTTTGCTGCCCCAGAAGGAAGAGGGTGAAGGCTCGGAAGCTGACCTGCGCCCCTAGGGCTAGTGAGTCTGTCCTGCCGACGACTGTGTCGAGGGAATAAAAAAGCCGGATTTGAAATCCGGCTTTTTTGTTTCAGGCGTTTCTTGCGCGTTCGCAAGGGGGGCGGCTTACTGTGCGGCCGCGTCCTTCAGGCTGTGCAGTTTCTGCGTGGTGGTCTTGAACAGTTTGGGCCCTGCGCAGACCAGGCGGCGGTTTGATTCGGTGCCTGGCTGCCCGTTCAGGTCACCTGCAAGCGCGCCGGCTTCCTTGCAAATCAGCAGTGCGGCCGACAAATCCATTGGTACGAGTTGATCCAGAACCACCGCATCCAGCCGATTGGCAGCGACCTGGACCAGGTCCAGTGCCGAGCATTGGCTGGTGCGGACCTGGAATGCGGAATTCAGCAGCTCGCAAAAAACCGGGCTAGGTGTCGTGTTGTCGACATTTACGGTGGTGAGCAGGTTGGTGCTAACAATCGCATGCTCAAGATTGGCCAGGGTGCCAACGCGGATGCGACGCCCGTTCAATGAGGCACCGGCGCCTCGGCTGGCGGTGAACTCGTCGTGCTGGGCTGGTGCCGTCAGAAGGGCATGTTCGGCCACACCATTCTTTTTACACACGACCGAAATGGCCCAGTCCGGCAGATTGCGGAGCAGGCTGAGAGGGTTGTGAATATTGGAAATGTGCCAGCTGAAGCCTTTTTCGATTCCCTGAAAATCACCCCGCTTTGCAATCTTGTGGGCCGGATAGGCGCGTGCCAGGGCACGGGCGAGGGTGTCGTAGTAGGAAACTTCGAGCTGGGACAGGAATTTTTTAAGATCCTGGGATGTTGCAGCTTTTCCGCCGTCGCGCTCAAGCGCCAGCATCAGTTGTTCGTTGGCCGAACGAATAGCCCGCAGGCCAATGTTGATCATGGGTTGCATAGCGGATTCACTTTTAAAGAACTGGGGGAAATAACAGCCGGTCAAGATCAGGTACAGTCCGGGGCGCGTATCATAGCAGATTAAACTTCCGGTTACAGGGGAATGCGGATAAAAGCCGTTACTTCTGGTACCATTTCCGGCTTCCACCAATCAGGGGGTCTGATGTTTGACCGAATCCGTATTGTCCTAATCAATACTTCCCATCCAGGAAACATCGGTGCCGTCGCCCGCGCCATGAAGAACATGGGGTTTACGCGCTTGTATCTGGTTCAGCCCCAACACTACCCGGATCCGGCGGCGGTGGGGCGGGCGTCCGGTGCGACCGATATCCTGGACGCGGCGCAGGTGGTGGA